>NZ_AEPB01000010.1 GCF_000189395.1 Planococcus donghaensis MPA1U2 | reverse complement strand
ACGTTAGTTAGTAGGCATTTTTTTATATACAAATTCCTACTTCTCACAAGCAATCAAATCTTTATCGCGATCACTCTTTTTATTCGCGTCATACAAAGCTTGAGAAACAAATGGCTTATGTTTTGTCTTGCCGCCTTTGTTCTTTACTTTCGAATTACGGGCAATACCGCCTTTATATACTTTGTTAATGGCCGTACAGTTTTCATATGTTTTTACTTTTACTGCTGCTGCATCAGTTGGCATAGGTGCTGCGCTGACTGTGAAACTAATAACAACCATCAACGACATGATGGCAAAACCGATTTTTTTCATCGTCTATTCCTCCTATTTCCCGTTGCTAACTCCACAACAAAAAATCCATATATTGTTAGCTAATTTAGTTTACCAGTCTTTTATATTCAGTACTATAGCCTTAAAAAATTATTTTTAATCCACACAAAAAAGGGCCATCCTCGAAAGTCTGTAGATACGACTTTACGGGATAGCCCTTTTCAAACTAGAGAGATGACAAAATTATTTCGTTTGTCCATTCCCTCTAACAATGTATTTCGTTGACGTTAGTGCAGGCAGTCCCATTGGACCGCGTGCGTGAAGTTTTTGGGTGCTGATGCCAATTTCTGCGCCAAAGCCGAATTCGTAGCCATCGGTAAAGCGTGTTGACGCGTTATGATATACAGCTGCGGCATCAATTTCATTGAAGAATTGTTCGACACTCGGCGCATCCTCTGAAATGATGGCTTCAGAATGTTTTGTGCCGTAGTGATTGATGTGTTCTACAGCTTCGTCGACTGTGTCCACTACTTTGATGGACACTTCAAATCCTAAATATTCTGTTGCCCAGTCTTCATCTTTAGCTGGTGAAATTGTCGAAGACACTTGTTGCACTGTCGCATCTCCGTGGATTTTTACATCGTGTTTTTCTAAAGCCGTTACCAGCTCAGCTAGATGATCCGCTGCCCACTCTTTATGCACCAGTATGCTTTCACAAGAATTGCAGACAGAAGGACGTTGCGTTTTGGCATTGATCCCGATATTGACTGCCATTTCTACATCTGCTGTTCGATCAATAAAGACGTGGCAATTGCCCGCTCCTGTTTCCAGTACAGGAACTGTCGCATTTTGAACAACTGTTTGGATCAGTTTTGCTCCACCACGTGGAATCAGTACATCCAAATAGTCGTTCAGTTTGAACATTTGAGAAGCTGTTTCTCGGCGTGTGTCTTCTAGCAATTGAACCGCTTCTACCGGCAGTTGGGTGTTTTCTAGTGCCCGGCGAATAACTTTAACAATTGCTTTATTAGAGTTGATTGCTGTTGAACTACCACGCAAAACAATTGCATTTCCTGTTTTTAAGCACAGGCTCGAGGCATCAACGGTTACGTTAGGACGCGCTTCATAGATCATTCCGACGACACCGATCGGTACTCGGATTTTTGTCATCGACAGTCCATTGGGCTGCTCCCAGCTTTCGAGGGTTTCTCCGATGGGGTCATTTAACTTGGTTAATTGGATAAGTGCATCTGCCATATCTTTCAAGCGGGCTGCGTCTAGCGTTAAACGATCTACTAACGACTCGTCCATCCCTGCTTGGCGTCCGGCCGTTACGTCTTTCGCGTTTTCTTCCAATATATAAGTTTGCTCTTTTAGTAATTGCGTGGAAATGGCTTCTAACGCCTCGTCTTTTTCAGCTGTTGTCGCTTTCGCTAGTTGAAAAGCTGCTTTTTTCGCTTTTTGTGCTTTATCGACCAATTCGGTTTCTGTCATGCGTTCTTCAGTTAGAGTTTCAGTCATCCTTTGTCCCCTTTCGATTTATAAAGTTACTAATATTTTTGGTTCGACGAGTGACCCGATATACGTGCCGTCGCCTTTACCTTCGAAAATATCGACTAGTTTTTCACTGCCTTCTCCAGATCCGATAAACACTTGGATATCTGAAGCCGATGCGGTTTTAGCAGCTTCTACTTTTGATTTCATTCCGCCAGTGCCAACGCCTGAAGCGCCTTCTGCTGTTGCGGCGTTTTCCATTTCTTGATGAACTTCTGTGAGGAATGTATATTTCTCAGCATCTGGATTTTTCATCGGGTTGTCTTGGTAAATGCCATTTATGTCTGTCAAAATCATTAAGAAATCGGCATGAACAAGTTTACTGACTAAAGCGGACAACATGTCGTTGTCTCCAAAGGTCAATTCTTTTACAGACACCGAGTCATTTTCGTTGATGATCGGCAAGACGTCTCGCTCTAGCAAGTTCGAAATTGTCGCATTTGCATTTTTATATAGATCTTTTGTCAGTAGCAATTGTGCCGCAACGATGCCGTGTTTTTTGCATTCGTCTGCATAAGCCTGCAACAACAATCCTTGTCCAACAGCTGCAGCTGATTGCTTATCAACCACTTTGTCCGGACGTGATAAATAACCAATGCTTTTAAATCCTGCAGCAACTGCACCAGATGAAATCAACACCACTTCATGGCCTTGTTGTTTCAAACGCGCCAATGCTTCTACATGGCCACGCAGTTTGCTAATTGACAATTTCCCATTCAAATCCGTCAACGAGCTACTTCCGATTTTCACAACGATTCGTTTTTTCTCCACTAACTATCATCTCCTATTTTAAATAAAAAATTTCTCCTCTTTTTTCTAAAGACGGAAAACGTCGATTTTAAGCATGTTTCCAATTAAAGATTGTTATCAATCTACCGAATTAGATACGCTGTTACGATTTTCTATTTAACGTGATAGACCAAATAGACCTGGTGAAAACGTGTTTACAAATTTTAAAAATGTGATGAGCCCATAAGCTTGCATAGATTTTAAAACCAAATTTGAGGTTTTCCCTTTAAATCTATGCATTTCCCCACCAGTGTTTCGCAACGTTCGGCATTGTTTAACGATCCATACTCGATGATCTTTAAACAAAAGAGTAAGTAGCAAGGTTAACATACATTTTGCCTCTTTCCAAATTACATCCAGTTTTTAAACAGCTTTATTAGTGGCCAAAGCCTTATGTAACTAGGGTCTCTAGGTTTTTTTAATTTTTTCTTATTTAGCATAGTTTGAATGCATATTGAGCACGCTATTTAAAGAATATTTTACTCACAAACATTAAAACCAAGTTTACTGGTAAGAATTAAAGGTTTTATTGTATAATGGGTTTATTCGCAAATTAAGTGAATTTTATAACAGTCTAATTTTCTAGTAAAAGGTACGGATTAAAGATGCCAATCACTAATGACTATTCAAAACCATTAGTTAAACAAACGGAACGCTTGAAGGAGGATACTTATGACTGAAAAAATTTATGTGATACATGAAAACGAAGAATGGACAACGCACTTATTCAAACGATTAGACGAACTAGAATTGCCGTACGAAGATTGGTTTATCAATGAAGGATTAGTGGACTTAAACGAGACACCTCCTGAAGGCGTCTTTTACAGTCGCATGAGTGCATCTTCTCACACACGAGGCCATCGCTTTGCACCCGAAATGGCTGACTCTTTGCTCACTTGGCTCGAGCATCACGGCAGAAAAGTCTTTAACGGCACGCGCGCGCTGCGCCTAGAAGTCAGCAAAGTTAACCAATATATGGCGCTAAACGCTGCTGGCATTCGGACACCGAAAACAATTGCCGCAAATGGTCGCGCGCAAATTATTAAAGCAGCTGAAAAATTAGATGTGCCGTCGTTTATCACCAAACACAATCGCGCCGGTAAAGGACTTGGGGTTCGCTTGTTCCATTCTATTGATGCACTAAAGGAATACCTAGACAGCGAAGATTTTGAGCCATCTATTGACGGCATCACGCTCATCCAAGAATACATCCAAGCCCCCGAACCGTTGATCACGCGCTGTGAATTTGTCGGTGGGAAATTCGTCTATGCGGTACAAGTGGATACATCGGAAGGATTTGAACTATGCCCAGCAGATGCTTGCCGAATTGATGAGTTAATGTGCCCGGACGGCGAACAAACGGAAGAAAAACCAAAGTTTCAAATCGTGGAAGGATTCAATGATTCAATCATTGAAAAATATGAAGAATTTCTTCGCGACAACGAAATTGCTGTGGCGGGAATTGAATTTATCCGCAATAGCGATGGAGACATTTTCACATACGACGTTAATACCAATACGAATTACAATGCGGATGCTGAAGCGGTTGCCGGTAAATATGGGATGCTTGAGCTGGCGCAGTTACTAGGGAAAGAATTGAAAAAATCGAGTGTTTCCGTTTAGTTTTTGAGTGCCAGGCACCGAAACAGTTTCACAAGAATTTTGATACCAAAACCGGTACCATGAATCACGTTGAATTGTGGTACCGGTTTTTCTTTCATGTAATGTTTCTACGATAAACTATGATTTGCCTTCGCTTTTAAATCTAGTAATATCAACGGAAGAAACCATACTGACAGAAATGATTAAACCATAAAGGAAACAAAAAAACGCCATCACCAAGAACCTCATGTTCTCAGCAATAGCGTCCTGTTATCAAACCCAAAAAGTTCTTTCCTAAAACTTGTCTTACGAACCTGCCATCTTTTTCTCTTTTTTCTCACGTTGGTCTTTCTTGTAATACTGATCCGATGTGAAAAACTCGACCGTTAACGCTTTGACTTTCTTACTTAACAGCAAAATGGCAATGACGTTCGGGATTAGAATTAGCGCCAGCATAATGTCTAGGAAGCCCCAGATGATTTCTGCTGCCCCAACAGCTCCTAACACAACCGCCAAAATGTAAACCACTTGCATACCGTAAGAAGCCTTTGTGCCGAACAAGAACTCAGCTTGCTTTGCACCATAAAACACAACGACAAAAATCGTTGATAGCACAAAGAAAACCAAACAAATCGTTACGAGAATCGCGCCAAATTGACCGAAATACGATTCAAAAGCTAAACTCGTTAACGCCGAGGAGTTTTCCATAGCGCCTTCTTCTGTCCAAACGCCTGAGGACAACACAACAAAAGCCGTAGCTGTACAAACAATTAGCGTATCAACAACCACACCAATGACTGCCCAAAACCCTTGTCGTACAGGGTGATCCGTCATTGCAGCTGCGTGAGCAATAGGTGCTGTACCCAGCCCCGCTTAGTTCGAATAAAGACCACGCGCAAATCCCCAGCGAATAACTTCTACAATCGCTGCACCTGCAAACCCACCCATAACCGGTACAGGAGAAAAGGCATTGTTAAAAATCAGCATGAAAAACTCTGGAACAGCTTTAACATTCATCAGCAGAATAACTAAAGCCCCACCGACATAAAACAAGGCCATAAATGGCACAAGAATTTCCGTTACTTTCCCAATGCGCTTAATGCCACCAAAGACCACGACCGACACTAAGATCGCCGTCGTAATTCCCGTCCATAACGCCGGAATTGCAAATGTTTCTTCAACTGTCATTGCGATAGAATTTCCTTGCACCATGATACTTGGTACCAATTCAATCATTAACGCAAATGAAAACCAAATCCCTAACCATTTCATGTTCAAGCCTTTAGTCATGTAATACATGGGGCCACCAACAAATTCGCCCACGCTATTTTTCTCACGGTACTCCACAGCGAGAACGCTCTCCGAAAACTTAAGCGCCATCCCAATTAACGCAATGACCCACATCCAAAAAACAGCGCCAGGTCCACCAAACATAATCGCCGCCGGTACACCAACAATATTAGCCGCTCCGATCGTCGAAGATAAAGCCGATGTCAGCGCCTGAAAAGGAGTAACTGTCCCTTCTCCTTTTGGCTTTTTAAAGACACTGCCGAAAGTTTGTCCAACAATGTAACCAAAATAACGAAATTGAAAAAAGCCAAGTTTAACTGTCATGTAAAGACCTGATACAAGCAACACGGCAATGAGTGGAATCCCCCATAACCAAGCTGAAAAATCAGCAATCCCCTGCAAAAATTGCTCCAACGAACTTCCCCCTCAATACTATTTCAAGATATAGATTTTTCCCCTATTTAAAAGGGAAGTAAACCTAAATATTGAAAAATATATAAGAAAATCAAGGAAATTTATATATTATTATTTCAAGGCTTCATAATTTAAATATATCTAAATATTAAAATAACTACAATAATAAGAAAGAGACCTTTTCTTGCTTTCAATTAACTCCCCATGTTGAAAGATTTGAAAGTCGAAGCATAACGGTAGGCGTTGAGTAAGACACTTCCTAAATAGACAAATGCCACCTTCGAAATCGGTTGATTTCGAAGGTGGCATTTTCTTTATGCAATCTCTTTGTATAGATCAAACTTTTTACCCTTTACTATTTATAACTACGTAATTCATAGAAGAGTCGGTTTTTAGAATCTTTTACTTTAATCAATCCATAACCTGGTGCAAAATAAGAGTGAATCGTAAAAGATATATCATTAATTTTTTCTTCAATATGCACAACATTTTTAAATGTTCCTGCAGGCGTCGTAACTGTTTCCTTAGTACTGCGTAAGTAGGCATTTCCAATTCGAACATCTTTATACGTATTCCAGTCAAAATCATAGAGTGCAACAGCTTTATTTTGAGTTAATGGTGCAGGAATATTTGTCCATATAAAATCAGTTTCTGGAGCTCCCATCTGAAAACTTTTTGGTGAAAATGACATGTAAATAGAAGGTACTATATAGCTATACTCTTTATTTTCAACGTAAGCCTGAACATTACCTTGTAAAACATCTCCATCAAAATAGTATTTCATCCATTTGATTTTTGACGGTCGTAAGTCAGTAAACGAGTTTACTGTTTGTGCTGTTGTTTCTTGTTTTTTTGCTGAAAATTGACTAGAAGGTGCATAGCCTTTCATCGAACCACTTGTTACATAAGACCAGTTCGATTTTTGTGAATGAACATAGACTTCTTTGTTCTTGCTTAGAGAACCTATTTTCTTTCCATTTGTAGTCGCAGCGTCTCGGAGTGTCACGTTAGTATTCGTATACTTTTTAACCGGCTTTGTGACGGTAAATGATTTGGAGTTAGCATAACCTGTCACATTGCCAGACTTTACAAGCGACCAGCCACCGCCAACTGACCCAAAATCTTCTATAATTACATTTTGTTTAAGAGTAGATATGGTTTTAGAAGTTGCTGACTTGATTTCTTTTATGGCTACCCCATTTTTCGAACTCACAACTTTAGTTTTGCTACTCGGAACAATAAGGGAACTTGTCGCTACATATCCTTTTTTATTGCTTGTTTGAACGTAAGACCATCCGCCTTTAACCGTATGAAGCTGAGTTACTAAAGTTCCTTTTGGCAAAGTACTTGTAACACTCGCCTTCGGACTTGCCGAGACTCGAAGTTGTGCCGTAACCTGTGTTTTCTTTACTTCACGAACAGTTGCGGCTTCTGTGATGGTTGAAAATAAAGGGAGTAACATAAATAATATGACGATAAAACTTAATGTTTTTTTCAATTTGATTATTCCTCGATTCTAATTAAGTATTTAAACCTATTACTGAATTTATAGCATCAGTAATCCTTAAATTCATAATTTTTATTATTGTAATTTAAATCAGCAAGCAATGCAGCAGTTTTATAGCCACCACTGTAATCTTGAAAACAAACTACCCTTTACCCCACTTTCACAATCTTACTCCCACTCTTATTACCAGCCTTATCTTGAAGCTGTATGTTTAAAGAAGAACCTTTTTTCTGTGCACTAATTTTAACTTTAAAGTTTCCTTTACTGTCAACAGTTCCTTGACCGACTTTCTTTTTCCCATTATAGATTAAGACGGTCGCCGCTTTCTCGCCTTTTCCGGAAACAGTAGTCGATTTGCTAGTTACATTGTTGACTGTCGGAACACTCGGTGCTGTTTTATCAACCACTTTTGTCGTTCTGATAGCACTTTTGTTTTTAGCGAGATCAATTGCGTAGACAGTAATCACAGTTCCAGCCTTTTGCTTAGCTATTTTGATCGAATACGCGCCATTTTTCGATGTTGCTTCTCCCAGTTTCTTACTTCCGACGTACGCATAGACTTTTGCACCTGTTTCCACTTTCCCACTTACAATAGTCGCGTTGTCTCCAACAGCATTGACGCTTGGAGTGGCAGGTGGCGTTTTATCTATTACTTTCACAGTCTTAATCCCGCTCTTGTTTCCAGCTGTATCTGTAGCAATTACAGAGAGGCTAGTCCCTGCTTTTTGCATCACAATTTTGACCGAGTAACTGCCATTTAAGGCAGCTGTTGCTTTACCTAATAACACTTTGTTCGCTGTTACCGTTACAGTTGATTCTGCTTCTGCAGTTCCCGTAATCACTGCCGTTTTATCGGTTACTTCGTTAACGACTGGAGATGATGGAGCTGTTCCATCTAGAACTGTTAGAACTTTCACTTCACTGACATTCCCGACTTCATCGGTTGCAGTCAAACTTAGCTTTGTTCCAACTTTTTGTTTCGGAATCGTTACTGAAAACTCACCGTTGCTGTTCGCAATGATTTTCCCGATTTCTTTGTCCGAAACTTTCACGCTAATTAATGAACCTGCTTCGGTAACTCCACTTACTGTTATTGATTGATCGGTTACTTCTCGTACATTCAGCAATAATGGTGCAGTTTCATCAATTACGATTATTTCTTCTATACCACTGATATTTCCTGCTTTATCCGTAGCCATTACTTTAAGCTTTGTATTCGCTTTTTGTTTCGGAATGCTAACTTCGTAGTTTCCTGCTTTATCTACTATCGCTGTCCCTATTTCATTCGTTCCTACTATGATTGAGATTCTAGAGCCAACTTCTCCGATTCCATGTACACTAGTGTCTCTGTCTGATACTTTATCGGTTGTCGGCGTAGCTGGTGGCGTTACATCTAAAACGATTATCTCTTTCACTTCACTACTATTCCCTGTCGCATCTTTTGCCGTTATTGTGAGTTTTGTATCAGCTTTTTGCTTCGCAATAGCAATTGAAAATTTGCCATTAGGATCCGCTGTGGTTTTTCCTAATTCAGCTTCTCCTACTTTGACTGTAACTAAGGATTCCGCCTCAGCAGTTCCTGTAATTGCTGTCGATACATCTGTAACTTTGTCTACCATTGGCACTAGTGGCGCTGTTGCATCTAATACCGTTACTTCTTTTATTGCACTTGTATTTCCAGCATCGTCTGTCGCGGTCACTTGAATTTTTGTTCCTGCTTTTTGTGTAGCAATAGTTGCCTGATATTCACCACTGGCAGACACAATTGCTGATCTTAATTTCGTACTACCAGACTTAATAGTAATTACTGAATTTACTTCTCCAGTTCCAGTTACAATTGTCGTCTTGTCTGTTATTTTGTTAACTGTTGGCGCGTTTGGTGCCGTTGCATCTAATACTATGATTTCCTTCACTACACTACTGTTACCTGCAGCATCCGTAGCAGTTATTTCAAGTTTCGTATCAGCTTTTTGTTTCGCAATAGCAATTGAAAATTTGCCATCAGCATCAGCTGTTGCTATGCCTAATTCACTTTCTCCTGCTTTTACAGAAACGAGTGATGCTATTTCTGCTGTCCCTGTAATGGCTGTTGATTTGTCTGTTACATCATTGACAGATGGTGCCATTGGAGCTGTCGCATCTATAACGATTACTTCTTTTGTAATGCTTGAATTTCCAGCTGTGTCTGTTGCTGTCACTTGAATTTTCGCTCCAGCTTTTTGCGTATCAATCATTACTTTATATTTGCCATCCGCAGAAACTTTCGCAGTTCCTAATTCTTCCGCATTGGATTTAACGACAATGGTTGCATTTATTTCACTGGTACCCGCAACTTCTGTTGATTTGTCGGTTACTTTATTCACAGTTGGTGTAGCAGGCGGTGTTACATCCAAAACTGTTATATCTTTTGCTGCACTAACGTTCCCATCGTTATCAGTTGCAGTCACACTCAATTTTGTTCCCGCTTTTTGTTTAGTAATCGCGACATCAAAACTACCAGTAGTGCTAGCAGTTGATTTCCCAACCTCGGTCCCCCCAACTTTTACTGAAACAAATGACTTGGCTTCTGCAGTTCCTTTAACACTTGTCGACTTGTCTGTTACTTTCTCTACAGTTGGCATCGCTGGAGCTTCTGTATCTTTCACTTTTAGCTCTGTATATTCACTAACATTTCCTGCCTCGTCAGTAGAATATACAAATAGGATTGTCCCTGCTTTTTGTTTCGCCATGCTAATTGAATACTGTCTATTGCCATCTGCAATAGCTTCACCTAATACAACATCCTTTGCTTTTACTGTTACAAGCGAACCCGCTTCTGCATTACCCGTAACTTTTATGGTGTTTTCATTTACTTCATTTACTAAAGGTTTTGCAGGAGCAGTCGCATCTTTTACAGTGATGTCTGTAAACTTGCCTACATTTCCTGCATGATCCGTAACATTGAGCTTTAACTTTACTCCTGCTGTTAAAAGATTAATTGGAATGGTGAAATCCCCATTTTTGTCGATCCAGTATGTGTAATAGATTGTGTCGTTCACATAAACCGAAACTAATGCTCCTGGCTCTCCAGTTCCTGAAATCGACGTAGATTGATCGGTAACTTCGTAAACTATTGGCTTTTCTGGAGCTGTATTATCTGTAACGACCATTTCTACTGCTTGACTTTCATTATTAAGGTGATCGATTACAGAAACATATAATACAGTTCCAGCGGCTTGTTTGGGAATGTCCACATCAAAATTAGTATAGCTCCAATCGTAACTATGATAATAGCCTGATGAACCAATAACAGTTCCCGATTGATTGCGCACTAGAATTGTAGCGTAGTCGATTCTGTAAGGTAAATAACCTCGAACACTAGTTGAATAATCTTGAATAGGATTAACTACCGGCGCAGCGTAATCTATAATCTCTAATGCCTGTTTAGCATTTACTAATCCATTACCAAAATAGTAATCTTTTCCATACGAGCCGATATCTTTTGCTGTACTAAATAGGCGATTAGCTACTTCTTCATTTGTTAAGTTTGGCTCATTTGCTAAGATTAATGCTGCTACCCCTGCCACGACTGGTGATGCCATCGAAGTCCCACTCATAATACCAATATTGTTATATGGCATAGTTGAATAGATGGAACTGCCAGGTGCTACGATATCAATATCATTTCCGTAATTAGAGAAATAGGATAGCTGATCATAAGAATCTGTAGATCCAACAGAAATTACATTTTCGTAAGAAGATGGATAATGACTACTAGTCGTTGAACCATTTCCAGCAGCGGCAATAATTACAACCCCGCTTTGATAAGCGTATTGAACTGCATTGTTGAAATAATAATCGTAATAATAACTTCCAATGCTCATATTGATAATGTCAGCCCCTGCTGATACCGCTTGGTAGATACCTTCTACTATGTCAGATGTATAGGCAAATTCTCCTTCAAAAACATCAATTGGCATAATGCTCGTACGAGGTGCAACTCCGGTACCAAACACTCCATTATCCATTGAACTTCCAATAATACCCGCAACGTGTGTTCCGTGATTATCGATACTAAGTCCTGTATTTGAAGTAAATGAAGGCGAAACAATTTGATTTACCAAATCTGAATGGTTAACATCAAAACCTTGATCCAATACTGCTACCACAACATCGGAAGACCCCTTCGTTTTGTCCCAAGCTCTTTCAACCTCTATATTTTTGTGATGGTATTGATAGTAATGAAAATAAGGATCATTTGGCGTGTAGGTGAGTTGTACTAGGTGATCCGGCTCTACACGTTCAATATCCGGTCGTGCTTCTAACTCTTCTATATATGTATCTAAAGTTTCTCCTTCTGGAACTTTTAACGTCGCAATTTCTTCAGTTTCAACTGTATCTACGCCGACTATGTCTAATCCAGTCTCTTCAACAGTTACGTCTTCTTTAAATGTAACAATCACTTGGTCTGTCTCTACCTCTTGTGTAGCAGGTGGCTCCGATCCCTTTTCTGCATATACATTCTGTCCTATCGTACTGGATAGTAATGCAGCAATTGTTAATGCAGATACAGCCTTCATTGTCTTTTTCATTGGTTTATCTCCCTCGGATTAATGGACCTTATCGAAATGTTCTATATTTCCTTTTATATTATACTTTATGCCTAATTAATAAGAATAGGTAATAGAACCTAATTAACATATTTTTCTATTCAGTAAAAAATTGCAACATCCCGTATAGAAGCATTTCCCCCCTACTTGAATATCTTTTTCTTAGTAAACCACAGTTTATTCTTACTCCCATAGGACTTCACAATTCCACTTCCTGCATAAATAATAAAACCCCATCCTCTGGAACCTTGTGTTCACAGGAATGGAGTTTCTTTGTCATGCAATTGTCGAAATTGTGTAGTATTTTTCCACGGAACGCTTTTTTGCTTATTTTAATCATTTAACAATTGAGTCAATCTATCAGGATATTCTCTATTCATCCTGTATAGATCATTTAAAGACATTAGCTCAAAATATCTCTTAGCTGCCACTTCTAAACATTCTTCAAATAAAGCAATAATAAAAAAAATATAGACTTACGTCTGACGAATAGAAGATACATAGAATAACAGCAAAAAGCATCAAACTCACTATCATTGGAGTTTAATGCTTTTATCCAATTATTTTCTTCGTTTAAATGGCAGTTACTCTACTATGCAATCAGAACTCCTCATATCTCCACTTTAATATAAGTCCGGTCATCATAAGAACAATTTCCCTTCAACTTCGCTTTGGTCCCAATATTCTCTTTAATGCACAAGGGATCAATTTCAAGTAGTCGCTGTAGCTCTGCTTCCGTTTCTGCCAGGGTGGAAAAGATCTTGGGGTAGCCGTCTGTAGCTAAAGAAATATATTCTACATCTTCAGGAACATCTATAATTTTAATCAAAGCATTTGGAATCGGAAATCCGTTTACTACAGCGTAACTAAGGTGGCTCTCTGGATTTCCATTCTGGAAATTGTATTGTTTTTGGATTAAAGGTTTAATCAATTCGAAGCCCACATCTTTGTCGAGAAAATCCTCAACTATGCCTCCATTTACCAATTCTGCTTGGAGAACGATGCTTCGGACTTCTTCAAATACTTTATCGACGTGTTTCAAATTTTGGTGCAAGACCCCATTGAAATAACATTGGCAATCTCCAATTATCCAAACTTTCCGGTGGTGCTTGCTGAATACAATCATCGATGCGCTCGGCCGGATATAAGGTTCGATTAAAATTCTTTCTTCAATCTCCAAATTTTTATACAAGGTTTCGTATTTTTGATTGATTGCAAGAACGATGTCATCAATCTGTTCTTCACCTGACAGTTTCGAAATTGCCTCTTTTATAGTGATCGCCGCCCACTGTCCTGGCGTTTTGCCAGCGAACAATTCACCAGAGACGTTGCTTGCTCCATCGATGACGGCCGCAAACTTGTCATTGCAAATATAGATATCTTCACATAATTCGTTGTTTCCTGTCTTGGATTGGAGATGCTGTTCAATAATCTTCATCATTCCGCCTCCTCAACTCTCACGCTGCAGCTTTCTTTCATCTGTAGTGCCGGTAAAATATGGATTTTCTTTAGCTAAAGGCAATAAATACTTCGCCATAGGCAACTTCCGAATAAAAGCCGCGTTCTCTAATAACTCTTTTTGGGCTGGTAATATTCCCGTGGCACTTAACAACTGCAGCTGAATTTCCTGCGAATCCAGAAATCGGAATAATTGTTCGAGGTCAGCAGGATCCGTTTCGGGGTTACCTGTAACCGCAAGCCCTTTTCCAGATATCAAAATTCGATCGTTGGACTCTTTACGAAAAGGTTGTGCTTCAAATTCAAAACGGTTACCGATCAATTGCTGGATAGTGTAGATGTGTTTGGAATTACTAATCAGTGCGCCAACTTGCGAATTGACAAATCGAGTGATTGCCATTGGACTGTCAAACGGTGGCACCAGTTCGTATTGATCATACAGCATGCTCCACGAATCTTCTAATTGCAGCGTATTACTTGCTCCGCGCGAAAGGCTATAAGAATCCCAGTACCAAGAAACCTGTTCATCAAAATGGAACATCCAAAACTGCTTGTTTGAATTCCCCTTATTTTTCTTGTCTTGGAAGGCTTTGAACTGTTCTACTGTTTGTTTTTCTTGAAAGGGAAATGCTTCTTTTTTGATCTCGTCCGTCAACAGGGTTTTGTTGTAATACAAAACTGGAATTTCAATACCCAATGGAAATGCATACAATTCAGCTTTTTCACTGAAGAGTTCACGGGCAGCAGTGTGGAATAGATCTTTTTCCATAAATCCATCAATTGGTTGAATGTTGTAATCACTCTTCATGTTGGCAATGCCATAATTTGCTGGAATTTCCACCAATTCAGGAAATTTATTGTTCAATTTCGTTAATTCCAATTCTTCCATAAGTAATTCTGAATTCTGAAACTGCTTGATGTTCATTTGTATATTCGTTTCTCCTTGGAATTGTTTAAGAATCACCGATAATTCAGGAGTGGTTGTCCAGACATTGAGTGTTGCTTCGTATTTTGTTTCTTGACTCAATACAAAATCCTGGTTCAGCATGCTGATAATATACGAGACACTAAGGACCATAATGAGGATCGAAACAATTAAGAATACCTTTAACTTCATGACAACCGCTCCTATTTCATCGGTTTTTTAAATATTGATTTCTTTTCCTCCTGACAGGAGTTTGATGATTATCAAGGAAATGATGGTAGCCAAAGACAAAATCGAAGCCAGTGCGGCTGCAGTCCCAAAGTTTGCAGTGAATACTTCACTGTAGATGGATACGGTAATTGTCGCCGTTGCTCCGTAATACAGAATAATGGTGGAACTAAGCTCATTGATTGTCGTCACCCAGCTAAGGATTGCCCCCGAAATGACACCCGGTATCATCAATATAGCTGTCGTTTTGAAGAACGTCTTCATTGGTGGAACTCCGAGACTGATTGAAGCTTCTTCTACACTTCGGTCAATTTGGTAAAGGATTGCGGTACTGGAACGCATCGTATAAGGTAACTTCCTGATAATATAAGAAATGACCAAAATGATCCATGTTCCCGTAAGCTCAATCGGCGGTTCGTTAAAGGCGATAACCAGACTAATGCCGAGTACGGTTCCAGGCACCACATACGGAATCATAATCAAGGTATCGAGCAGCGAAGTTAATTTGGATTTTCTGCGAACGACTACATATGATAATAATAAACCTGCAATTACCATGAATACAATAGCGATGCTGGCATATAAAAATGTATTCGTAATCGCTTCCGGCACCTTGTAAAGAACTTCCCGATAACTGTCCAAACTAAATTCACCTACAAAAACCGGCCCGTTGCGTTTAATGAAGGACGTCACAATGACGGTCGCTTGTGGAATGATTGACAATGTCACAATACCCAACACCAGCAATGTAGCTAACAGCCGCTTGACCGGACTTAACTTGATCACGGTCGGTGGTCTCAACGCGCTCATCGTATACGTTTTTTTCGAGACGATGTGCCGTTGAAAGAATAGCACCAACGTTGTCACTGTGAGCAAAATCATACTCAATGTGCTGGCCATGGCTGGGTTCGATCCCAATTCACTGATGAACTGCTCATATGCTAAAACAGGCAGAACGTTGATTCCTTGACCGATCAACAACGGTGTCCCAAAGTCTGCAAAAGATGCCATGAAGACCATCAGTGCCCCAGTGGAAACTGTCGGAAAAATTAATGGCAAAGTAACTTTACGGATCCGTCTCCAGCCGGATATGCCCAAACTTTCGGATGCTTCTTCCAATGAAGTGTCAATAGTCTTCAATGCACCTGATACATACAAATAAATATGCGGATAAAATTGAAGGCTGAACACCCATACCATTCCGTGAAGTCCATAGATGGAGGGAATATCAATTCCAATATTCGCAAACAGATTGGTGATAAATCCGTTGTTTCCAAGCATGATGATCCATGAATAAGCGCCGATAAACGGCGGAGACAATAACGTGAGAATAATCAACATATTAAAGATGCCTTTAAAGGGAATGTTAAAGCGCGACATGATATAAGCTATAGGAATTCCGATACAGCAGGCAAAAAATGTCGCAGCAGTAGAAACGATAAAACTGTTCAGCAACGCCGAGTAATAATATTTGTATGAAAAGAATTCTTTATAGTTTTCGAAGGTCAAGCTGCCATCTACCCAAAAACTATTGATGAAAATATTGAACAATGGATATACCAGGAAAAACCCGATTAAAATAAATGCCATAATGGTGACGAAATTCCAAAAATCAAGTCGGATGCTAAACAGGGAGGACTTCTGCTTTTTCTCTGTTATCACACTCATTCAGCACTTCCTCCCCACTCACATCGAATACAACAGATTGCTCTGGGTTCAAATCGACTGCTACGATGTCACCTTCTCTTCTCAAGTTATGAAAACTAACGGAATACTCATGGACATCAATGACTGTGCCTGTAGCTAGTTCAACTTTATATGTGACGGTCTGACCGAGAAAACTCGCTTCCTTGATTTTGCCAGTAATTGTTTTCGACGTGCGCACATGTTTTAAATCGCTTAAACGGACTTGCTCCGGGCGGATTGAGTAAATGACTTCACCCGCATAATCACGGTTGAAAACACGCGACAACTGAATCCCTTCAACCTGGATTTCTGTGTTTTTAAGCTCTTTTCCATCCGATACATGGCCAGTCAGGAAATTCGTACTGCCAATGAAACTGGCGACGAATTTATTGCTGGGGGTCAAATAGATTTCATACGGTCTTCCGATCTGCTGCACTTTCCCGTCTTTCATCACCGCAATCCGGTCTGATACCGCTAAAGCCTCTTCCTGATCATGAGTAACGTAAATCGTGGTGATATCCAAATCCTTTTGAAGCCGCCGAATATCTTCGCGCATTTTGACACGAAGTTTAGCGTCCAAGTTCGAAAGTGGCTCATCCATCAGCAACAAGCCTGGATGAATGACAATGGCTCTTGCCAACGCAACCCGTTGTTGTTGCCCACCACTCAATTGTGAAGGTGAGCGGTCTTTCAAATGGGTCAATTCCACCATGTCCAGAGCTTCGGTCACCCGAATGTCGATCTGATCTTTTTTCACTTTCCTGGCTTTTAGTCCATAAGCTACATTCTCAAATACAGTCATATGGGGAAAGATGGCATAATTCTGAAACACCATACCGATATTCCGTTTGTGGGCGGGTGTCCGGTTGATATTGACTTTGTCGAAGTATAGATCGCCTTCATCCTGCTGGTAAAACCCGGCTAAAGTCCGGAGCAAGGTTGTTTTGCCGCATCCGCTTGGACCCAGCAATGTAAAGAATTCCCCTTGCTCAATGACAATGTCCACATGATCGATTGCTCTTGCTTCGCCGAACAATTTGCTTACATTCTGTATTTTGATATGTTGCATAGAAGTCCCTCCTTACAGGAAAGGAATTAAGATCAATTCATCTTAATTCCTTGTTAATTTTTTACTTATTGAGAAATCATGATTTGATGAAATTTATCCATCACTTTTTCTTTGTTGTCTGCAGACCACTGGAAATCATATTCCACTAACGGAATTTCATCAAAAGCCCTCAAACCTTCCGGTGGATCTACGTCATCGCGGATTGCGCGTCTGCTGAAGTCCTCTACGATCATTTCTTGAACTTCTTTACTGACTAAAAAGTCGATGAATTCTTGAGCGTTTTCTGTGTTTTTCGCTTCCTTCACTAAAGCCACACCATCAGGTACTGCAGAAGTCCCTTCTTCCGGGTACGTAACATTCACCGGTGCGCCTCCCGCAATATAACGGTAAGCGGCTTCTTCAAGTGTGATGCCCACTGGAAATTCCCCATCTGCTACGCCCTTCGGCACCATACTGGAGCCCGAAAGGATGGTCCCGTCCAGGTTTGCGACAAAGTCATTGACAAAGTTCCAGCCATTATCTCCATCATCTTCATAAGCTGTCAGCATTGTAACCAACTGTGTATAAGATGAACCGGATTTGTTTGGATCAGTAAAAGCAATTTTGCCTTTCCATTTTTCGTCTATCAAGGCTTCCCAACTTGCCGGCACATCTGATTCCTCAACCATATCCTCGTTGTACATGATGACCATTGGCAAAGCAGAGAACCCGGTCCAGACACCCGTTTCACTTTTGAATACATCCGGGATCATCTCGTCTTCTTTTGTAATATAGGGTTCGAAATTTTCACCGAATGCTTCCAACGACTCGGCCCCTCCACCCCAGAAAATATCCGCTCCTGGATTTTTGGCTTCAGCAGAAACACGACTTAATAATTCGCCGGTCCCTCCTTGCACCAATTCTACTTTAATACCGGTTCTATCCTGAAATTCCTTTACGATTGGATTAATGATTTCACTTTGATGCGGAGAATAGACAGACAGTGTTTTCGAATCTGTCGCTTCACTTTCGTTTTCATCGGAACCGCACGCTGCAATTGTAAATAACAATGAAAAAAATAACAGAATAGTAAGAACTTTCTTCATGTGAATCCCCCTTTGGATTAATTAAATATGATACACTTATGACAATAGCAAGCAGTGTAAACGGATACAATACGTATTTTTTCCAATGCTGTATAAATTTTTTCCAATAGTGGGTGGCTTCGATTTACAAAAAAATCTTAAGTGTAAACCTCCGTTCAAAACTGATTATTGTCATTTTGCTCACTTCCCTAATCCCTTTATTATTATTGGGGTTTTTTTCGTATCAATATATATCTGGAATACTTCAGGAAGAGTTGAGCCAAAAAGAGCAGGAACGGCTGTCTTCTGTAAATAATCAATTGATGTATTTTTTACAGGACATTGAACAAATGTCCCTGTTCTTTACGAAGGACGACCAAGTTAGAGAGATCCTTTCGATTGATGATAAGACGCCCTTAAAAAAGAACGCAGACTATGAAACCGTCAACGACCTATTCGATATAGTCCTGAGTGTGAAGAAGTGGGACGTTAACATCTATTTGATTGGCCTAAACGGAGACCGCTATTTTTCCGACGAGTACTTACCTTCTGCTTATAATGACATACGAGAAAATTGGGGAATTTTCAGAAAGGCGCAGCAAGCCAAAGGCTCTTTAGCATGGGACACGAACTACTCCGTCAGTTCATTTGAAAAAAAGGACGTCGTCTTAACGGCCGGACGCAGCATCATTGATCCGAAAACCAATGAAAAGCTCGGATATGTCATGATTGACGTAAAAGATATGTCTTTCGCTTCTCTTTATAAACCGAGTGAGGTCAACGCGAAGGAACAATTCTACCTACTGGATAAGCAGGGCTATTTAGTCACAAGCGTCCCTTCTGTCAACGAATCAGCTGATGCAGTGGACCTTGCCGCGCTCGATAGAACTTTGTCTGGAGACAGTGGATTTATGGATATCACTTGGAAAGACAAGCCTTCTATCCTCAGCTATTACACATCGGATGACGCCGAGTTCAAGCTTTTAAGCATCATCCCATTAAAGACAGTCGAGCAACAAGACAACTTAATCTTTAACCTGACATGGAATTTCGCCTTGATTGGCATCATCATTTCTGCCTGGCTCGCCTATTACTTGTCAAAGACCGTTACACGGCCGTTGTACAAATTGATGTTTTTAATGAATGAAGTCGAAAAAGGAAATCTTAATATCCGGTTCTCTTCTAAATACAATGATGACATCGGCATTTTCGGACTACGCTTCAACCGCATGTTAAGTCGGCTAAAAAGTCTGCTTCAAGACAGCTACGAAAAACAATTGCGTCTGCAAGAATCCGAAATAAAAGCTTTACGTGCCCAAATTAACCCTCATTTCCTTTACAATACGCTCGAAACAGTCAATTGGCTAGCCCGTTTGAATGGCTCTTCCGACATCAGCAAAATTGTCGTTTCTCTCGGCGATATCCTGCGCTATTCCATTCGGAAAGGAAACAATATGGTCACTGTCAAAGAAGACTTAAAGCAGCTACAAAATTATTTGACCATCCAGGAATTTCGCTATCGAGACAAATTCACCAGCCAAGTCGATATTGATGAAGAGGTCATGGAACGGCTGATTCCCGCGTTGATTATTCAGCCACTGGTGGAAAATGCCATCGTCCATGGCATGGAATCGAAAACAGAAGAAGGAACAATCCACATCCGACTTCGCGCCGAAGCTTCAGGCATGCAGATTTTGATTGAGGACGACGGCGTTGGCGTCGACCCGGAAACGTTTGCATTGATCTCTGCTGATATGGTTGAAGCAACTTCCTTTGAAACATTGGGAATCGGCATTGAAAATGTACGGCGACGTCTATACTTAAGCTACGGCGAGCATTTTACTTGGTCACTCAGTACCGAACCGGGTAAAGGAACACGTATCGAAATATTCATACCTGATCATGTTAAGGAAGGGAATAGCTATGCATAAACTATTGATTGTGGACGATGAATGGATGATTCGCGAAGGATTGGAGAAGACGGTTCCGTGGAATGAATGGAACATTGAAGTTGTGGGTACCGCTAAAAACGGCTATGAAGCATTGGAAATCTTGAAGAAGCTTACAGTTGATATTCTTCTGACGGACATCCGGATGCCAAAAATGAATGGGTTAGAACTGATTGAAGTCTGCAAACAGCAGTATCCATCCATGAGAATTGTCCTTCTGAGCGGACACGATGAATTCAGCTACGCCCAAAAAGCTTTGCGGTTGGGCGTTTCCGATTACTTGTTGAAACCGACTGACTTCCATGAGTTGAAACGAGTGATGCTAACAGCTTCGCAGGAATTGATGATGGCCAAAGAAACATTTGATAGCGGTCTTCCTCTTCTTCTCGAATCGCTGATCGCCAGTCCAAGCACCGATAAATTTGAACAGCTGAAACAACAACCTGAATTTAAAAGTGGATACGGCACGATGATTATCTACCATAAAGAAGGCAACTTACCCAAAATTGAATTTGAGAATTTCTTATCTATTAAAACCAAAGAATCAGCAACTATTCTTTTCTTTTATCAGCTCGAAAATGAAGAACACTGGAAACAGTTGATTTCCGATCAAACAAATTTTCTACAACAAAGTGGTTTTAAAGGAATCATAAAAACCGGCTCATTCTCTGAAGAGATTGAGCAGCTCTATAGTCTGTATCTGCAGGCCACCGCTGCTTCCCTTCCTCTTTATCAAGACCAGTGTCTGGAAGTATACCTATACAATGAGAACAAAAGAGATCCTTCTATTCTGAACATTATTCAATTTGTTTCTGATAACTTGGAAATGCCCTTAAACCAAACCGAATTCGCGAAAGAATTGCATATGAGCAACAGCAATTTCAGCAAAGTCTTCAAACAATACACCGGCATGAACTTTGTCGACTTCATCACTGAAAAGCGAATCGCCAAAGCCAAGGAGTTGCTTACTTACACCAATTTAAAAACCACCGAAATTGCCCAGCAGATAGGCTATCCGGAAGTTAGGTATTTCCATCAAGTGTTCAAGAAAAGAGTCGGCTGTTCTCCAGGAGGATTCAGGGAGGAGACATACTCTAAGTCAGCTAGTGAAGATGTTTGATTCTCAGCTTTTATAAAATAATCTTGATATCGAAGAAAGTCTTGAGTTCCCTCTAGAAAATTCAAGGTTTTTGATACGAATCTTTTATTAAGAATCCCTCCCTACTCTTGATGGTTCATTGCGTAAACGAGCAAAAATAGTGCCCCCTAAACTTACAAGTCAGCAATTCTCTTTTAAGCACTAGACTGATCTTGAGCCTCTAGTTTCGTATGTTGGAAAATCAGTGCGTCTCAAACGTATCGTTTGCTAATGAGGTAGAGCAGAATGACACGAAAACAAGCGTTTCACCATCATTCTTATTATCATGTCATCATGCGCGGCAATCATCGGCAACCGATTTTTAAAACAAAAGAAGATATGTTTGAGCTCAAGCGGGCCTTTCAACATATTTATGTAGATTACCCGTTTAAAATTTTGGCTTATTGTTTTATGACCAACCATTATCACACTTTGATCAACGCCGAGCGTGATCCCCTTCATAAAATCATGGGTCTGGTCAATCGCCGGTATTCCATGTCTTATGCCAAGCGTTATCGCCACATTGAACGAATCTACCAAAAGCGTTATTTCGCGAAAGAAGTCGATTCGCGTCTTGGTCTGCTCACTGCCAGTAGTTATATCCACCGCAATCCGATTCAAACCCAAAAGCCGATGGTGGAGCGATTGGAGCTGTATCCGTATAGTTCGTTTCCACTCTACTGGGACGATACTCTCCCCGCTCTGGCTTTTCTGGATAGGGAGTTGCTTCGGGACTTGCTGCCAGAGCCGTTTGAGGAGAACAACATAGCCTATTGTATGTATTGCCTGACTTATGCGCAGAACGCAGAAGAAGATTCGCATGTGGAAGATATGGAACCGCCGGTGATGCAACGTTTATCATTTGCTCTTCTGATGGCTTTACTGGGAAACATTATCCAGTTGTTCCCTGTGTATGGCTCAGTTATAACTATTTATCCCTCTCCATAAATACACAATGGCCATCTTAGAAATCCATTGATTTCATGGAAGATGGCCTTTTCTTTATCCAAATTCTTTGTATAGGTGGAATTGTTTCGCTCACAGAGGCGCGTTTTTGTTTTGGTTCTGTTTCATGGCATGGGTGGTTCTCGAGCTTATCCTTTTTAAAACAGAACGGAGCAATATGAAAGAATTTTCTAGCAGTTCCCAGATGGCCCCTGTGTACGGTTCAATTATGACTATTTACCAACCTCAATAAATATGCAAATGCTATCTTCTAAATCTATTGATTTCATTAAAGATGACCTTTTCTTTATGCAAATTCTTTGTATAGGTTGAATTGTTCCGCTCACAGGGGCGCGATTTTTTGAAGGGGTTAACCACTGTGTACGGATCAATTATGACTATTTATTAATCTCACCAAATATACAAATACCACCTTCGAAATCTATTGATTTCACTTGAGATGGTATTTTCTCTATTCAATCTGTTTGTATAAATTGAATTGTTTCGCTCACAAGGGCGCGTTTTTATTATTTGCTATCTATCTATTTAAAATAGTAGAAGCGCGATTTGTGATACAAAAACCTAAAAAAAGTCAAAAAAACATTAGCAAGAACAGGAAATTAGTAGTATAATGGAAGAAAAAGTTAATTGACTTCAAATATATATGTTACTTTGCATACTTCCTACAATTATATTTCCAAAAAATATATGGAGGGATTTTTATGGCTAGCAAAGTAAGTCGAGAAGACAAAATTCTCACTAAGAGAAAGGAGTTGGAAGAGAAGAAAGAGGAATTAGAAAGAAAAGTAGAAGATTATAAAATAACACAAAACAAATTTATATTTGCTGGGTTGCTTATTCTTTTTTATGCTGCTTTTATCCATAATACCGATTTGGTTTCCGGTATTTTTGCTGAGCCTCGCTTAACAAGAGTGATTATTATTTTATTTGGGATACTATTACTTTTTTTTTCAATAAGGTATAGTCCATCTTCATACTTAACAGAACTTAATTCTGTTTGTCATGATTTAGAGTTAAGTGACACAACGGACTGGAATCCGGAAGAAAAAGCTGAAGAATTATTTGATCACCATCATAAAGAGTTATCAAGGTATTATGATGGAAACCTTATGCAAAGTAATAAAATATTTAAATTGGGTGTAGTTAGTATTCTAGCAAGCTTTGTTTTTATAATTTTAACATTTTATATGCTTTATCTAAACATAGACAGACCTGCATCTGTGAATCTTATAATTGCATCGATTGGAGCATTGAGTGTAATCTTAACTGACTTCATTGCTACTGTTTATATCAAAATGCATGCTGATATTGTTAAGTCTGCAAATGAATTTCATAACAGATTCGTCAACACACACCATTTTTATCTAACAAATTATTTGGTTTCAAAAGTTAAAAATACTAACAAGAGAGAGGATGGGCTAATTAGTTTAGCTTTGGGAATAACTAATCTTGGCTATCTTACAACTTCACCAATTAATGTTGATACTCCTTCAACTGAAGCAGAATCTTCAGAGACGGAAAATACTGAACAAGACACTGATCCAAATACAACTAATGTGAACCAGATCGGTATAGCAAAAGAAATTAGAAGTTTATTTAATCTTTTACAAGATGGCGCTATTTCAAAAGAACAATATGAAACTCAAGTAAAAGATTTGTTACAATGAAGCAACAAACCACTTTTGCATATATCGTCAGATGGCTCCTGTGTACGGCTCAGTTATGACTATTTATTCCCCCTCACTAAACATGAAATGCCATCTTCGAAATCGGTTGATTTCATGGAAGATGGCATTTTTTTATCCACATTCTTTGTATAGAAAGAATCGTTTCGCTCACAGAGGAGCGATATTCTATCACAGAACTCATCATTTTAAACTGCTAACAGCTTCAATATCGTTCGTGAAGATCCCATTTGCTCCCCAGGATTTCAGCTCTTCTCCTTCTGCCAGTTTGTCGACAGCAAAAAGGTGGACCAATAAGCCTGCTCTTCTTGCAGCAGCAATATATGCGTCGTCCGCATTCTTATAACTGACTCCAATACCGACGGCATATTCCTTATATAACTTGAAAGTCTCAGAGGAAGGGATTTCCTGCTCCAAGTTGTCTATCAATTGTATGAGTGGTATATCGTCGTCCAATTCGTGAATCTTTTTTAAACTGTCTGTGCTAAAAGACTGTACAATTACATGACCTTTCGGGAGAGACGCTTCCAACAATCCATATTGATCGAGCAATTCCAGCAAGGCCTCTTCCATTCCTTCACTTTTATCCGGCTGCTTGGTTTCAATGTAATAATTGGTTGTGTCACCGAAAGCTGTAAAGATTTCCTCAAGGGTCGGCACTTGAATGCCCACGTACTCCTCTTTTGCTCTGTCCGGTTTTCCGTTATTAAACCAAGAACCCGCATCCAGTTTTTTAATATCCGCTAAGTCCATTTCCGCTACTTTTCCACTGCCATCGGTCGTCCGGTCAACAGTATCATCATGGAACGCAACTAGAACACCATCTTTTGTCATCTGTAAATCAATTTCAATAAAATCTGCATCCATATCCATCGCCATTTGATAAGATGCCAAAGTATGCTCAGGCGCAATTGCGCTTGCCCCCCGATGAGCAATCAAAACAAAGGAATCTTCATCCAGTAAAGCAGAATGCTGATCATTTTTACTAGTATCCTTTAACATATAAACAGCGGCACAGATTATCACTACCACTAGAACAATTAACATTTTTTTCAATATTATCACCATCCTTCACATTACAGAATTGAAACTTGAAAAGCAATAAGAGATGAATCTCAAAGTGACACATAGCCTGACGTATGCACAGAATGCGAAAGAAGACTCGCATGTCGAGTATATGGAGCCACCCGTAATGTAAAAAGCGGGGTGTTGTTCAGAAGACCAGATTTCCTAACAGTTCCCAAATAGTCCATGTGTGTGAAACAGTTATGAATATTTAGCACTTCCCATAAACATGCCAAAGCCGCAACTCGAAACCGTTGGGGTTCCTCGATGCGGCTTTTTTGGTATGTAATTGTTGTGTATAGACGGAATTGTCTTTGACACAATGGCGCGATTTTCCTCATAATTCTAGAGATGAGTTCAGCTTTGTTTAAGTTTTAATGACTCTATTTAAAAACTGAAATACTTCTTTCAAATCCATATATTCTTCTTCCAAACCAATGTAATCCTTATTACTTTTTGTAATAAACCTGTACATTTCACCATCCCATTTAAAATCTTTTACTTTTTCCGCAGTCCAATAATTATCTGTAATCGAAAATTCCCCTCCTCTAATATTGTAACGTGCTTTCTCTGCAAGTTCTTTTGCGAGCACATAACCCACTTCCCATACTTCTATATCTGTATCCTTTTTAAAATGGCGGAAATCGATATTAAACTTTAATCCAAATTGGTAAGGTGTTCTATATTTTATGTCTTGCTGTCCGTCTGCATCAATCCATCCAATATGGATTCGCAGAGGAATATTATAAATTGTTTGCAAATCAAAACGAAAAGCTTTTTTGTTTGTATGAAATTCACCAGACCAACCAAGCTCTGTAAAAAAATCTATGATTTTCTCATATATCGGAACCACACTGTCAGCAAGGAGCAACGGAATTTTATCAGTAGTTGGTTTTATTTCATTCTTTTTTTTCATAAACGTTTCCCATGTCTCATGGCTCCAATGCCCAGTTCCTGTAGAGGCTATTGCTACTCTGTTCTGCTCTAACAAGACATCTGTTTCATCTTTGTTAAAAGTAATATAAGACATTGCATTGGTAATATCTTTCGGTCGATTCTTCCATATTTCATGACCTGGCTCATTTGACAATACACACTGAATAAAACTTCCATTTCTTATTTTATCCATTGTTATGTCATAAAGTTCAAGCCCTTTCTTACCCTCATAATTTAAATGTGAGGCCCACTGACAAAAGGCATCTGATAAACTACTCGTTTCACTTATAATATAAGGCGGAAAAACAGTTCCGGTACTTCTCTTTTTAATATATCTCCTAGAACCTAGTACAATTTCTTGTTCCGATCTCTTC
This sequence comes from Planococcus donghaensis MPA1U2, assembly GCF_000189395.1. Classification (GTDB taxonomy): domain Bacteria; phylum Bacillota; class Bacilli; order Bacillales_A; family Planococcaceae; genus Planococcus; species Planococcus donghaensis_B. The sequence continues at coordinate 32,337 of NZ_AEPB01000010.1, read as the reverse complement.
TTTAAAGAGATCGCGTACAAACCGAGTTGGTTTTGCCAAATATTCGAATGCCATTCGGTATTGCTGCTCAATTTGGCTTCTATCAACCAAACCTCTCCCAACTCATCTGTTCCGATCAAGTCGAGAATTCCGGACTTGGAGCTTCCCTTCCCATCTGGCAATAAGATTTCGTGACCCCAAATAAAAATCTTTCTAGCCTTTCCATTTATAAGAAGAGGATAATCAAAAGTATGTTCAATAAACTTATTTACGAGTTGTTTTTCAATAACATATTCATTAAGAATCATTTAAAGTATCACTCCTTTGGACGAAATTACTCAATGTCATATTTTCAGCCAACCTCTAAAGAATTTCAGAATTCTATAGAATATCTTCTTTCCCAGGGTGGCAAATTTTTAATTCTCTTCCTTAAGATAGTTGCGATAGTTCGGGTCGATCTTGCTACGGTCTATGTCATGTACCTTAATGACGTCCCATCCCTCATCATCCCAGTATCCCTGAATCATCGGCGAGATGATTTCTTTCCACATTATGGGTAAACCAGCTTCTGCCGCTTCCATAGCTTGCTGACAAATTTTTTCTCGCTGTTCTAGCGAGAACCCGCCGACGGGTATGATACGGTCGCTTACTTCCCCTGTAACTTGGTCGTAAATGTCGCATCTCAGTGTTCCTTCTTGCTGACTAATCCGTACTCTTAACTCTTTTCCATCAATATTAATATCCCACAGTTCCTTTTCTGTGAACTCTTCCAACATTTTCTTAAAAGCATCCTTACCGTATAAATCGGTAAACCAGTTGTCCATGCTGCTCCCTCTTTTCCATTAGAATATTCTGCAAGCGAACTTTCATTGTTTCAACGTTCGGGTGACATGTAAGAAATGGCTCTCTGCAAATTACTCGCTGAAACGGTTAATCCACGATTTTCGATACGAACGGTCCCGTTATTCTTTTTCAAGTGCATATGCGGTACCCTATAGCTATCCTTTTACGCCTCCTTATCACTTAGACTGTAAACAAAAATTTTACCTTTAAAATTTGCAAGTATTTTTCTTCAAGGTACAGCGAAAGAATATAATGATATTTCCTCTTACCTTTCACTAAATTTAGTGACTTTATAATTCGCTAAGTGCATCTTCACGAGCTAATCATCCGTCAAAACTTTCTTTCTTAGTTATGTGCAGATTTTTTAAGTTTTCTTCTTCAATATCAGCAACCTTTAATAAATTTTATCATGACAGTTTTAAAAAATACAGAAAATTCAGATATTTATATTTTATCATTTCTTTAACTTTTAAATTGTTGAAGCAACCATCTAGATATAAAATATCCCCTACTTTTAGGGGACCACACCATTTATAACTACTCCACTTCTTGCATAAACAGCAAAACTCCATGCCTTGGTACCTTTTGTTCACAAGAATGGCGTTTCTTTGCCATGGAACTGTAGTGAGTATGTAAAATTGTTCCTTTCCAGGTACGCGACTTAAGATCAAATAAATCGTTTCGCTTATTGGAAGATGCTTTAAACCAGTCACTAATGCATACTTCAATCCTTCTTTTTTTGCTCTGTTACAGCTAAGTATTCTCTAATTTAATAAAAAAATAAATATTCAGATAACTTATTGACAACGCTTTCATAATGTTTATAATCAAACATAAGATGTTTATTTTGAACATTAAGTGTTCAAAAATTACAAAAAGAGGGGGATTTACGTGAAGAAACTGATCTTTTTGCTTTTGTCACTGGTGTTGGTGTTAAGTGCTTGTAACTCTGAAGATACGAATACAGCTACGGCTACAAAGTTAGAGAATGTTCCTGAAGGAGTTCAAGGCGGTATCAAAATTGCTATTATTCGAAACTTGCCTTCGGACGATCACACCAAACAATTTTTAGATGGGGCCCGCCAAGAAGGTGAAAGCTTTGGTTTTGAAGTCGATACCATGATTTCTGAAAACAACGATGCAAAATTCCAAGAGTTAGTGGCTCAAGCGATTCAACAAGATTACGATGGCTTGATCATTTCTCACGGGAAAGCTGATTATTCGTATGACATGATCCAACCCGCTTTAGATAAAGGCATGAAAGTCGTAACGTTTGATACCGTTGCTGAAAAAGATGGGAAAACACTAGAAGGCGTCACATCAACTTTTCAAGACGACCACAAATTAGCTGAGTTATCTCTTGGGGAAATTGCAGCACTTGGTGACAAACAACGCGTCATCAAATTGTGGTTCGGTCCTGGGGTTCCCCCGTTAGACCGCCGCCAAGAAATTTACAAACAATATGAAGACGCAGGAAAAATTGAAACACTTGAAACAGTTGGACCGACAAACATGCAAGACGTTCAAGGCGATATCTCGAGTAAAATGAACGCGATTTTAGCGAAGTACCCAGAAGGAACAGTAGATGCGGTTTGGGGATCATGGGATGAAATGGCGAAAGGCGCTTACAAAGCGATGAAAGACAATAATCGAGACGACATCAAACTGATTTCAATTGACGTGTCAAACCAAGACATTAACTTAATGCGTGAAGAAAACAGCAACTGGATCGCAACAGCTGCTGTGGATCCATTCTTAATCGGTCAAATGAATATGCGTTTGCTTGCGAAAAAACTAGCGGGTGACGAAACACCTGAAAGCTATAACCTCGAAGCGCGCTTGATCAAACAATCTGATCTACAAGACGATACAACGATGTTCAACTTAGATGAAATCGTTGAAGGCTGGGGCGTTTCAGATGAGCACAACGAGCCTTGGATGGATGAATTGCGAACTGAGTTTAAAAAGTAATCCATAAAGAGAGGGCTCTCCCCCTCTCTTTTTGATTGGAGGGATATGATGACGACTTTAGATATGCAAGACATCTCAATTGAATTTCCTGGCGTTAAAGCGCTGCAACATGTTGATTTTTCGATGAAGTCTGGCGAAATCCGCGCATTAATCGGAGCCAATGGCGCTGGCAAATCGACATTGATGAAAGTGTTATCCGGTGCATATACGCATTACACCGGTCAAGTTTTTCTAGACGGCCAACTACTCGACATTCAGTCACCACGAGACGCTAAAAAATACGGCATCGACATTGTCTACCAAGAAGTCGATACGGCGTTGATTCCTTATTTAGATGTGGCAGAAAACATCATGCTTGATGAAATGGTCAATGAAATGTCAGGAAAAGCGTTAGTGTCCTGGAAAAACCTCCATAAAAAAGCAGGTGAAACACTCGCACGACTCAACGTTAATATCGACACGAGAAAACGAGTCAACCAACTGTCACTTGCTGAAAAACAATTGGTGTTGATTGCTAGAGCCATTGTTCACGAACGCAAGTTTCTTATTCTCGACGAACCAACCGCTCCTCTCAGCAACCGTGAAACCGCTGAGTTGTTCCGAATCGTTCGCGAGTTGAGTGTCAATCAAGGATTAGGCATTATCTTTATCTCTCACCGCTTGCCCGAGCTATTTGAAATTTGCGAGACCATCTCTATTATGAAAGATGGAAAAATGATCACTACCGAAACAGTTTCAGACTTAACGCAGAAAAAAGTCATTGAACTGATGCTTGGCAAAAGCTTTAACGAAGAACACCAAAAGCACCAAGTACCTATTGGTAATACGTATCTTAAAATCGATAACTTAACTGACGAAGCTCAGTTTTTAAAAAATGTTTCCTTAGAAGTACGCGAACATGACATTGTTGGCATTGCAGGACTTGTCGGAGCAGGGAAAACCGAATTGTGCAAAGCAATTTTCGGTGAGAATCCTCTCCAAAGCGGAACTATTTATTTAAAAGATAAACAGGTTCGTAACCAGTCACCCACGCATGCCGTGAAAAACGGCTTTGCTTTAGTGCCCGAAGAACGGAGAAAAGAAGGCGTGCTTGTAGATGAACCGGTTTACGCCAACTTAACAGCGGCGAGCTTGAGAAAGTTCACACTGCCCTTTTCTGTCTTAAAACCAGAACGAGAACGCGAGCGCGCACGCAAGATTATCGCTTCTCTTGGCATTAAAACCCCTTCTGAAAACCAGAAAGTTGCGTTGTTAAGTGGGGGCAATCAGCAAAAAGTCGCTGTTGGCAAATGGCTGCTTACCGATGCGGAAATTTTGATTTTCGACGAACCAACAAAAGGCGTCGATGTGGGGGCAAAAGGCGATATTTTCGACTTAATCACCTCTCTTGCAGAAGAAGGCAAAGGCATCATTTACGCCAGCAGCGAACTAAACGAAATCTTAAACATTACTGACCGCATATACGTTATGTACGACGGCAAAATCGTCAAAGAACTCAAAACCCAAAATACAAATGAAGAAGAAATCTTGTTTTACTCAACAGGAGGTCGATAACCATGGAAGAACGCGCGATGAAAATGGACAGTCCCTTAAAAAAAGAATCGCCTTGGCAAAAGCCATTAACGTTTATCAACAATTGGGGAACTGTGATCGCAATTATTGCCCTTATTGTGTTTTTTGCACTCGCTGTCCCCCAGTTTATGACCAGCTCGAACATCATTAACATTATGCGAAGCATTTCCATCGTGACCATCATCGCCATTGGCTTGACAGTATCCCTAACCGTTAACGGCTTTGACTTATCGATTGGATCCACTGCCACACTAGCAAACTCACTAGTCGTTTCTTTTTTCGTTTGGTATAGCTTGCCGACCGGTGTCTCGATTGCGCTCGCTTTACTGTTAGCCCTTGGTGTTGCCTTATTTAATGCCTTTTTAATCGTGAAAATTAAAATTCCGGATCTTTTCGCCACACTCGCCACGATGTTTATTATTGAAGGCGTCGCAATGACGTATACGGGTGGTGGCTCGATCAGTGTTGGGATGCCGAGACTAGACGGAACACCTACGACGGGAACGATTCCTGCAGTGTTTTCGCTTCTTAGTCAAACGCCTTACATCATTATTTTGATGTTGATCGTTGTTGCTTCTGTTTACTTTTTCTTAAAACACACAAAACATGGCCGTTATTTGTATATGATAGGCGGCAATATTGAAGCTTCTCGCTTGTCCGGAATTCCCGTCAACCGCTACCGGACACTCGCTTACATCATTTCCGCGTTGTTAGCAGCACTTGGCGGTGTCGTACTCGCTTCTCAAATTGGTTCCGCGCAGATTAATGCTGGTGGTGGTTACTTAATGCCTGCAGTTGCGGCCGCATTTATCGGTTCTTCTTTTGCCGGTCAAGGCAAACCCAATGCTATTGGCACACTCGTTGGAGCTACGTTAATCGGAGTATTGGAAAACGGCCTGGTGATGATGTCAGTGCCTTATTACTCGCTTAACATCATTAAAGGCGCGGTACTGGCACTCGCACTTGCTTCCACTTACTACACACGCCGTAAAAATTAATCGGAGGGGAATCAGATGACATTGTTTTCAACTTACTTTTTAATGGATACAGAAGAAATCAAATCGTACGTTAAAGAAAACATTTCCTTTATGCGAGATGCCACCCAGTTAGAAGCTACAGAAATTGGCGATGGCAATTTAAACTACGTCTTTCGCGTGAAAGATATGGATAGCGGTAAATCTGTTATTATTAAACAGGCTGGTCACACAGCGCGTATTTCAGAAGACTTTAAACTGTCTACCGATCGCATTCGAATTGAAACGAGAGCCTTGCAACTTGCAGCTGAGAGAACACCTGAACTTGTACCGGAAATTTACTTGTTTGACGAAGTCATGAGTTGTTGCGCGATGGAAGATTTAGGCGACTTTACCATTATGCGTGCCGCGCTAATGGAGCATCGCATTTTCCCCCACTTCGCTGAACACATCTCAACCTATATGGCGGAAAACTTACTGCCTTCAACAGACGTCGTCATGGAACATAAAGTGAAAAAAGCTACTGTCAAAAACTTTATCAATCCCGAACTATGCGAAATCTCGGAAGACCTCGTTTTTACAGAACCTTATTTTAATCAAAATAACCGCAATATCGTACAAAGCGAAAACGCCCAATTTGTCCAAGAGCAGCTTTATGACAATAAACCACTCCACCTCGAAGTGGCCAAATTAAAATATTTATTCCTAACAAAAGCACAAAGTTTACTTCACGGCGACTTGCATACCGGATCGATTTTCATTACCGAAAACGAAACAAAAGTCATCGACCCTGAGTTCGCTTTTTACGGTCCGATTGGATACGACGTTGGCAACGTAATCGCCAACTTAAGCTTTTCGTGGGTCAACGGCCAAGCGCAACAACAAGATGAATTTACCCGGTGGATCGAAGACACCATTCGCGACACGATCGACTTGTTCGGAGCGAAATTCAAAGAGGTTTGGAAACGCGAAGCACTCGAATTGTTCGCTGTGAAATCTGATGCCTTTATGGACTTTTACTTACAAGATATCTTGAGTGATTCCGCAGGTATGGCCGGTTTAGAAATGAACCGTCGCATTGTTGGACTCGCTCAAGTAAAAGACATTACAGAACTTGAACACACAAAACACGTACAAGCTGAAAAACTATGCATTCAGATCGCCAACCGTTTCATACTAGAACGCGACACCTTGCAAACGGGTGAAGATTTTGTCCGAGTGTTGCACGACTTAAAGGAGGATTTTTCATGACTGAAGCGTTAGTCTCAATCGAATGGAAAGATGATGAACTGGTCTTGTTAGACCAAACCATTTTACCAAATGAAATAGCCTATGATCGCTACACCACAATTGAAAGCGTGTGGGATGCCATTGTCACAATGAAAGTTCGAGGCGCACCGGCAATTGGGGTTACAGCTGCATATGGCATATATCTCAGCATTCGTGATTTTGAAGGCACGCCTGAAGAACTCAAACAACAGCTTCAAAAAAGCCGTGACTATTTAGCAACGTCTAGACCGACAGCCGTTAACTTGTTTTGGGCCATTGACCGCATGATGACGTGCGCTCTAAGTCTAGATAGCGATAACATCGAAACGATTAAAGAAATCTTACTCGAAGAAGCAAAAAAAATTCACCGAGAAGACGAAGAAATTAACCGTCAAATCGGCGAACATTTACTTACGCTATTAGAAGATGGCAATGGCGTATTAACCCATTGCAACGCAGGCGCACTTGCGACATCAAAATACGGTACTGCCACTTCCCCGTTTTACTTAGCAAAAGAAAAAGGCTGGGACTTAAAAGTATTCGCAGATGAAACGCGCCCTCGCTTGCAAGGATCGACTCTTACGGCACTTGAATTGCACCGAGCGGGCATTGATGTCACGGTTATTACCGATAGTATGGCTGCGATGGTCATGTCGCAAGGCAAGATTCAAGCGGCCATTGTCGGCTGTGACCGAGTCGCAGCGAATGGCGACACCGCCAATAAAATCGGCACACTTGGTGTCGCGATACTCGCGAAACATTATAACGTGCCGTTTTATATCGCAGCACCAACACCAACTATTGATATGGACACGCCAGACGGTTCGGCGATTCCCATTGAAGAACGCCATATCGAAGAAATTATTAATAGTTTAGGAAAATGGACAGCGCCGAAAGACGTTCAAGCCTATAACCCGGCGTTTGACGTGACACCTGCTAACTTAATCACTGCCATCGTCACTGAAAAAGGAATTGTCCACGCTCCTTTTGAAGAGAATTTCAAAAAACTGTTCGCCTAAAAGAGAGGTTTCGCCTATGTCAGTCCCACTAGAACGCCAAAAAAATATCCTAACCGTTCTTGAAAAAAAAGATTACGCAGAAGTGTCGTATCTTAGTCAAAAATTCAACGTATCTGAAATGACCATTCGCCGTGATTTAGAAAAGCTTGAAAAAGAAGGCGAACTGATACGCGTACTTGGTGGTGCGAAACTGAGTACCAAGAAAGTATACGAAGGGACAGTGGACGAGCGGTTATCCACCAATTTAACCGAAAAGCGACAAATCGCATCTGTCGCCGTGTCACTCATTGAAAACGGTGACGTCATTGCATTTGACGCTAGCACGTCTGCCCTTGAAGTCAGCAAACGACTCAAAGGTTTTGAATCACTTACAGTCGTCACGAATAATATCTCTATTGCGGTCGAACTCGCCAGCGAAAAAGGCATTACCGTGATTTTGCTTGGCGGTTACGTTCGAGGCAAATCGCTATCGACAATTGGTGGGTCGCTATCGCAATACTTGCAGTCGATTAATATCGACAAATGCTTTATCTCCAGTAAAGCCATTAGCTTTGAAGAAGGGCTGACCGATGCCACGATCGATGAAGGCGAAGCCAAACAAGCGATGATCCGAAAATCAAATCAAGTCATCGTCTTAGCAGACCATACAAAACTCGACACCGTCGCCTTTTTCCAAGTATGCCCGTCAAACTCTATCCAAACCATTATTACCGACAAACCCGAAAACCCGACAAGTGCCGAAACTACTTGCATCGAGAGATTTCAAGAAAGCGGCACAACCATATATTTAGCAGATTAGGGGTGAACCGATGTTACTCGAAAAAGAACGAAACGACATCATCGTCTATTTAAACAAACTACTATCAAGCGGCTTAACTAAAGGCACCGGTGGCAACATCAGTGTCTTTGACAGAAAAACCGGCTATATGGCTATTAGCCCGAGCGGCATCCCATATAACCAACTAAACCCAGAAGACATCGTTATCACTGACCTCAACGGCAACATCATTGACGGCACATGCAAACCTTCAAGCGAATGGTCAATGCACGCCATCTTTTATCAAAAACGTGAAGACATTAACGCTGTCGTCCATACACATAGCTCGTTCGCGAAAACTTTAGCATCGCTGCGTTGGGATTTGCCCGCCGTTTCCTACCTCGTTGCCCACGCAGGTGAAAACGTTCGTTGCGCCGACTATGCGAGTTTTGGCACAAAAGAGTTGGCTGAAAATGCATTTAAAGCTATGAAAGACCGAAGAGCAGTATTGCTTGCGAATCACGGCTTGCTTGCGGGATCAGATTCACTGGTCAATGCTTTTACCGTAGCTGAAGAAATTGAGCATTGCTGCGAGATATATTACCGAGCGAAGTCACTTGGCACACCGGTCATATTAGATAAAGTAGAAATGGAGTTTATGGCTCAGAAGTTTAAGTCTTATGGGCAGCAGGAAATTAAGGCTGAGAGTTGATACAATAAAATTCTCTAAACAAAAATGCCGCTCCGATAATAATCGGAGCGGCATTTTTGTAATATAAAGAAAAAACTAGTACATAGATGATATGAGGATCCCCTGATATAAGAACTTTCATCTGGCCTTTCTGCTATAAGAGAGATTATTACATACTAGCAGATATGTGATTCAGGATTCCCGCTTTCAAATCGAAAACGGATTGCTGATTGCAAAATTGAGGTTGAGATGAAAAAATTGGAATCGACAAAAATTAAGACTGCTGCACAAGTTATTGCAACGGCTAGTATATTTACTGTATTACTTTTTATGGGAATGCAATTTGCAGTACACCATTTCATGAGTAAGCAATCATTGATCTTCCCAATCATTATTTTATCCATTGTCTTGCTTTACCATATGCTGATAGACCGAAAGCTAATTAGCTACAAGATCAACTGGATTGTAATTGTCCCACTGCTCCTTTTCACCACTTATTATGTCTTAAATATCAACCGTGGCGAACCATTAAAACTTGAATACATAGCCTATTTCCTTTTAATTGTTGCACTTTTTATAGCTATAATATCTTTCAAAAACAGAATCGTAGATAAACGGATGTGGATTGTCTTTACTTTTATCTACGCCAATATTTTCTTTTTACCAACCCTGTTGTCTATCAATAAATTGATTGCCGCAAATTCAAACGGTATCATCGCTTTTTTGCTATTGTTCTTCTACTTGATCAATCTCCATGAAAAGAATATCATCCTGAAAGTGATGAATTTATATACGACCGTTTTGTTGGTCGTCACATTGTTCACAGCTACATCTCGAACTGCCATGATGGCATTTATTATCGTCATCATTGTTTTCTTTACAATCAAATATATATCTCGTTTTACGTTCCAACTAATGGCCGCGTTAATCTTCTTAAGTCCGGTTGTCACTGGTATTTATGTCTATTTGAAACATACATCTATTGGTGAAAATTTAAATGACCTCAGCATTCAGGTGACGGGGAAAAACTTCTTTTCAGGGCGAGATCGAATCTGGAATGAAGCAGTAGAAGCTGTTTTACAGAATAACGCATTTTGGACAGGTTTAGGCATCAATAATGAATTCCAAGATCTTGGTGGCTATTTGCACAATCTGTATGTACAAGTTTTTTATCAGGCTGGTTTTATTGGACTCATTTTAGTAGCAGCATTGCTTCTTTCAATAGCATGGGCCACCGGAAAAGCGAATATTATGGATACTGAGTACAGAATCCTGATAGGCTATTTTACCGCTATCCTATTTTTGCAAGTGTTCGAAGGACACCTGATTTATAAATTCGAAATCATTTCGTTGTTAATGTGGATCATCCTAGCTTTCCTACTCAGAAAATCTCCCCTTCAGTGTAGCAGCAGGCAGTGTAAATAAACATAATAGTCTTAAAAAAACATGATGTTTATTACAAAAGAAAATGCCTTTCCGACAAAAAGTTGGAAAGGCATTTTTCATATTATTTACTTAACTGTAGACTCTTGAAGCTTTTTCTCAAACAACTCCAATAACTGCTCACGCAATTCTGGACGTTTTAGAGCAAACTCAATCGTCGTCTCGATAAAACCGAACTTCTCTCCGACATCAAAACGTTGCCCATCAAAGTCATAAGCATAAACTGACTGAACTTCGTTTAACTTCTGAATTGCATCCGTCAACTGGATTTCTCCACCTGCTCCTAGTTGGTGTTGACCTAAGTATTCAAAGATTTCCGGGGTTAATATATAGCGACCCATGATTGCATAATTTGATGGGGCTGTTCCGGCTGTTGGTTTCTCAACAAACTTGTTAACTTGAATCAATTTGCCGTCTATTGAAACAGGATCAATAATACCATAACGGTCAGTGTCTTTTTCAGCCACTTGTTGAACACCAATCACACTCTTGCCTGTTACTTCATGTTGATTCATCAATTGAGCTAAACATGGCTCATCATTTTCAACAATATCATCACCTAGCAAAACAGCAAATGGTTCGTCACCAATAAACTTACGAGCTGACCAAATCGCATGACCTAAACCAAGAGGCTGTTTTTGACGAATAAAGTGAATTTCTACTTTAGACGTTTCTAATACAGAATCCAACATATCCATCTTACCTTTTTTCATCAATGTGTCTTCAAGTTCGAATGCATGATCAAAATGATCTTCAATTGCACGCTTGCCTTTACCTGTAACGATAATGATATCCTCAATACCAGAAGCAATGGCTTCTTCAATTATGTATTGAATTGTTGGTTTATCAACGATTGGTAACATTTCTTTAGGCATAGCTTTAGTTGCAGGAAGGAATCGTGTTCCTAGACCAGCTGCAGGGATAATTGCTTTTTTTACTCTCATTTTTGCACCTACTTAAGTTTTCTATGTTTCTCTTTTATTTTGGAACACTTTTTGATTCTTCACTGATAAAACAACCTAATTTATAAATTATTATAAAACGAAAAATCTAAATATTAGAAATCACTTCTTTTATTTTCACATTTCTCTTCATTTTTATACTATAGTATTTAATAATAGGTCTCTCAATATAGAATGTTAAGAATGTCGCAATAATAATAGATATACCCACTGGAATTAATAAATAAATTTCACTGACCAAACCATTTCTCTCCATTATATTAATTGCTATGTAACCCAAATTTTGATGAATTAAATATAAACTATATGAGATAGCACCTAGAAATCCTAGAGGTTTGATTTTTAGTATATTCAATTTATCATTTATCATTAAGAAAAAGATGAAAAAGAAAGATGTAGTTACAAGGCTAGGTATAAGGTCATTAAATGCATATTGATTTATTAAACACCCTATCAAAATTAAGTAATATTTAATTTCTGCTTTTTCTCTAATTAAATAAAACATGACTCCAGCAATAAAAAGGTGACTGTATGATGATATTAAATATATTAATAAGAATTTAAATATAATTTGTCCATTTGTTAATATATAAAATTCTTGAATTAGAAATGATACTATTAACCAGGTTGATAAAACTGCGAATATTTTCTTCTTAAGACCAAAAAATATTATGCAACCTATTAATATATAAAAAGTAATTTCAATTGTCAGGCTCCAATATGCACCATCGACATGTTTTATTCCTGGAATGAAGCCTTGTAACATTGTAAGATTAAAAATGCCCTCGAATACAGAAACCTCTCTACCTTCTAATCCATATAACTTAACGAGTATAAACGTTAATATAACTGCTATTAAATAGGCAGGATACAGTCTTAAGGCTCTTTTTTGTGCAAATTCTTTAATACTTTTAGTTCGTAGCATCGTCATAAAGATTACAAAACCACTAATCATAAAAAACAAATCTACACCTAAGCTTCCATATTTAAAACTAATATAAGAGCTTTTTTCATGTCCAAAAAGTTCTTCATATCTAGTAGTATAATGAAAAAATACTACTGCCAAGGCTGCTAATCCTCTTAGAGCATCTAGTTCTTCTAATCGTCCTTTAGATTTCATCAATTCACAGCCTTTTTTGTAAATAAATTTTTTCTAATACCATTTTTTAAAACCCCATCCCCCTTATAAGGTGTGTTACATATGTACAGTGATGATATAAAATTTCTTTATTCCGAAATAATTCAAAGAAACTGAATTGACTTTTTAATATGAAACACTTCAATTAATTTCATTAATAATTAATAATTCATATTTAAAACTAATTGGATAATTAAAGTAGTATAAAATAAGATTTTTGTGATTTTTTTATATTTTCCCATAATATTCACAATACCAGTTTGTGAACCTCTGCAGTCCTTCTTCTATAGATGTTTTCGGCTTAAATCCAATAGCTTCTTCCAATAATTTAGTGGAAGCATAAGTAGCAGAAACATCCCCAGGCTTAATTGGTTCAAATTTCTTTTTAAACTCAATTTTTCTGTCTAAACTATTGCTTAAACACTTTTCAAGTGTTTTAATAAATACCATTAGCTTTTCTGGGCTACTATTACCTATATTAAAAATTTTATGCGGAACTTCACCAGCTTTACTACTCGGCGGATTAATTAAAAGACGCTGAATACCTTCCACAATGTCATCTACATAAGTAAAGTCGCGGTACAAATCGTTTTCAAAATCCCCATTATTAAAAATCTTTATCTCTTCATCTGCAAATAGTTTGTCTGTAAATCCAAAATAAGCCATATCAGGTCGTCCCAGTGGCCCATAAACGGTAAAGAATCGAAGTCCCGTTGCAGGAATATTATATAGATGGCTATATGTTTGAGCCATTAATTCATTCGATTTTTTTGTAGAGGCGTACAATGATACTGGGTGATCTACAAAATCTGTTTCTTCAAAAGGAACTTTCTTGTTTGCTCCATATACTGAACTAGATGAAGCGTACAACAAATGATCTACCGGGTAATGACGGCAAGCTTCTATAACATTATAGAAACCAATAATATTGCTTTGAATATAGACATCTGGGTTTTCAATCGAATATCTTACACCAGCCTGAGCTGCTAAATTTACAACAATATTCGGTTTATATTCTTCAAAAAGTCTCATTATTAATTCTTTTTCAGCAATATCCCCTTTAATAAAAGTGAATTTTTCATAAGACTCTAATTGACTTAAACGATCATATTTTAATTTGACATCGTAGTAGTCGTTAAGATTATCGATTCCCATTACTTTACAACCAGAGTCTAATAACTGTTTGGAAAGATAATAACCAATAAAGCCAGCGGCACCGGTTATCAAGTAACTTTTCTTAGAGTTTAACGGCTTGTAATTCAAGCTTTTTCAACTCCTTAAGCGCATCTTTATTTGCAGAGGCTCTGCCGACTGAATAATACTCTACACCAGCTTGTTGCATCTCTTCGACATCATTAAGATTACGACCATCATAAACCAGAGGTGTTCTCATTATTTTTTTGTATGATTGTACCGCTATCGCTTTGATTTCGTTCCATTCAGTAAAAATGAAACATACATTCGCACCCTCTAAAGCTTCTTCTGGGTTTGAAACATACTTTATACTTCCATTGCCAATTTTGCCTTCTGGAAAGACTTTAGCAAAATTCTGAGTCCCTATTGGATCATATGCAAATATATCCGCACCTTGTTTTAATAATAAAGGTACATTTTCTAATGAGGGGGCTTCTCTTAAATCATCGGTTCCTGGCTTAAAAGTCAACCCAAGTACAGCTACTTTTAGTCCATTAAATGTAATTAGTCGTTTACTTGCTTTTTTATACATTAATGTTTTTTGTGCTTTATTAACATCAATGGCAGCTTTTACAGTCTTCAAATCATAACCATTTTGTGTAGCTAAATACTCAAGTGCCTTAGTATCTTTAGGGAAACAAGATCCACCATAACCAATGCCAGCATTTAAAAATTCACCGCCAATACGATTATCAAAACTCATACCTTTAGCAACATCTTCAACATCTGCCCCAACCAATTCACAAAGGTTCGCAATATCATTCATGTAAGAAATTTTCAATGCTAGAAAATCATTAGAAGCATATTTAATCATTTCTGCCGACTTTCTATTTACTGAGACAACTGGTAAGTTAAATGGCTCATAAATTTTTTGCAAAAGATTCTCTGCCCATTCACTTTCTGTACCTATAATAATTCGTTTTGCATTCAACGTATCATGCACAGCAGATCCTTGTGCTAAAAATTCAGGGTTTGAAGCTACTTCTACTCTTACATCATTAATCAAGAAATCGTGAATAAATTGCTCTACTTTATCATTCGTTCCGACTGGCACAGTAGATTTTACTGTAACTAAACAATCTTTTTCAATAGTCTCAGCAATTTGACGAGCGACCGTTGCTATATATGAGAGATTTGCAGAGCCATCTTCATTTTCCGGAGTACCTACACCGATAAATACTGCATCTGCATCTTTATAAGCTGATTTATAATCAGTTGTGTACTCTATTCTACCTGCCTCATAATTTTTCATCATAAGTTCTTCTAGTCCAGCCTCATATATCGGTGATGTGCCTGATCTCATCAAGTTCACTTTTGCTTCATCTATATCAACACAGACTACTTGATGTCCTCTTTCAGCAAAACATACCCCTGCTACTAGACCCACGTATCCTGTTCCTGCCACTGCTATTTTAAACACCCTAACCCCACCTTTTGTTGTATTCTTCTATCTATAGTTTTATAGTAATTTGAAAAGTTTCTTACCTTCTAAAATATGTACAACTTTGTTTAAGTATTTATTGTTGACAACTTTAAATATGGCTATAATTTCTTTCCGAGGTTGATCGTATTGTATAATAAGTGCTATATATGTACCTATGCAAAGAATTATTGAACTAATTTCCCACCAGTAACTGCTATTCACCATCATTAATAATTTAGCTATTCCAAACATTATAAAAGAGGAATAAATTGCTGGAAGGGTATTTTTGATAAAAATTAGTGAAGAAAATTTAAAAACTACATGCATTATAATTAAATTAGCAGCAATTAATTGTAATTTTATTATAGATCTTCCATAAACTAAAGCTTCAAAACTATAGTTAACAGTTATCATTAAAGTAGGTATTAAAAATACTAAATGTAATAATTGTACAAGCACCGACAATTTCGGTTTACCTTTGGCTCGATAAATCTCACTAAAGAACTGTCCAAAAACTATGGTGATTGCACTTGTTAACCCCCACAGTCCCACAAAGAGACTTGCTTCTACCCACTGACTACCAAGTAACAATTCAGTGATTAAATTTCTATACACATATATACCTACCCCCATAGGTAACATGACCATCGATATAAGACGCATAAATTTCATAAAAACTTCATAGAACTCTTTGTCATCATTTTGTAACCGTGATAGTGATGAAAATAACACTGAAGTAGTGGCAGTAGTTATAATAGCCAAAATACCACTAATAGTTGTTATAGTAGTCTGATATAATCCTAAATAATAACTGTTTAATGTATTAGCTACTATAAAAACTCCAATATACGTGGTTAACCAAATAGAAAAGGATTCCAATAATGACCACATACTAAAGGAGAACATATTCTTTAACAAACCAAAACTATAATAAATTTGAGGTTTCCAATCAGATTTATAAGTTAGTAAAATAGCATTAAACAAGTTCCCAATAATCATGCCAACAATAAGCGACCAATAACTAAACTCTAATAACGCAAGCGGTATAGTTACAAAAAATGGAATTAGCACCCCTATTATCCGGACATAAAATAACGGCTTATAATTTAAATCTCTTCTGTAAACCGCCATTTGAATACTGGACAAAGAAGTTAATGGAATCGAAATGCTTGCTATTGCTATAACCCAACCCAATTCACTATTTCCTACCATTATTGCAATTTGATCTTTAAAGAATACTATTCCTAACCACAGAAATATAGAAATTATGAAATTAGTCCAAAAAGCAACGTTTGTGCTCTGAATTCTTTCTTCTATATTCCTAAATTCTTTCTGTATTAAATATTTTTGGAAACCTGAATCCGATAACATATCTGCAAAACTCGTTACTAAAATTACAGTTGCTAAAACCCCGAAAGCTTCAGGAGCTAGTAAACGAGCTAAAATCATATTAGTTATTGGAATTATTATTTTTGCTCCGAATTCTGTTATAGTAGACCACTTTACTGCTTGCCCAGTATTTGTTGTTAAATTATTATTTTTCATTACATCACCTATATTTAAATCGATTTATTTAATTATTATTTAGAATTTCAGTGAGTTTATTTTCGAATTTTTCATATGTGAATTCTTTGGCTCTTTCTATTGACTTACTGGAATAATATTCTCTTAAACTGGCATTTCCCAAGAATAATTTCATACCTTCAGCTAATATTCTCTCTGAATCTCCGATTACGTCAGCACTATAATTCAAATTCCCACTAACTTCTGGAGCAATTAAACCATAATCACATTTTTCGATACTATTTTCATTTTTGGGGTTATTTTCATGTAAACCAGAAATCGATAAAATTTCTCTTGGGCCTGACTTACAATCCACAGCTAATATTGGTAACCCAACTGCCATAGCTTCAACCATCGCATTTGGGAATCCTTCTGAAACAGAGGATAAAACGTATAAATCTGCTTCTTTCATGTATTTATAAGGATTATCTTTACCACCTAATAATGTCACATGTGACTCTATTCCAAGTTCACGGATTAATTTTTTCAGTAAATCTTCTTTTTCACCTTTACCAATTATGACTAAATTAGAGTTTGGAAAATCTTTCAATATAAGTGAGAAAGATTTGATAAGATGATTAAAGCCTTTTTGATTAGCTAGTCTGCCAACTGAAATAATATTTTTTCCGTTTTTTTTCATTTCAAAATCCTTAATTGGTTCATCTGCTTTTTTTATTATAAGATTAATATCGTAAGGATTATATAGATATTCACTTTTTTGGTTTTTCAAACAGAATATTTTGTCCGCATCTTTTTTAATCAACTTACTTACAGATACCACTTTATCTGCTTTATTATATGTCCATTTATCAATTGAATAATTTGCAAAGAAATTAGTTAACCAATCATATGACCTTATTCCTACTATAACTTTTTCTTTATTTTTTGATGCCACGTTAGAGAAATTTGCTGCAGTTCCAAAAGACATTACTATATCAGGTTTAATCATTTTCTTCATTTTTTTTACAGCTATAGTTCGTTTAAAAACGTTCAATATTTTCGGAATTTTCCCTTTTAAAGGAGGGCATTTTAAATCGATATATTCCGAGGACAATTTATAATCAGGGTTATTAGCATATAAAGTCACCAATATTACCTCAAAATTCTTTTCTAATAATTTTTGAGCAATAAAAACTACCCTTTCCATACCACCATAATTTAAACCTGTATTTAATAGCACTAACTTTTTTTTCATAAGATCATCCTTCTTTTAATTACTAATCGGAATTATATTCAGAGTTCTTTGTTTTTATGACAGCTGGTACGCCAACAGCTAAGCTATTGGGAGGAACATCTTTAGTTACAACAGCATTTGCTCCAATTATAGAATTTTCTCCAATAGTAATTGGTCCTAGTACGCAAGCGCCTGCGAATACTACTACATTTTTTCTCAATATAGGTCCTCCACGATTAATAGTTTTACCTCCTACCTTTTTACCGTTTCCGCCCAAAGTGACATTTTGATATATTTTGCAATTTTCCTCTATTTTTACATCAGGATGAAAAACACACCCTAAACCGTTATGAACGAGTTCTACCGTTTCATTTATTTTAGAAGAATATAATATATCACAACCAAATACTGTTCTAAGAATCATATTATAAAATTTAGCTTTTTTTATTTTCTTATCATTATACGACTTTATGCTTAACTGTAATATTTTTTCGGCTTTCCTCATTGTCTTGCCTCCTATTAATTAATTGTCTATTACTATCTGAAGACAAAATAGTAATTATTACTATCACTGTTAAAAATCTTGAACTTACTATATCAGGTATTACCATTGCTCCAATCAAAATCACTATAAGAACCCAAAAGAGTTCACTCTTGTACTTAAGATACCTTTTTAATAGATATAAGAAATTTGAGTAGAATAAGATTGAACCAAATATACCTAACTGTACTAGATACTGCGCAATCATATTATGAGGTAGGACCATGCCTGTTATATTAGTCCAATTTGCAATGCCTAATCCAACTCCAAAAAAAGGATTTTCAGCAAATATTTTGTAAGATATTATTATTAAGTCAAAGCGCCCCGATCCCTCAAATATTGGTTGTCCTCCTCTACTCGCAATAATATACTGGAAGATGGAAGGGATTACTAAAAGTGCACTTGCTAATATAAAAATGGCCTTTAAATTACCTTTTAATAACTTTAGGAGTAAATATATTGCACTTACTAAAAGAAAAGCAAATAATCCAGTTCTTGAATTTACTGCTAATATAGATAAAATTAAATAGACTTCTAAAAAGATAAATGATAGAAAACCGACTTTCTTACCATTAAAATAGTCTAATAGAATTATCATTAAGCCTGTGGCTATATATAAAGTCGCAAAACTATAATCCCCCATTGTTCCCGCACTTACTATTCTACTTTGGCCGATAACCTCTAGATTACCTAAAGACAAAGAAAAAACTTCATAAACGCCTCTTTGTATAAATACCACTGTAGAGAAAGAAACAACACTTATTATATAGTATCTTTTCAGTTTTAAAAGGAAGTGATCATCTGAAAAACGTATTAAGTTGTCTCCGATAAAAAAAGAAGTTAAAAATAATATAATAGTAAAAAGCTGTTTCAAAGTATCAGTAACATCTATACTTTGAAATAAAGTAGAAAATCCAAAAAGGAAAAATATTATAATAGAATAAAAATAAAAGTTTGGTTTGAATCCTTTGGTTAAAATAATAATAACAATACAAAATAGAATTAAGTTAAACCAAGTTATTGGCAGACTCGAGTAGCTTGTACCGAGAATCGACACAAAAGAAGACGGCACGTATATACATAGTAGAAAAGAAAAAATTTGTATATACGTGTATTTTCTTTTATTTCTTATCAAAAACCAAAAAAACCATGTTATTCCAAATGAAAATATTATTAGATTATTCATCATTTCATGAAACAAAAAGATAAAATTCAAAATAAAAATCATAAAAAGTTCGATTTTATCAATTTTTCTCTTTTCATACCTATGCCTAATTCCATTTATCGTCATTTAACCCTCTCCAACCATTTCACAATACATCCGGAGCATACTCTCTTTATAATAATCATAATTATCTAGAAACCTAGACCTTATTAAAGCCCCATTAGACTTTTCTAGAAGATAATCATTATTAACCAGCAATTTTTCTATTTCTTTAATATAATCAATATCGTTATTACATATTTTACCACAACTTTCATTTACAATATTAGGCAATCCCCCTACATTTGGACACAGTACTGGAAGACCTAAAGCTAATGCTTCAATTGCTGCTAAACCGTAGCCTTCCCATTTGGATGTCATACATAAAATTTTCGAATTACTCAATATTTTATAAGGATTCTCTATAAATCCTTCAAGTTTTATATTAGTAGTTAAAGAAAATTCTTTTATGAGATCTTCACACTCTTCTCTTAAAACCCCATCCCCAATCATTACGACCGAAATTTCGGGAACAACTAATTTTATGTCTCGGATTAATTTAATAAATTTCAAAGGATTTTTAGGTTGTGCTAACCTACCTAAATATGCTATATCATAAATTCCATTTTGTTTTTCTGTCGAATTCGCACTTGAAATAATGTGTTTTAAATCAACAGGATTATTGATAACTTTAGATTTCTTATCAATTATATCCTTAAAGAAAAATTCATTAGATATTGCTGAAGATACAGTTAATATATTACTAAAAAAGAATGTACTTGTAGCATACATTAACGATTTTATATTAATTCTTTTCATCCATGGTGGATTACTGTGCAAATGACTTACAATAGGAACCTTCCGAGTTGCGAAAGTACTTATTACACTAGCATTCGCATCATGAGCGTGAATAATGTCAGGTTTAAAATTGCGTATTACTTTATTTAGCTCTATAAAAGTTAATTTTTTCATGGGGAAATATAATATGTTTTTTTTGTTCAAAATGTTCGATATAGACCCTTCTCTACTACAATAAGCCATTTCAATATTTTTATTTTCTTTAAACATTTCGATAATCTTACATGCAACATTTTCAGCCCCAGAGAACTGACTACTTTGCAATACATGTAAGACTCTAATTTTAGCCATTTTTTCTCTCCGTTCACTCAACTTTTAAATAACTCAGTTACTTTATTGGGGTAGTTCTTTTATATATATATCTAGCATCAGAGCTTTGATATTTTCCACATCATATTCCCTAATTTTCTCCAAATTTTTCTTTCCCATAATTTCGCGTTTCAATCTATCTTTTGAAAGAACTTCTATAGCATTTGTAAAACCATGAGTATCATTTAAGTTAACTAAAAATCCTCCATTACCACTTTCTATTAAATCAGTATTACCTCTTATTTTCGATGCTATACAAGGTAAGCCTGATGCCATTGCTTCCATCATAGATCTAGGCAACCCTTCTTGTAACGTAGTAAATAAGAAGATATCCGAAATAGTAAGTAATTCTTTAATATCTGATCTGTGTCCAAGAAATCGAACTTGTTGTTCCACGCCTTTTTCTTTAGCCAGTTTTTTTAAATTTTCTAATTCCGGTCCTTGACCGCAGATTAAATAATACACATTAGAATTTTTGGTCATAGCAAGAGCTTCAATTGATAAAGTATAGTTTTTTCTCTTTATCAAGTCTCCCATCGATATTAAAATAACATTGTCTTTCTCGAGTCCGAGTGACTTTCTTAATTTATCTTTATCAATTGTAATATCTTGATATTCATTTGTATTTATTCCTACACCTGGTATAGAATAAACACTTCCTTCATTTTTCAGTTTAAATTTTTTTGCTGCAAAGTAATCTTCTTCATTAATAGTAATTATTGAATCAGTATGATGGGCTAGCCATTTTTCAATATTCCTATACAATATACGATTGATTAAAGGCGCGCCTTTATAAAAATGAAATCCGTGAGCAGTATATATTATTTTTGACACATTCGCTTTTCTTCCACATATTCGACCCAAAATGCCACCTAAGGGTGTATTGCAGTGTATTACATCAAATTTTTCAGTTTTAATTAAGTCATTCATTTGCTTAAAAGCTTTTATATTCTTTAAATTCAGTGGATTTCTAATCATATCTATATGATGCAAAGTTACTTGATATGATGAACTCGACTCTTGATATCCTGAATAATTTGCTGCCATATGGAAATCATACCCCTGTGCTTTAGCAGCTTCAATTGAAGGAATAGAAAAATTGGTAATTTTGTTACTAATATTACTTACAAATAAAATTTTTTTCATTATTTAGACCTCGTACTTGAATTTGTATATAAACCATCCTTGAGCAAAACAGTTCTAATTGTTTTAAAAAATATCTTAATATCTAACCAGAAATTCATATTATTTGCATACCATGCATCTTTTAATCTTTTTTCTCTGTTTGAAAGTCCATTTCTGTAATAAGCCTGTGTAAAACCTGTAATTCCTGGCTTTACTTTCATTTTATCTAATTCGTCATGCTTAAAGGTCTCGATAACTTCTGATAAGCTAGCTCTAGGGCCAATGAGGCTCATATCCCCTTTTAATACATTTAATATTTGAGGTATTTCATCAATACTTGTTTCTCTCATGAATTTCCCTACTTTAGTAACTCTATTATCGTTTCTATCATTATATGTACTTCCATCGTCATTAAATAAGACAGGAGCATTTTCTTTCATTGAACGAAATTTATACATCTTGAATAGCTTTTTATTTTTCCCTATCCGATCAGCTTGGTATAGAATACGACCTTTATCATCTAGTTTTATTAATAACCCAAAAATAATATATAAAAACAAAAAAAGTGGCAGTACTAATATACTGAAAGCAACATCAATAAATCTTTTTGTAAATATCTGATACATTAATTTCTCCTCACAAACTAGTATTTTATTAAGAAATAACCCTCTCGATATTCAAATCAATAATTCTCTTAACACTATCACAACGATTTTTAACTTCTTCTAGGTCATCACCTTCTGCTACTATGTAACCGTGTCCGTCTAAATTATTTCTATACTCTTTTATAACGCTTCCTTCTTCTAAATTATGGTATATTTTAACTTTCTCCCTTTCTTCTATTTTATTAAAACTTGGTAAACTTAAAACTAGACCTGGTTTCAATGCTAGCAATCTTGTAACAACTACTTTTGTTGCCTTCATTTTCATATCCACCGGATTACCTACGGATGAGTGAATTAAGTTCCCTATATAGTCAAACTCTCTAGCTTTTGGAATAATATGAGAGCCAATTAAATTACCACCCATACGAACTCCTATATCAACTATACAAACATGATTATCTTCAGTTATTAATACATCCATATTTACTGCTCCACAATCTATCCCTAAAACCTCAATTGCTTTTTTTACAACATCTTCAACTTTTTGCTTACTATTAAGTTGGCTAGGCATAGAATGACCTAATTCTGCATAAATTGGAGGTTCAGTCATATATTTATCTAAAATTCCCAATATATATACTTCCTTATTATATATAAAAGTTTCTATACCATACTCTTTACCGCTAATAAAATCTTCTATTAATGCCTTGCCAATTAATGATGAACTTATTGCATCTGTACATGCTTTTTTTAGATCCAATATCGTATCTACTCTTTTTGCCGCTTTACTACCCGACCCATCACAAGGCTTAACCATAACTGGAAACCTTATTTCAGCACTTATTTTGTATAAATCAGTAGTATTAGAGATTTCGAAAAACTGTTTTACATCATCGATTTTATATTTATTGAGAACCCGTCTAACCTCGTATTTATTTTTTATTAATTTTGCTACTTCGTAATTAATTCCTGGGAGATTCATTTCTTGTGCAATATAAGCAGCAGAAAGCACACCGTAATCAGTAGCTGCAGTAACTACCCCATCTACATCATGCTCTAGTGCGAATTTTAAACATGCTTCTTGATCTACAATATCTATAACATCATAATAATCTGCATATTTGAACCCCACTGCATTGGGATTCCTATCTATTGTAAGAACATAGTATCCCAACTCTTTCGCTTTTTTTATTAAAAAAGATTGTAAAAATCCTGATCCTAATACTAAAATTTTTTTCATTAAACTAAACCCTACTTTCCATCGCTAATTACTTTATGCGGTGTGATCAGATAATCTGAAGAATGAGCTTTTTCATTTATTCTTCTATAATTTCTGAATTCTTCAGGAGATAATTTCTTAAAATATCTCTTAAGACCATTTATTTGTTTACCTTGATATCCATTTTCAATTAGAAATATAGCTGTAGGTATCAAATGAGCACATAATTCTGCAGTTCTTCTATGTATCACAGAGGGTGTTTCTTCTAAAAATAGTTGGTGTCTACCTTGAACAATGATATTACCATCATCAAACTTCTCATTCATAAAATGAATGGTAGCACCATAAAAGCTCTCACAATTAGCCCAATAATGCATATATGCTCTGCTTCCTCTATAATCCGGCAGAATAGAACCATGACAATTAATTGAAGGATATTTAAATAGATTGAGAAATTCTAAAGGAATTTTATGTGGCCAGCCACAACTAATTAGTAAATCAACTTTATGATTTTGAGCAATAGTTAAACTATCTTCATCATTTAATTTTTTATTAGTAAATATAACTATTTCAATTCCCATATTTTTAGAGTATTCATAACATACTCCTTCATCTTTTTCAGTAAATAAAACTAATTGAGTCTTTTGAAAAATATTCATATTAAGCAATGTTTCAAGAATTATTTTAGGTTTTAAAGCGTTGGCAGAGCCAAGTATTGCTATCTTTTTCACTATTTCACCTCATTTATTCTGTTTTATTTACAATATGGCTTTTTTAAAACAATCAATTATATAGTTTATATCCTTCTCATTTAATAAAGTATGCAACGGTAGTGTGATTTCATTTTCGTACATACTTAAAGAATTCGGAAAATCTTTAATATCAAATCCAAGATTTTTGTACGCCGTCAACATCGGTAATGGTTTGTAATGTACATTACAAGAGATACCCATTTCAGCCATTTCAGTCATAATTTCATTTCTTTTCATCGCATTAATACCCGGAATTCTTACTAAATATAAATGACCGGAAGAGATGTATTCTGAACAGAAATGCGAAAGAGTTTCTAGCCCTGTGTTTTTAAGTCCATGTTCATACATTTCGATAAGCTCACGTCTTTTGATTTTCAGCTCTTCATACCTGTTTAGTTGCTTAAGACCAATACTAGCCATAATATCAGTCATATTACATTTGAAAGCAGGTAAAAGCACATCATATTCCCATGAACCCTTCTGAGTTTTAGCCAAAGCATCTTTCGATTGTCCATGGAGTGAAAGTAGCATATATTGCTTATAAACATATTCAGTATCTAAGCCAAGATCGCTTCTCCATGTAACAGCACCTCCCTCAGCAGTAGTTAAGTTTTTCACTGCATGGAAGGAAAAACAAGTGAAGTCCGCCGCTTGACCACTATTTCGTCCATTCCTTGATGCTCCAAACCCGTGTGCAGAGTCAGCAATTACAACTGGCCGTCCAATTAATTCTTGAACTGGGTTATTAGCTTTAAAAATCTCTTTTTTATTATCTATGACTTTATAAATCATATTATAATCACACATAACCCCAGCAATATCCACAGCAATAATAGCCTTAGTTCTCTCAGTAATAACTTTTCCCATTTTAATATAATCCATTTCGTACGAATCAGGTGCTACATCTACTAATATTATTTTAGCGCCGACATGATGAATAACAGAAGCCGTAGCGGTGTAAGTATATGCAGTTGTGATTACCTCATCACCTTCTCCAACCCCTAACATACGTAAAGTCATTTCCATAGCTGCTGTTGCAGAGTTTAAACAAGCCACTTTTGTAGTACCAATATAGTTTGCCAATCTTCTTTCAAATTCTTTAGTTTTTGGTCCAGTAGTAATCCATCCTGATTTTAATGTATCTACAACTTCTGCAATTTCTTCATCTGTAATATCAGGAGGAGAGAATGGAATATTTCTTATTTGATCTGTTTTCATTGAAATAACCTCACTTTATATATTCGATTTTCATTAAACGCTTCTATAACCTTTCAGCTCAAATACTCTCTACTCGCATATTTTCTACATCTACATTCTTCCGATTAGCCAACCTGATCAAAACTTCTTTGACTTCTTCATTCGGCATTTCAGGCAACTTCTTTAAAAGATAAGTTAACTCACCCTCACTAACTGGATTCGCCTTTCCAATATAAATCTTAGGGAATACTTGATCTGTCTGAATTTCGTTATCATTAAGCAATTCTTCAAACAACTTTTCACCTGGACGAATACCAGAGAAGTTAATACCAATTTCCCCTTCAGCGTACCCAGAAAGTCGAATCAAGTTCTGTGCCAAATCAACAATTTTAACAGGTTCACCCATATCCAAGACAAACACTTCCCCACCTTCAGCTAATGTTCCAGCTTGAATAACTAAACGCGAAGCTTCTGGAATGGTCATGAAATAACGAGTCATGCGCGGGTCTGTTACTGTAATCGGACCACCTGCAGCGATTTGTTTTTTAAATAGAGGGATTACCGAACCACGTGATCCTAGTACATTCCCAAAGCGTACTGCAGCGAATTTAGTGTCACTTCGTTTTGCTAAGTTTTGAACAATCATTTCAGCAAATCGTTTTGTTGCCCCCATTACGTTCGGCGGGTTTACTGCTTTATCAGTAGATACCATAACAAAGTTGCCTACACCGTTCATATGTGCTGCTTCTGCAACGTTTTTCGTTCCATATACATTGTTTTTAACAGCTTCCATTGGATTGCTTTCCATAAGGGGTACATGTTTATGCGCCGCTGCATGGTAAACAACATCGGGTTTATATGTATTCATAATATCCATCATTCGCTCACGGTCTTGTACATCGGCGATAATTGGAATGATTTCAGTGTCTGGTGCGATTTTTTGACGTAGCTCCATATCGATCAAGTAAATCGAGTTTTCACCATGTCCTAAAAGTAAGAGTTTTTTTGGACCAAAGCGTGCGATTTGACGTGCGATTTCTGAACCGATTGATCCACCAGCTCCTGTTACGAGAATTGTTTTACTCGTCAACTGATTGGCAATCTTATTCATATCGAGTTTGACTTCGTCGCGACCTAACAAATCTTCAATTTTGACATCTTGAATGTCTGTTACCGATACTTTACCGGTCATAATGTCTTCGATAAGTGGAATGGTCTGCGTCCGGATGCCAGAGTCCATACAAGTTTTGATGAGCTCAGCCGTTTCTTGCTTGCCGAGTGAGGGGATGGCAATGATGATTGTGTCGATCCGATTGTCTTTAGCGATAGTAGCCACATCTTGTGTGCTGCCATGGACAACTCGAACGCCGTAAATATCGAGGCCTTGTTTGTTTTTGTCATCGTCTACATATAATACTGGTAATAAGCCATTTTCAGGATTTGATAACAATTGACGCGCTACGAGGCTGCCGGCTTTACCTGCACCAATGATGAGCGTGCGTTTTAGTTCAGAATCCTTGTGGCTATTTCTTTTATCTCGTAACATGCGCCATGACAGACGCGAGCCACCGATTAATAGAAGGTGAAGCATCCACGTAATGATTAATGCGCGGAACAATACATCGCCTCTATAAGCGTATTGCACGATACCAATGACAACGATCGACCAAGTAACTGCTTTAAAAATCGACGTTAATTCACCGATTGAGGCATACTCCCAAACTTTACGGTACAAGCCGTAGTACATTGCTAGCGCATGGTGTGCGATAAAAATAGTTAGCGCACTTGCTAGGAGAAACTGGTTCTGCATCACATCGTTATACGGGTAGAGCACATAATAGCCGACAAAAATAGAGAAGAATACGATGAGTGAATCGACAGCTAGTAATAATGAAACGCGGTTTTTTAATGACAAGAGGGTCAGTCCTTTCGTTATCCAGTACTTTTGACTTAACTGGGCAAAAATCTTCCCTCATTCTAACATACTACTAACTGGAAATGAAAGGATTTTTTAAACAAAATAATACTTTTTTATTATTAATCAAGTAAAAATATTCCACCATTTTCCCTTGGGGATGTCTTCTGGCTCTAATACGTGGAAATGTTCATCCAGTATAATGCGCTCGTTGTTTTCAAGGAAGATGTCGACCATGTCGTGTCGGTTCTTTTTCTCTAAGTAATCGAGTCCTTTGTTAAACAGGAATGGACGTTTGTCTATACTATGGACATCTGAACCATAAACATGAATTAAGTTTGCATCAATTAAGTTCATGGCCGTACGCTGAATCGATTTGCCAAAGTGACCTGAAATTGACCCTGCAGTGACTTGTGCCATCGCGCCGTGAAGCAAAAGTTTTTTCAAGCGTTCTGGTTTTTCGATAATGCCTTGGTTGCGTTCTGCGTGGGCAATGATTGGTACATAGTTTTTCGTAATTAATTGCTGAATAATTGGTACGGTATACGCGGGAATACCTGATGAAGGCAATTCTAAAAGCACATAGCGCGAACCCGCTAATGTTAAGGCTTCTTGTGCAGCTAGTTTTCCTGGCAATTTCTCACTTAGACGGCATTCTTGTCCGCTGTAGATCGTAAGCGGAAGCTGCTCTTCTGCGATATAGCTATTTACAAGTTCTAACTGTCTATTTAATGCCGCAAGATTCGTTTGAAAGTTTGGATGAAAAGCATGTGGAGTGGCAATAATTCCCGTTAATTGTTCCTCTATTGCTTTTTCTAATAGGCGTTTTGTTTGCTCCATTGTTTCTGCACCATCGTCAAGTCCAGGCAAAATATGAGCATGTGTGTCGATCATCGTTTCGTCCTCCTTTGGTGCTTGAAAAAAAGTAAAAAGGGCGTGCCCTTTTTACTCTGCGTTTCCGTAATATTGATAGTAGTAGCTATCTTTTGGCAACTCAAAATTATTCAATACCGCACCGATTAAGCGACTATTGGAAGATTCGATTGCTTCTTTTGCTTTTAAAGCTTTGTCTTTTTCCGTATTTCCAGAGCTGACAACAAGAATCGTCCCTTCGCATTTGTTCGCCAAAATCTGTCCATCCGTTACAGATAAAACAGGCGGGGCGTCAAAAATGATTAGGTCATACGTATTTTTAAGCTGAGCAATCAATGTGTCCATCGATTTAGAAGCCAGTAATTCTGCCGGATTTGGTGGAATTGGACCACACGTCATTAAGTCTAAACGTTCTACCGCTGTTGCACGAATAACTTCTTGAATTGAACTTTGGCGCGTCAAAACACTTGATAAACCAATCGTGTTCCCCATACGGAATGTATAATGCGTAGTCGGTTTACGCATATCACCATCAATTAATAATACCTTCTTACCTTCTTGTGCAAATACAACAGCTAAGTTTGCTGCCGTTGTTGACTTCCCTTCTGAAGGTGCAGCTGACGTAACAACCATTGTACGGATTTCAGAATCTGGTGATGAAAAATTGATATTCGTGCGCAATGTGCGAAATTGCTCAGTTACTACTGAACGAGGTGTTGTAAATGCAATGAGTTTACGTGCAGTTTCCTGCAAGACTTTTTTCTTTCTAGCCATTGCGTTATCCCGCCCTTCTCTTCGATGATGTAGTTTGTTCTAATTTTGCTTCTTCTTTAATCGGAGAAATAACACCGAGTAACGGAATGTCTAAAATTTCTTCAATATCTTGTTGGTCTTTAATCGTTGTATCTAAGTATTCAAGTAGGAATGCGATTCCGACTCCAAGCATCATCCCAATTACAGCCGCTATAGCCATATTCAACTTGGGATTTGGTGCAAACGGTGATGGATTATCTTTTAATACAGCCGGAGACAAAATCGATACGTTATCGACATTCATCAAGTTTTGAATCTCGCCTTCAAATACTTTCGCAGTTGTGTTAGCAATGTCTACTGCTTGTGCTGGGTTTTCATCTTGTACCGTAATATCCACTACTTGAGAATTTTGAGCAGTCGCAACGGTAATTTTGCTGTTCAGTTGTTCTACAGACATATCAAGGTCCAGTTGGCTAGCTACTTCATCTAATATCGCTGGGCTTTTAATAATAACTGAATATGTATTGATCAATTGAAGATCGGTTTGAATGTTTTGGTTTGTTAATTGGGCAGCTTCCGATTGTTCTTGGTTTACCAAGATTTGTGTGGAAGTCTGATACATTGGCGTTAGAACTAAGAATGATACTACGCCTGCAATGGTAATAGCTAAAATCGTCATAAGTGCGATTAATCCAGCCCGTTTTTTCAGGGTCTTAAAAAGGTCTTGTAAACTGATGGTTTCTTCCATTTTAATAATTATCTCCTTTTATTTCATATTCTTATCATTTTTTGATCCATAAACAACTTAAATTAGTATAGCATAGGAGAGAGTCAAAAGAACTTCCAAATTTGAAAAGTTTAGTAGGCTATTAGAATGATTTATGCTATCTTTATTTGTAAGTATAGGTGATTTTTGAAAGGGGTAAGTTGATGAATTTGTATAAAATTGGAGCTGTCGTTGCTGTTATTATTTGTGTTATTGCCCTAGTTTTTAGCTATTTAACGTGGCAAGACAAGCTCGAAAATGTGTTAGCTCCACCGGAAGCTGTAAGCGCTAAGAGTGAGGATCAGAAAAAGGATAAACCAAAAGAGGTAAAAAGTGACAAAAGTGTGAACATCGATAATCTTATCTCGAATATGGATCCGAAAGTCCAAGACTTGTTCATCGAGCGAAATGAAAATGGTAAGAGTTTAAAAATGCTAATTGCAGGTTCTGCAGCGTTAGAATCAGGTGATCCTGGGTACGCAGAACGTTTAGAAGCTTCATTAGAAGAAGCGTATGCGGACTTTATCGAAGTAGACATTCTTCCTATAGAAGGTACTTCTGAATCTTTGCTTGATGTGGATCTTTCTTCAGGTTATGACTTAGTCCTTCTTGAGCCAATGACTTTGATGAATAATGATCGTGTTACTATTGAAGTAGAACGGGAGCATATTAACGAGTTTGAAGCTAGATTGACTGAGGAAGTAGAAGATGCCCTAGTGGTTCTTCACCCTTCTCAACCGATATTTGGTGCTGGTTATTATTTAGCTCAAATTGCTGCTTTAAAAGAATTTGCACAACTGTATGATTATGCTTATATTAATCACTGGAGCTCTTGGCCAGATACAGACAATGAGGTCTTAAAAGATCACTTAACGGAAGATGGTCTTCCAAACAGCAAAGGCGCAGAATTATGGGCAGAAGAACTAGAAGCGTATTTTATCGCTAACTAAAAGGAGAATCCTCTAATGGGCAGAAAAGACAAGAAATTTAAAAAGAAGAAATGGCCTTGGATTCTTGGAATACTCGGAGTCATCGTTGTCGGTCTCGGGATTTATCTATTTACGATTTATAATAGCTTTACGAATACATTAGACGAAATTCACGAACCGATTGAACGTGAAGTATCAGAGAAACGGACGATTGATCAAGAAGTTGTGTTAAATGAAAAAGATCCGTTTTCAGTATTGTTGCTTGGTGTGGATGAGCGTGAAGACGATCGAGGACGTTCAGATACAATGGTTGTGATGACGGTTAATCCGGCTGATGAGTCGACTAAGATGGTATCGATTCCTCGTGATACGTATACGGAGATTGTTGGACGCGGTACGACTGATAAGATTAACCATGCATATGCATTTGGCGGCATTGAAATGTCGATGGCAACGGTTGAGAACTTGTTAGATATTCCGATTGACTATGTGTTGCAAGTGAACATGGAAGGCTTCCAAGATATTGTTGATGCTGTTGGTGGTGTTGAAGTGAACAACTCGTTAGCATTTGATGAGTTTAAAGAAGGTAAGATCGAGTTAGACGGCGAAGAAGCGTTAGCGTATGTACGTATGCGTAAGCAAGATCCTGAAGGTGACTTTGGTCGTCAAAATCGTCAGAAGCAAGTGATTCAAGGGATTATGAAAAAAGGTGCATCGGTTAATAGTTTGTTGAATTATAAAGATATTTTCAACGCACTTGGTGATAATGTGCGGACGAATATGACGTTTGATGAAATGATGGATGTGCAGTCGAATTACCGTGATGCGATTGGTACGGTTGATCAGTTGATGGTTGAAGATGGTACCGGAGAGACGATTAACGGGATTTGGTATTATATGATGAATGATGCGGAGTTAGCGGAGATCCAGTCGACGTTGAAGACGCATTTGAATATGTAAGATGGAGAGCACAGCCTGTGAGGGTTGTGCTTTTTTGTTTGTTTAGGATTTGTGGGTTCTAGAGTCGCTTCGCTCGCTTTGGGCGTGGCTTTCGCACTGAGCCGAGAAGAACACTCGTCTCATTGCTTCGCCTAGCCCTTGGCGCTCCTCAGCTTTTTTAGGGGGCTAGATAGTTAGCAAGCTTATTCTTTTTGTGAGTAGTAATTGCGGGATTCTGGAGGCGCTTCGCTCGCTTTGGGCGTGGCTTTCGCACTGAGCCGAGAAAAGCACTCGTCTCATTGCTTCGCCTAGCCCTTGGCGCTCCTCAGCTTGGGGTTTGGATATGTAGAGTGCTTAAAATTTCGAGTGGATAGTTCAAC
>NZ_AEPB01000011.1 GCF_000189395.1 Planococcus donghaensis MPA1U2 | reverse complement strand
TTTTTTGATTTGATTTATATTAGTCCGTAAGCACAGTTTCTACCATCAGCTTTTGCTTTATAAAGATAACTGTCTGCCCGTGATAGCCAGCTGCTTGTGTCATCACCCGGCAAGTGCACCGCGACACCAATACTGACAGTAACCGGTACATTTATCCAGTTAGCAGACTCCATGTATTTGCATATGATATTGCCTTTAGCCAAACCTTCTTTAGCCCCAACGTCAGGTATAATGATTACGAACTCTTCTCCACCAAAACGTGTCACAATGCCAGTTGATCCGACGACTTCTTCCAAACGTCTCGCTAACTCTTTTAATACTGCATCCCCTATATGATGGCCATGCGTATCATTGACTCGTTTAAAATGATCGATATCTAAAATAAGAACAGTCACTTCGCGCCCTTTTTCTGCTTGTACTAAAAAGTGGGTGAGTCGTTCTTCAAGATAGCGACGGTTTTTAGAACCAGTGAGTGAATCTGTGATGGCTAATTGTTGAAGCTCTAAGTTTAAAGCTAGCAACTCTTGCTGCTTATTTCCAACTTCATTCATTAACGTTTGTAATTTATCATAAGCGTCAGCCGTCTCACGATTAATTTTTTCGGCAGTGCGCTTAGCCAGTAGTAATTCCTTTTCATACTCTCCACGAACACTCATTTGTATGACAGCACATTCATAAAATCCGTCGCGCTCTACTACATTCATTAATGCTGGCATAGATCCTGTTGTACTTTTCAATGTTAAAAACATCTCGTTGACAGTTCCGTGCATTTTAATAGCAGGCGTAAAGTAAGTCTGAAAATACATCCGTGATGCGATTGTCAGCAACTCATGAATATGTTGCGGATTTTCTACACCTGTTAAGCTCTGTAATGTGCTGTTGATTTCAACTATACGCAAGTCCCGGTCCAGAACTAAATATCCACAAGGTGCTCTATCAAGTTGCTGTTCCATTGTCTTCACTCCTACTCCGCCAAGTACCCCTTGATGCATGCCACGGTCTCCTCAACATCGCTTAAATGTGGGTTATGTCCCACTGCTTTCATTATTACTAATTGACTGCCGACGATTTTTTCGTGAATGTATGTACCAACCTCTACCGGTACGATCGCGTCAAATTTTGGTTGAAGAATTAAAGTTGGTACTGTTACTTTATCCAATTGATCCCGAAGGTCTGAAGTAAATGTCACTTCAGCAAATTGTCTTGCAATCATTGGGTCATTTGAGCATAATATCTCCTCAAAATTTTCTGCTAGTTGAGGGCGCTCTTCATTTAGCATCACTACAGGAGCCAAATATTTTGCCCACTCTTTATAATTTATCTCCATCATATCCAATAACTCATCTATGTCCGATCGCTCAAATCCGCCATTATAGCCAGGTTCGTTCATATAATAAGGCGACGGACCAATCATAATCATTTTTTCCATCAACTCAGGTTGTTCAATCGATGCCAGTAACCCAATCATCGAACTAACAGAATGCCCAACGAAAATCAGCCCTTCTAGCTCGAATGCAGCGCATACTTCTAATAAATCTTGCTTATAACCATCTAACGTACTGTAACGTTCTTTCGAGTAGGCTGTTTTATCACTGTTTCCAGATCCAACATAATCAAAAGTAACGACTCGATAATTCGCTTGAAATTCCATAATGGTATTATTCCAAACTTGCTGATCACACCCAAATCCATGACCAAATACTAAGGTTTTTTCTCCTTGTCCAGTCACTCGAACATTATTACGCTTTAAAACATCCATTTTCACTAGTGCTCCGCCTTTTGTATGCTTCTTCTTAAGAGAAGCTATTAGATTAGTTAAAAATTAAACATATCTAATCATAGCATCAATAAATGGATTTAAAAGAGCCTAAGCTAAAAATATCTTGGCAAAAAGCACTATTCCCCTACAATAAATTCTATAGCAAAAAAAAGACAGCAGACAAAAGTCTGCTGTTCAGCATATTCTTACGGTATAAATTAATAGAAATCGAATGAACGACTATCTATTTGCTTTGACTAACTCAAGATATTTCAAGATCCATTTACCAACTTGCCTTTTTAACGCCAGGAATTTGCCCTTTATGCGCCAGTTCCCGGAAAGCAATGCGCGACATTCCAAATTTTCGCATATACCCTCTCGGTCTTCCAGTCACTCCACAGCGATTTTTCAAACGTGCGGGCGATGAATCTTTTGGTAACTTAGCTAATGCTTCCAAATCGCCTTTTTCTTTGAGTTCTTGTCGTTTTTCTGCAAATTTGGCAACTAACACTTGTTGTTTTTCGTGCCGCGCAACTTTCGATTTTTTCGCCATTTCTCTACCTCCAAAATAGTAATTATTACGATTTACAAAATAAAAAAATTATTTTGTTTCACGATGAACAGTAACTTTTCTAAGACGTGGACTGTATTTTTTCAATTCAATGCGCTCGGGATTTGTACGCTTGTTTTTCGTCGTACTGTAATTTCGGTCCCCTGTTTCTGTGCATGCTAATGTTATGTTGACTCTCATGTTTTTTCCTCCTAAACAAGTATTTGAAATTTTGGTAACGGGTCACAAAACGTTGACCAATCTTGTTCTTTTTCTTCATCAGTCAATAAACAGCGATCTAGCTCTTTCACGATAGATGACTGATCCATATCAATTCCAATCAGCACTAGCTCGGTCATTTTTATGCCATTTTCTAGATCCCATAGCCCAGCGTACTCAATGCCAAGTGATGGTCCTGCTTGTGATAATAAAACAGCTGTGTCGTTTCTTGTTGCTAACCATAAAAACCCTTTAGCACGGACAATTTCCGCTGGCCATTGCAAAATCCAATCCATCAATCGCTGTGAATGGAATGGCTGCTGGCTGCGATAAACAAATGAAGAAATACCATACTCCTCGGATTCTGGAATATGCTCTTCGTTTAGTTCTTTAATCCAGCCGGCACTTTGGCTTGATTTTTCAAGATTGAACAAACCCGTATTGATCACTTTGTCTAAAGCTACTTTTGAATGCACAGTTTCGATAATTTCCGCATCTGGATTCAAAGTTGCCAACAGTTCTTTTAACTGATTTTTTTCTTTATGTGGGATCAAATCTAGTTTGTTCAATAGAATGACATTAGCAAACTCTATTTGATCGATTAGTAAATCCGATATTTCACGACTATCTTCTTCAGTCGCTTCTTGCCTTCTGTCTAGTAGAGATTCACCTGATGCAAAATCCTTCCAAAAAGCATAACCATCCACCACAGTAACTAGCGTATCCAAACGACAACTTTTCGTTAAATCGATTCCTACTATTTCATCCTGATATGTAAAAGTTTGTGCAACTGGCAGTGGTTCACTGATTCCCGAAGATTCAATAACGATGCAATCAATTTCACCACGAGTTACTAGTTTGTCAACTTCTATCATAAGATCTTCTCGTAACGTGCAGCAAATACATCCATTTTGCAGTTGGACTAGCTTTTCCGTAGTTTTTGAAAAACCTCCGTGTTCTACGAGACTTGCATCAATATTCACTTCACTCATATCGTTGACAATTACAGCTACCTTCAAATTGTCTCTATTAGAAAGTAAATGATTTAATAACGTTGTTTTACCAGCTCCCAAATAGCCACTTAGCACTGTAATTGGAACAGGACTCCCCATACACTCACCATCTTTCTTTATTTACTCACACATTAAATAGTAATGATTACGTTTTACATTGTATAAAAAAAGAAACGGGAACGCAAGCTTTTATTTCCTCCACTTATTGGTTTGCTTTAAAAAACAACAGGGTACATTATCATTACCTTGCTTTACAGGTGATTTATCACTATTTAGGAGGAATTAGAAATGACTAACGAAGGTACAACTTTAATCCAGTCATACGATATACAAGCAGAAGTTTTGCACAAAATTAACGAACTAAAAGCGCAAGGCTTTAAAGAAGAAGATATGTATGTAATTGCTAAATACGACGACCAATTGTCTATGGTCCAAGGACAAACGAACGTGCATTTAGATGCACAAGAAGATGATGATATTATGAGTAGATTTAAAGCTTTTATTACTGGTGAAGATTCTACGCGCCATGCTTTTACACAAATGGGCTTAGGTAGCAGCGAAGCGGACGATTACTATCGACAAGTTGAAAACGGCAAGCTTGTGCTTTACGTAAACAGCGACTACAGCACAACTTATAAGCCTCAGACGAATACATCAACTACTGCTCGAATGACAACTGCTGAAGAAGTGCATTTGCGCTCTCAACCAGAGTCTTTTGATCAAGAGCGCAATATTCAAGATACAGAAGCGATCAATACAAACCATCACCGAGATGAATCAGATATCACGAACATGGTAGAAGCCAAAAAGAACCAACATCATTTATATTAGTTGCTAAAGACGTATCCGAATGAGTATTCGGATACGTCTTTTCTCCTACCGATAGGTTTATTTTATACGAGTTAAAGGGTAAATAACTTTTAGCAAACTGAATCGGCACATTTAATATAGGAGGAATTAGGCATGGAAAAAAAAGAAGGTAAACTCATCGGGCTTTTTGATGCACAAGCACAAGTATTGATCCAAGTCGGCCAATTAAAAGCAGCGGGATACGAAGAAGAAGAATTGTATTTAGTATCCAAGCACGATGAACAAATAGACTTGCTGATTACTCATACCTCCGTTCATGTCGATACGCAAGACCGCGATAACTTTAAAGGCAAACTCATATCGTTTTTAGCTGGTGATGATATCACAAAAGATGCTTTTAACCGAATGGGATTAGACGAAGAGGCCACCGATTATTATTTCCAGCAAGTCGAACTCGGTAAACTCCTCCTTTACACGAGCAGTCAACCAGCAGCGGCAATTCACTCAGAAACCGAGTTACAAATGGAGCCTCAAGTTGATATAGAAGAACAATCTCTTGCTTTACACGAAGAACGTTTGAGTATTGAGAAAAACAAAACTCAAACAGGTGAAGTCCAAGTTCATAAACAAATGGTTGAAGAAGATAAAGAAATCCAAGTACCTGTGGAACGCGAAGAAGTTGTTGTTGAAAGACGAAGTGCTTCAACTGCCAAAACTGATTATGAAGAACCAGAACTAACTCCAGCACAAGTATATGAAAAAGGTGACGCCATCCACATTCCACTTACAGAAGAACGTCTCGACATTGGCAAAAAACAAGTGGTTCGTGAAGAAATTGTCATTGGTAAACGTAAAGTTAAAGATGTTCAAGTGGTGAACGAAACTGTGCGTCGCGAAATTGCAGATGTTGAAGAAAGTGGAGTCGTCAATCACGTAGATAAATAAACAAGGCAGCCAAATGGCTGCCTTGTTTATTGTACATATTATAAAATGGTCATCGTAATGGCGACAGTAATAGCCACAATAATTTCCACAAACAATATCGCTGGAATGACGATAACAAAAAAACCTTTCCAAGCAGAAAATCTATGCGCTTCACCAACTGCATTGCTTTGAACGAAGAGCGTCCAAATTGCTATAAACAGCTTTAGATTTTCGGGATATTTTGTCTGATCGACTCTTCTTTCTTCCTTTTGTTTTGTCATCGCTGTGTCTCATGGCAAAAACTGCAAGTCGCTGAAGTTTACTTACTCCCCTTTTATCTCAGGCATGCTTTTAATATGCAAGTCGCGTTGCGGGAATGGAATTTCAATACCCTGCTCAGCAAACAGCCTGTTAATGCGGAAATTCAATGCGCTCTTTGTCGTGATGACTTGGTTAGAGTTGGAAATCCACACCATCAATTCAAAATCGAGCGATGACTCGCCGAATGCTGAAAAGTTAACGAATGGCTCCGGATTCATTAAAACAACGCTGCCCTCCTGCTGCTCTTCTTGTGCCGCTTGCATCAGCACTCTTTTAATTTTTTCAGCATCTGTTCCATAAGCGACACCGACCGGAACCACAAGTCGTATACGTGGATCGCCATACGAACGGTTGATTACTTGCTCTTCTAAGAAATAGGAATTTGGGACAATCACGTGCTCATTATGAATTGTCTTAATGACGGTCGAGCGCAATGAAATCTTCTCGACATCACCAATCAGCTCATCAATAATTACCCGATCGCCAACTTTTATCGGTTGTTCGAACAGTAAGATAATACCCGAGATGAAATTCGATGCAATGTTCTGCAAACCAAAACCGATTCCTACGCCAAGCACACCAGCAAATACTGTTAATGCGCTCAAGTCCAAACCGACCGTTGTCAAGCTGACCAGAATGGCAATGGCCATCACGGTATAATGAAACATGCGATCGAATGTGTAGCTCACGCCACGATCTAAATGGTAGCGCTGATAGACATTCGGCAAAATATAACGCGTAATGATTTTTGCTGCACGGTTGGTAAGCGACACAATCAAGATGACTAAAATCAGCAGGAACGCCGTGATTTCGACATTGCCAAATTCAAATAGCCGGTCGAACATCCAGTCCGAATCGGAAAAATAAAAAATCATGAACAGCAAAATCCCGTATGTTGTCGCCCAGTTTAACAAGCTGTGTAAAATCGAATCAACGTGCCGGAACATCCGCTTTTTGCTTAAGCGGCGAGAAATTGCAAGCACGACAGCCCTCACGAGAAAAATACACGCTACGTAAAACAAAAACAACAGTACTTCGGTCCATTCGATTTGCTCAAACACCTCGTACCAACGTCGAGTCAACTCTTCTGGTTGTATCGTCAGTAGCATGCCTATCCTCTCCCTGCTCTTGTCTTATATAGTTTCTATTCAAACACACCCCTATAATAATGTATATAACAGGAAGTAAATCTACTCCATCAACATCCCGCCTCCCTTTCTTGTGCCATGCTATACTAAAAGCATCCACTACCGAAAGGATGATTCTTTTGTCAGAACTGACTCATTTTAATGCTCAAGGTCGTGCCAAAATGGTCGACGTCTCCGATAAAAAAGACAGTGTACGAACTGCTCGTGCAACTACTTCTGTTTTATTAAACAAAGCAATTTACCAACAAATTAAAGAAGGCACCAATAAAAAAGGGGATGTTTTTGCAGTTGCTCAAGTGGCAGGCATTATGGCTGCTAAAAATACTTCACAAATCATCCCAATGTGCCATCCATTAGCACTTAGTGGGGTAGACATTGAATTCGAATGGAATGTCGATGAAGAAAAAAATCACTTTGAAGTTTTGTTGACCGTTTCCGTAAAAACAAAAGGACCTACAGGAGTCGAAATGGAAGCTCTTACCGCAGCTTCTGCTGCAGCACTGACAATTTACGATATGTGCAAAGCTTCTGGTAAAGAAATGGTCATCGGACCGACGATGTTGCTTGAGAAAACTGGCGGGAAATCCGATTACGCGCGTGATTAAACCTTACTAGTTACTGATCGAAGTTTATATCTTGTACGCATATAAAAAAGCCGGAGAAAAGAGATTCTTTTCTCCGACTTTTTGTTTGTCATAAACTATTGTACAGGTCTTGTTGGCATTTCTATGCCTAGTTCTGCCAGTTGCTCTTGAGCTTGTTCTTCCGTAATGGTTCCCGCCATTTGCTGATCTCTAATTTCTTGTACTTTTTGCTCTGTTTCCTCATCCATTTCCGGCATGTCAGGTGGGAGTGCCCCTGCTTCTGGCGGAGTTCCACCAGCACCTCGGCCACCTGTTCCAGCTCCTGCTCCAACTCCTGCTCCACCGCCAGGATTTTCAACACTTGCTTCTGTAATCCCATCTTCGTTTAACCAAGTAACCGATTCGGTAATCGTAAAGTCTACAAGTTCTGTTCCACCTTCATATCCGCCATCTGCATAAAGACCTGCTGTTTCTTCAGCTGATGAAGTACCTCCCGAAGAAAGCGTATAAGAAGTGCCTATCTCCAAGTCCGGTGTACTAATAAAGATAGCTGAAAACTCTCTAGAAGGCGCATATGTCGCGATCGTTGTCCCTTCGCTATCTTGCAAGTGCACAATTGTTCCAGCTTCTTGAATTTCAGGGAACGTCATAACAATAGATTCTTGAGCCGTTTCTTCTGAAGTCGCCTGCACCATACCCGTACTACCTGCAGCGATTATTATCCCTCCCGTAAGGTCAAAGCCATTATCGTAATCAATCGAACCGTCCATTGTTCTTGTTGGACCTTCGACTAGGACTGTACCACCTGTCATTACGATTGACCCGTTGGCATCGAGACCATCTCCAAGACCATCAACTGTTATAAATCCACCGTTAATCGTCATCACAGGTTCTCCGCCTTCACCTATTGCAACTTTATCCTCTTCTGCCACTTCTACTGGTGGTCCTGTTGTCACGCTTGTGCCGTCGCTGACATTAATGCCGTCATCAGTTGCGGTTACATCAATCGTTCCATCATCAATTGTGATGAAATTACCTTCTAGACCTTCGTAACTTCTTGCAACCGTAATTTCACCGTTTGTGATCACAAGTGCATTATCTGCATGAACCCCATCTTCACCAGTAGCGATGTCCCACTGACCTCCAGCAATAGTGATATCACTATTGCTATTCACTGCATCGTCAAGCGAGTCAATCGTGAAAATACCACCACTTACATCAATAGCTCCACCTGCTTTGAGACCTTTTGTACTTTCTATGTCTTCAACAACTTCTGTTTCCACTGCTGTGCCTGGCTCCGGGTCTCCTGCTTCTTGGATTGTTTCTGGGCTACCACCACCTGCAAGTATTGTATACGTTCCATCCGTCACCATTAAATCAGTTTCTGCCTGAATGGCGTCGTTACCAGACGTAATATCGAATGTTCCACCTTCTAAAGCAATGCTACCTTTTGTTGCATCTTCATCGTTTGTAGATTTGATACCGTCACCACCCGCTTCAATAACAAATGCACCGTCCTTTATCGCGACAAGATCTCGCCCTTTCAAGCCATTATCAACTGCCGTGACTTGAATATTACCGCCAGTTACTTTGAGTTCATCTTTGCTGGTGATGCCATCTTTATAGTTACCTGTTACTGTAAGTTGTCCAGAACCGTTAATCGTTAAATCCGATTTACTAAAAATTGCTGCGTCTAGTTCATCTTCAGCTGACTCATCCATTACATAGTTCGCACTATCAGAAATACTGTTTTCAGTGCCTTCCGCTAAAGAAATTACGGCTTTTTCTGCATCTTTAATATAAATTGCTGAGTTTTCCGATGAGTTGATTTCCACTCCGTTCAAAACCAATCGGACTGTTTTTTTACCTTCGGAATCGACTACAATCTGACCATCGTCTAAATTCCCTGTGAATACGTATGTCCCCCCAGCTTTGATCGTTAGTACATTGTCTTCAAAAATAATCGCCGCTGATGAGGCAAATTCTGCGCTGTCACCGTTGAGTTCGACTTCGAAAGGACTTTCGTCTTGCCAATCTGTATATTCATCTTCATCTGTGTAAGTTACCACGTTATCTACTAAACTCGTCATTTGTTCTGCCACCACTGCGTCAGAAGTTGCTGCCGTTGATTGTTGAGTATCGGTTGTTTCATTCGTTTCATTTGTACATGCAAATAACAAACTTGCACTTAAAAGTGTTGCTGCTAATTTAAACATTCTTTTATTTTTGGGCATCTTGTATTCACTCCTTAAGTTGTTGAAAGGCTTGTTACCCTCTCGGTAATCCCTATTATTCACCTTCAACCTTAACCGAACCTTAAAAAAACTTTTTCCGTGAAAAAATTTGCAATTTCAAAACTTAGTCCTATAATCAACTTATTCTTAAAATTCCTGAAGGGGCGCTCAAAATGAAATTATTAATCATAGAAGATGATCCGCATCTTTCGGATACCATTAAAGAAACAACACAAGACATGTTCCATACACAACAAGCTTTTGACGGAGAAGAAGGTTTGTTTTTAGCCGAACAAAATATTTTTGACTGCATCATTTTGGACATTATGCTTCCCTACTTAAATGGTTATGAAGTGTTAAAAAAACTAAGAAGCCAAAATATAACGACACCCGTCATTATGTTGACCGCTAAAGATGGCATCGGGGATAAGATTCAAGGATTTAAAGCAGGGGCTGACGATTATTTAGCAAAACCTTTCCACCGGGAAGAGTTACTTTTGCGTCTTGAAGCCATTGTTAGAAGATCCGGAGGCGAACTCAAGCAAAACACACTGTCTTTTAAAGAACTGAAGTTGAACATCAAAAACAAAACCGCTCAACTTGGAGAAGAAACGGTCAAACTAAACGGCAAGCAA
Organism: Planococcus donghaensis MPA1U2; assembly: GCF_000189395.1. GTDB lineage: Bacteria > Bacillota > Bacilli > Bacillales_A > Planococcaceae > Planococcus > Planococcus donghaensis_B. The sequence goes on along the minus strand of NZ_AEPB01000011.1, from coordinate 34,602 downwards.
TTTGATTTACTCGAGTATTTAGTGAACAACAAAAACATTATTTTGACGAAAGAACAGATTTTCGACCGTATTTGGGGATTTGAATCCGATACTTCGACAACTGTGGTCGAAGTATACGCCAGCAACTTGCGGAAAACACTTAAGAAGTTCAACTACGATCAATATATTAAGACTTTCCGCGGCTTAGGCTATATGTTGTCAGATGCAGGTGAACAAGATGAATAGGCAACCCATTTTTCGCAAGCAGCAATTGCGTTTTATGATTTTGAACATGATTGCGTTTAGTATCATTTTCACGATTTTTGGGGTAATCATTTTTCAACAAGTCCAAAATACACTTTTTTTAAAAACCGATGATGACTTAACGCAAGCAAAAGAATTCGTTTTAAGCGAAGACTTTACAACTATCCGTTCACCTTTAGAGAATGGTCCCGAACTTGGCCCTCCCGGCGGCATTAACCCACGGATTATCGTCCTTAATTGGAATGCCGCAGGCGATATCGTCAACGAAGATCAAATCGGAACGTGGCTTTATGAGAGTTTCTCTCAAGAATCCATACTGAAGATCGAAAATCTCAACACCATTACGAATTTATCGGTTGACGATGAATATACGTATCGTTCACTACTAATCGAAAACGACACAGCTGACGGGGAAATCGCCTATACGCAGCTATTGATCAATATTGATGGTGAGCAGACGATTCTTGATAATTTTGGTCAATTGTTAATTATTTGTTCATTGATTTTCATTGTTTTATCGATTTCTGCTAGTTACATTTTGTCGAAAAAAATGATGGAGCCGATCATTAAATCATGGAACAAACAAGCAGAGTTTGTTGAAAATGCCTCTCATGAATTGCGAACACCTTTAACCATCATCCAAAACAAATTAGAACTTTTACTAGTAGAACCGCAACAAAAAATCATTCAGAAATTCGAAAATATTGCGCTTAGCTTATCGGAAACGAGACGCTTATCTAAATTGACATCTGACTTACTAACTTTAGCGAGAGCTGATTCTGCTGAAATTCAGCTTGATAAACACCCTCTTCATGTCGACGAATTTATCGAACGCGTGAGTGTTCCTTATATCGAAATTGCCGAATCGCAAAACAAAACCTTGCAACTCGATTTAAATTGCAAAACAGAAATTCAAGCAGATGAAGTACGTCTCCATCAATTACTGGTTATTTTATTGGATAATGCGCTGAAGTATACAGAGGAAGAAGAACATATTTTCGTCAAAACCTATACAGAAGACCTAAAAGCAGTGATAGAAATAAGAGACACCGGACGTGGCATTCAAAAAGAAAATCTTCCATATATTTTCGACCGTTTTTACCGGGAAGACAAAGCCCGATCGAGAGAAAATGGCGGTATCGGTCTTGGCTTATCAATTGCCCAGTGGATCGTTACTCATCACGGCGGCACCATCACCGCCTCTCAGAACGGACAAGCCGGTACGCTATTTAAAGTAAAATTGCCGCAATAACATAAACAGATGAGCCAAAAAAAGTATTGGGACAAGTTCACCCAAAACCTTCTCGAATCTACAAGCTAAACCCGCATATTTTTGCGGGTTTCAGACTGTAGACAAAGTCTTGTTAACCTGAATAGTGATGCATAATCTCCAACTGGGCTGGCCACTTCGCTTTCCGGTGGGCTCAGCTTCAGCCTCCTCGTCACTGACGTTCCTGCGGGGTCTTCAGCTTTCGCTGGCCCACGGGAGTCTCCGTGGTCCAGCCCAGTTGAAGGCTTCCTGCTACAAACAAAGTAAGAATCTTTAGTACGCATTACCATGAAAGTAGGTATTAAAAGATTTTTCCCACTTACTCCAGGATTCGCAGCACCCTAGTGGCGACTCCTGCGGAAAAACGAAGGGATGAGACCCCGCAGGAGCTTGCGACGAGGAGGCTCAGCGCGGAGTCCGCGGAAAGCGTCCGCTAGGTGCGGAGAATCCTATGTGTACGCAACAAAGTGAGTAACTATTCTTTTGTCTACAAGCTAAACCCGCATATTTTGCGGGTTTTTTATTTGTTTAAAATTTTTAAGGTTTGTTTAAGGTTTCCCGTTAATAATGGGGTTAACCAAAGGAGTAGATGATGATGAAAGCACAAAACTTAAACGGCATACAAGGTCGCAGAGAGATTAAACACGAAATGACCAAAATGGATTGCTACTTGCTACGAAACAAACTAAAACATTATATGGAAGTCGATCCTCATGCTAAAGAAAGTGGTACGTACTCTATCCGAAGCGTGTATTTCGATAACTTTGATAACAAAGTGATGAACCAGAAAAAAGAAGGTCTTTTTGAGCGAGACAAGTTCCGAGTCAGGCTTTACGACTCAAATAATAGCTTTCTAAATTTGGAGAAAAAAAGCAAACGCAACAACCTCACCTATAAACAAAAATGTTCAATGACCGCAGAAGAATACGAAAAAATCCGAAGCGGTGACTTGAACTGGATGGAAAGCGATTCACGAACACTTATTCAAGATTTATATTGGCAAATGAACTTGCTGCAACTCAAGCCTTTGACAGTTGTAGACTACGAAAGAGAAGTATTTATATACAAACACGGCAATGTGCGGGTCACTTTTGATAGTGAAATTAAAACAAGTCTTCGCAACAACGATGTACTCAATCCAAACATTGCCATGGTAGAAACTGAACCAGATGTAGTGATTTTAGAAGTCAAATTCGATGAATTTCTACCAAATGTCATTAAACAATTGCTACAAGTCAGTGACATGCGGGCAGGCGCCTACTCGAAATACCAAATCAGCCGGATGTATGGCTAATTGCAATAAAACTAAAAAAAGTAATTTAATTGGAGGAAGTAAAAATGGAAAGTATTAATTTTAGCGACATATTTAAATCAGGATTTTTAGAAACTACCAGTAGTTTTTCATTGATTGATTCATTGATTGGTTTGGTATCTTCTTTTGCCATCGGGTTGTTCATTTATATGATTTACAAAAAAACGTTTTCTGGTGTTATTTATTCACATAGCTTTAACATCTCTCTTATTGTTATGGGGATGGCGACTTCACTCATTATTATGGGGATTTCTACAAATGTCTTGTTGTCACTTGGTATGGTAGGGGCGTTGTCAATCGTTCGTTTCCGGACGCCGGTGAAAGATCCGATGGACTTGGTTTACTTGTTTTGGACCATTGTTTCAGGTATTTTATGCGGAGCGGGTTTTGTTTTACTCGCAATCGTTGGAGCTTTGCTGATTGGCCTCGTATTAATCGTTTTCGTCAACAAAATTAAAATTGAAAACCCTTATCTGTTAATCGTCAAATACGAAGACAATCAAATTGAAAAAACGCTTGATCAAGTACTTTCAGCCAACGTAAAAAAATATTTAATCAAATCAAAGTCAGTTTCGCATGATAATGACTATGAAGTAACGTACGAAGTACGAGTTAAAGACACCAACATCGATTTTATCAACCACATTTCCGAGATGCTCGGCGTAAGGTCAGCCATTATGCTGAGTTACGATGGAAACTTTACTGCATAATCAACTATATTCAAAAAAGCTTATGCGTTTGTCAGTTTGCTGACAGACGCATAAGCTTTTTAATACTGCATTACCTGTTTAATGTTTCGTTAGTTCCGAATAAATATGTTGAATCTCCGGCAAAATCAATCGTTCCATCGCGAGCTTTACAGCACCGCGCGACCCTGGTAATACAAAAATGGCTTTGTCACTGGCTACACCTGCTGTTGCTCGGCTAAGAAGTGCCTTTGTTCCAACATCTTCAGCGAAACTAACGTAACGGAAGAGTTCTCCAAATCCTGATATTTCTTTCTCAAAAAGTGGCTGAACGGCTTCTAAAGTGACGTCACGCTTAGCTATTCCCGTTCCACCAGTCGTAATAATCACATCAATATCATCCTGCCCCAACCAATCAGAAATCGTTAGTTGAATAATAGTGACGTCGTCCGGAACTATCGCATAGTCACTAATTTCTAGCCCGTGATCTATAGCCATCTTCTGTACAAGTTGACCGCCAGTATCTGTTTCTTCCGTTCTTGTGTCACTAACAGTTAATACCGCAACCCGCACTTGATGATCTGTGTGAAACGTTTCCGACATACAATCTCCCCTTTCTGATTAGCCGAATACTTGGTGATATAATTTGCGACCTTCTGCTAGATTACGAACGCCGTGAATTAGCAATCGACCATTGCCGAACAATATCATACGGTGATTGAATACTTTCAGTTCAACAAAATAAGGCGTTCTTTTCACACCAGCTTCTAATCGTCTTCCGACCCTTTCAGCGTCGTCTAACGTAATCGGGCGGTTCGCATCAGGCAAAATTTGTACAGCATCACGTCCACATAAAACCGCATAAGAACTTGCGGCTGTTTCATTAAGTGATGGGAATACCGCCTCTTCTCCGCACGTTTTACAGTTAGGATCTTTAATGCGCGAAACCCCAATATCCATTTGACTATTGTCCCATAAATTGAAATGATGAATTTTTTTACGCATTGCCTCTCGGTTACCACTTAACCATTTTAAAGCTTCTGTGCATTGAAGCGCTGCTGTCACTTGAACAGCTGGTGAGATAATGCCCACCGTATCACATGTTTCGTTAATGGCTGGAAGAACAGGTATTAAGCAACGGAAGCATGAGCTTTCTCCCGGTACAAATGGAAACACGACTCCTGAACTGCCCACGCAAGCACCGTATATCCAAGGCACGCCAAATTTCACAGAAGCATCGTTGATTAACAAACGCGTTTCAAAATTATCGGTCGCATCCAAAATCAAATCACTGACTGTTGTCAACTTTTCCATACCTGTTGCATCGAGATGTTCTAAATACGTAAATAACTGCAAATCACTGCGGATGGCTTTTAGTCTTTGCTCAGCCGCTGCCACTTTTGGCATCATGTGACGCGCATCTTCTTCCGTGAATAATTGCTGACGCTGTAAATTGGATCTTTCTACGTAATCGCGATCAACTAAATGAATCGTCCCAATACCGGCGCGTGTTAAAGTTTCTGCAATCGCTGAACCTAAAGCTCCGCAACCTACAATGGTAACGGTCGCACGTGATAAGTGTTGTTGACCCGACTCCCCAAGCGGTTTGAATAAGACTTGTCTTGAATAACGTTCATCCACTGTGATTCCCACTCTCTATCCGTTTAATCTTTCAAACGATTTTATCTACCCTCAGAATTATTAGCGTGCAGTTTCTTCGGTCATCTGCCCTTTTTCAATTCTCATAATACGATCGGCTAATTTTTCAGCATCCGCAATGCGGTGTGTCACGAAAATAATTGGAATTTGCCACTGTTCATGGATTCGCAACAGTTCATTTTGACACCAATCACGATTGGCATCATCCAATGCTGAAAAAGGTTCATCTAACAATAAAATATCGGGTTGCGCGGCTAACGAACGAGTCAAGGCAACACGTTGCTTTTCACCACCTGAAATTTGGTGTGGGTATTTGCCCAACAAGCCCGTAATGCCCAGAATTTTCGTTAATTCAGTAATGTGAGCAATGTTGCTGCCCTTTGGCACTGCGTAAAGAATATTTTCTTCTGCGGTCAAGTGTGGAAATAGCGCATAATCTTGAAACAAATAACCCACTTTACGCTTTTGTATTTTTAATGGCTTTTGCTCTTCACTATAAAATGTTCTACCATTTAATGAAATTTCACCAACATCTGGGTGAACGATCCCTGCGATGCAGTTTAATAATGTCGTTTTCCCCGAACCAGAAGAGCCAACCAATGCTAAAATTTCTTTATCCAATCTAAATTGCATCGTTAAACTAAAATGATCTAATTGTTTTTTGAAATCCACTTGCAACATTTGCTCATTCCCTTCCGATTCGTATGGCCGTCTTTTTACGCCAATAGTTCACCCACGTAATTGCAGCTACTCCGAGCGACGACACAATCAATACCCAAAACAAAGCTTTTTCCATATCGCCTGCTTCATAAGCAAAGTAAATAGCTAGTGGAATTGTTTCTGTAATACCCGGAATATAGCCAGCAATCATCAACGTCGCCCCAAATTCACCGATGCCACGTGCAAAAGCCAAGATTAATCCGGCCAAAATACCCGACCAAGCAAGAGGAAACGTAATGGTCCGAAAAATTCGCCATTCAGAAACGCCCATAGTTCGCGCTACATTTTCCCAGCGCGGATCTACTTTTTCAAAAGCGGCTAAAACACTTTGATACATGAGTGGCAGCGACACAACAAAAGAAGCGATCGCCGCACCAATCCATGTAAACACTACGCGAAAGCCAAACCACTGTTCAAGTAGAATACCAAGCGGTCCATTTACGCCGAATAAGACAATCAATCCAAAACCAATTACGGTTGGTGGCAATACTAAAGGCAATAGGATCAACGCTTCAAGAAAACTTTTGCCAAAAAAATCACGTCTTGTCATAAAGCGAGCCAGCGCAAGACTTACCACAAACACAAACAAAATAGAGATTACTGCGACTTTAAGAGATAACCAAAGCGGAGACAAGTCATAAACCATCATGGCGTTTCTCCGGCTACGGGCATAAATCCGTATTCCTTGAGAATGGCTTGTCCTTTTGAGCTCGTGACAAATTTCCAAAAAGCAGTTGCTGCAGGCTGATTTTCTGAATTCGCGATGACTGCGCCTGGATAGATAATAGGTTCTGTCTGCCCTGGCACTTCAAGTGTCCCATTGATTTCCCGGGAAATAACGGCATCTGATGAATAAATAATTCCGAGTTCTGCATTTCCGCTTTCCACATAAGTAACAACTTGACGAGCATCTTTTGCATAAATGAGACGATTACTAAGAGAATTCCACATGTTGTCGTTTTCTAATGCTTTTTTTGAATAGGCACCAAGCGGAACACTATCCGGTTCTCCAATCGCAATCTTTTTTTCTGTAGTTAACATGAGTTCTTGAAAGTTTGTCGTGGGTGGAAATTCTTCTAACGACGCTAAAACAAGCTGGTTTTCAGCAAATGGCTTGATGCTATCTGTATTTATTAACTGTTGAGATTCGAGTAATTCTATATCTTTTTCACTCGCTGATAAAAATAAGTCAGCCGGTGCGCCTTGTTCAATTTGGCTTCTCAACTTACTAGATGAGCCATAATTGAAAGTTAGCTCAATATTCGGTTCTACTTCTTGAAATTGTTGTTCCATTTCTTTCATGACTTCTGTCAGGCTAGATGCCGCCGAAACTAAAACTTCTTCGGTATTTGTAGAATTATCGCTACAGCCGCTCATGACCAGAGTTAAGCTTATTAGACCCATCAATTTTTTCATTTAAAGGACTCCTCATGCATTAAAGTAGAGCTCAGCTATTCCAGTGAAGCTTCTGTGTACTTACAGTATAACTTCCGTAGCCGAGAAGCTGAATCATTTTCCAAACAAACTTTAGAAAGAACACAGACCCCGCTCTTTTTGGAGATATTTAGGTTAGAATAGAAGATAAGAATCGTATTTATACAGGAGGAATTGCAATGAAGTTTGGCATTATCGGCACGAACTGGATTACTGACCGATTTATTAAAGCGGCTAACGAGCACCCTGAATTTACAATCGGAGCCGTCTACTCCCGGAAATTAGAAACTGGTAACGCATTTGCAGAAAAGTACGCGATTGATAACGTCTATACCGATATGGCGGCTATGTTCAGTAGCGGGCATATCGAAGCGGTTTATATCGCATCACCAAATGCCCTGCATGCTGAGCAAAGCCTACTGGCGATGAAACACGGCATTCATGTTCTTTGTGAAAAACCGGCTGTCACGTCGATTGAAGAAATGGATCAAATTATTGAAGCTTCTAAAACCTACAATACAACTTATATGGAAGCGATGAAATCCACGTTACTTCCTTCTTTTTTAAACTTGAAGGAAAATATCGATAAAATCGCACCAATTCGTCGCTTTGTGTTTCATTACAATCAATATTCTTCTCGTTACGATAAATACAAAGATGGCATTGTCGAAAATGCCTTTAAGCCTGAGCTTGGCAATGGTTCTAAAATGGATTTAGGCGTTTACTGCATCGCGCCGATTATTCATTTGGTTGGTGCCCCTGATTCAACGATGAAAAATCAATTACTATTATCGACAGGTGCCGATGGACAAGGCAGCATGATTTGGAACTATGCGGATATGGAAGCAATTATTATGTACTCGAAGATTTCGGATTCTTTTCTGCCAAGTGAAATTCAAGGCGAGAATGGAACGATTGAAATCGACCGCATCAGTGACCCGAAAAATATCGTCATTAAGTATAGAGACGGGCAGACCGAAGACTTGTCTGTAGCGCATGATTTTGACTCGATGTATTATGAGCTGGCAGAGTTTATCAACTGTGTGAAAACCGGGCAGTTGGAATCCACGATCAATACACATGCTATTTCACGTGAAGTGACGAAGTTGTTGACGTAGAGAGGAAAGAAGAAAGCGCTCCAGGCGGACGCTTTCCGGGGGCCCCGGCTTTCGCACTTTCTTCTGAGTATGTTGTATTTAGCCATATAGCAGAAGAAATAGAATATCTTTAATTTTGAAGAATAGCTTATTCAATTAAACAGCAAAGGACGTGCCTTATGATAAAAGGGATTATATTTGATTTTGACGGGTTGATTTTTGATACGGAAACACATCAATATCATATTCTTCAAGAGATGTTTAGCGAATACGGCAGTGAATTGCCGCTTGGGCTGTGGCAAAACGAAGTGGGTACAGACGGTGGATTTTCGCCATTTCATTATATGGAGCAGCAAATTGGCAAACCGGTTGAACATGCGTTGCTCAATAGACAATATGAAGAAAAGTTTCTTTCGGTATTGTCTAAAGAAAAACCTCGCGATGGCGTCATCGAGTATTTGCAAATGGCCCAAGAGCTAGGTTTGAAAGTAGGCTTAGCATCGAGTTCAAGTTATCGTTGGGTTTCAGGCCATTTGAAAAACTTGGAGCTGTTTGATCACTTCCACTGCATTCGCACTTCGGATCATGTTGAAAAAGTAAAACCTGATCCTGCTTTGTATCTTCAAGCAGCGGAGGGTTTAGAGTTATCTCCTGAAGCCTGTCTTGTTTTTGAAGATTCGGCTCACGGTGCGACTGCTGCAAAACGCGCGGGTATGAGTTGCGTCGTTGTGCCGAACAAAATTACGCGTACAATGAAGTTCGGTCCCGTAGAGCACCGGTTGGATTCGATGGCGGATATGCCGTTGAGGGATCTGTTGGATTTTGTAGCGGCGATAAAAGTAAAATAGTAAGGATCAAAAAGAAGGTTCAGGCATTTCGCCTGAACCTTCTTTTTATTTTTTCGCCGTATATTTTCGAATAGCTGGCAAAATTTCTGTCCCGATCAAGTCGATATTGCGCTTTAAGCGATCGATCGGCACACCACCAAAATCCATTTGTGCAATATAGCGTTGGTGTCCAAACAATTCATGTTGGTAAAGAATTTTTTCGATAATTTGTTGAGGACTGCCTATGTTCATGACGCTATCCATTTGCGCGCCGTGCATGAATGCGGCTTGTGGGTAACCTTGGCCATTGGTTTTTCGCATCCCTTTATCCACATGTGGATAAACTTCTTCCATGGCTTGTTGAGTCGTTGCAGCCGCATTGAAAAATCCAGCAGTCGCAACAGGTAACGCAGAGGGACTAAAGCCACTTTCTTCCGCTGCTTCGCGGTAAGCATCAATCGTATGCTTGAACGTTTCTACAGGACCGCCCAATGTTGCAAGCATCATCGGCACACCGGCATGCCCCGCTTTCATCGCACTTTCTGGATGACCACCAACTGCGCGCCAAATTGGCAGCGCCCCTGTAAGCGGTCGCGGTATAACTTGCGCGCTACGTAGCGGAGCACGGAATTTCCCGCTCCAATCGACCGTTTCTTCTTTGTTGATTTGCAGTAGCAACTCGAATTTCTCTTCATACAATTCTTCGTAATAACGAATATCGTAGCCTAGCAAGTCAAACAGCCCTACACGCGACGCTCGCCCCGCGATGATTTCTGCGCGGCCATTTGAAATCAAATCGATCGTCGCAAAGTCTTCATATACGCGCACCGGGTCTGACGTGCTAATGATAGTAGAGGAACTAGAGATTTTAATGTTTTTCGTCGCTTGTGCAATAGCAGCAAGCACAACGGTATGTGCTTGCGTAGCGAAATATTCTTGATGACTTTCTCCCACACTGAAAAAGTCGAGCCCGGCTTGATCTGCTAGTTCAGCGAGTCCAATAATTTCTTGAATGCGTTCTCCTGCTGAAATTCGGTCGCCGGTATGCGGGTCTGGCAGATGATCTCCCAATGTATACATACCAAACTCCATGCCTTTGTCTGGATTGATGCGGTACTGTTCCATATCCACTGTCCTTTCTGTTCTACAAATTCCGCTTATGATTTTTTCTTTATTTTATTTGCGTAGCTGCAATGGCAAAGTAAGTACCTGGTTCTTCTGAAAAAACGATGCGTTCAAAATGAGCGTTAAAGCCTGCTTCCCTTAGCAGCCCTTCCCATTCTGGCATGGAAAACAATCCGCATTTGGCACTATCGGATTCGTGAGTAATCTGCCCGTCTTTTTCCCGCATCACATAAGCGTATTCAACTTCAGTTACGTGATCTTCCGGGTCTAAGTCATAGCTCCACTCCAAATAGCGCATGCCTCGTCCATCTTTGTCGATACCACCGTCGCTCGTCCGTGCTTCAAACGTTTCTGTATAGTGATCCGGCATGATAAATAACAGACCTTCGGGATTCAAATGTTTTTTGGCATTTTTCATCACCGCTCGTAAATCGTTTTTATCGGTAAAATAAGTAATCGCATCATGAATAAACACCATATCAAACTGGCGTCCTGCATCAATCTCTCGCATATCGCCTTGCATATGAAGACAATCTGGATTCAACTCTCGGCTGACTCTCAACATATCTTCTGACAAATCCGTCAAAGTCATTGAAAAAAACTTTTTTAAATAGAAAGCATTGCTGCCACCACCCGAACCAAACTCGATTGCGTCTTGGATATTGGGATGATACTGCCTCATAATGTTTAAAAAAAGATGGGCTTCTTCTTCATATTCCGTATGCGGGGACATTAACGGCCACCAGTTGGCCAATTCCTTATACAGTTTCACGCGAATCACCCTTTCGCTTTTTTATCATTATATAACTTGGAAAGAAAATTGTAGAAGAATGTAGCTCTATTTCATTTTCTCCATAAAAAAACTTTCCGTATAAACGGAAAGTCGAATAGTAAAAACTTATGCTCCAATTAAATACTATCTGCCAATTCTTTTTTACTTTTTTTAGCTCGTTCTGCTATTGTTCCTTCTTTACCGGATACAATACCTGCAAGCAAGATAATCATCGAGATGAACAATAAGAATAACAGCGGCAATGTCCAACCCCCACCTATGTCATAGAGGACTCCCGCAAAAACAGGTCCGACAGCCGCTAACATATACCCGAATGATTGAGCCATGCCCGACAGTTCCACTGCTTCTTTTCCATCTTTCGTTCTTAATGTAAAAAACACCATTGAAAGACTAAATCCACTTCCTCCAGCAATTCCGAGCAAGATTGCCCATAATGGGACAAGCAACATACTGCCAGAAAGCAACCCTAAAAACCCAGTTGTAAACAACAAAGCCGTTCCAATAGCAAGACCTACTTGGTTTTTCAGCTTCTCAGCAATTACCGGCACCACAAATGTGGTCGGAATGATTGCCGTTTGCATTAAAAAGACCATCCAACCGGCAGAACGTGCATCGTATCCGATAGTGCTCAATATATCCGGCATCCAGGCGATCAACGTATAAAAGACTAAAGATTGTCCACCCATGAAAAGTGTGACACTCCAAGCAAGCGGTGAAAGCCATAACTTGGTTTTTTGTTTTGGCTTGATCGTTGTTTTTTGTGATGCCCTTTGTTGTTTGCGTAACTGTGGAAGCCAAACAACAAATGCAACAATGGCAAGTAAGCCCCAAATACCAAGTGCGCCTTGCCAGCCCATGTTACCGATACCTGAAATCGGTACGCTTAAACCAGAACCTAAAGCACCGAAAATATTCATGAAAACAGCATATATACCCGTCATAACCCCAATTCGATAAGGGAAATTCATTTTGATAATTCCTGGAATCAAGACATTTCCAATCGAAATGGCCAAACCGATCAAAAGGGTTCCTATAAACATGAAACCGATTCCTGTTACAGATCGTATGGCGATCCCGATAATCAGTACTACCATGGACAATGCAATGGTCCATTGCATACCAATTCGATTTGCGATTTTCGGCGCAAATGGAGAAAGTATAGCAAAAGCGATCAAAGGCAATGTCGTAACCAATCCTGCGACCGCATTGCTAATGTCCAAATCTTCCCGGATAAACGACATAAGTGTTCCAACTGATGTGATGGGTACCCTTAAATTTGCTCCAATTAATACAATACCAATAAGTAATAACCAGCTAGCTTTTTCGGTGTTGTTTATTTCTTTTTGTTTCTTCATCCTAATCCTCCAACAACTTACTTATCTATTCTTTTGAACCATCTATATCGGTTTTGATATACGGTGGTGCACTTTTTAAATTGCTTCTTTTCATACATTCTATCCCTTTAAATTTTCAGGATGATTGGCACCTTGGATATTGTAGCGTTAAAGAATAGTTTTGTATATCACTATAATTTTTACAAACCATAAAAAATCCCTCCTTTTCTAAAGGAGGGAAAGTTTTTAATCTACTTTTTCAACCACAGTATGTGCGTAAAGGTCATTCGGGTATTTTTCACCTTTGTACTTGTCGTAGCGGCTACGGTCTTTTGCATACATGAGAGGGCCTATCGTATCTCGGTAGACAATGTGTTTTAGAATTTGCTCTGAGCTCAGCTCTCCACCGGCTTCATCTTTTAAGGCAATGCCCATCATTTTCTGACCAGCTGTTTGACCGTTCATTCGGAGCTGCGCATACTCAAGTCCCCAGAACACTAAATGTGGAGAAACCATGGCATGGAAAAACGGACTTTTTATTTTCTTTTTCAATAGCGGTTCTAACGCAAATGACACGGTAGTAGCAATCGCCGAATCGATCAACAACGCTTTGGCACGTTTTTTCGTCAATTCATACATGACCTTCATCCTTTCGTTAGTAGTAGTAAACCAAACACTAGTCCAACAAATATTGTTTCAGACCAGACATACCAGTATCGCTTTTTGTCTCTGTGCAGTAACCACTCTTCAAGCCCCGCAACAAATGTTTGGAGAATAAAGAGACCGGCCAGAGAGCTTATCAGGATAGCTACAGAAAGTTCTGTGGCATCTAGTTCTGCCACCAGATACATACTCGCGTAAATAAAACCTACGAAGATAACTCCTTGCAAAATAAGTACGTACCGATTTTTGTCTTCGTGAAAAAAACTTCTCGAATCTCTTTTTATTCCACGCTTTTTCTTCAAATATAAGTTCGTGAAAAGGAAATAAATAGCCGCAAAGACAAGCAATCCAATAGATTCCATAACCTCCATATGCAAACCCTCTTTTAACTGTTAAAATTCTACAAAAGAAGCACGTTTACCTTTTATTTATTTTTCCTAATCGATAGGGGGCATATACATTGAATACGGATACAGATTCACTTGTCACTTTTCTGATTGCTTTCGGCGTACCTGTTGGCATGATGATAGGGGCTTATTTCAAAATGAACGAGACGGACCAAGAGTCGGTAAAGTCCGATTTTACTTCACGCAACTTCCTATTAAGCATAGGCTCTGTTGCTTTAGGGAATTTTCTTATTGAGTTTAGCGATACCTTTTCCACCCCTACCCTACGATTAGTCGGATTAATTTTACTCGTTATAGGTGCCATTGGCTCGAGTATCATTACATGGAAATCCAGCAAAGTCAGAAGTTTGCTCATTGTCGCCTTGTTTTCAGTTTTAATCTACTTCCACCTTAGCTGACTCACCCATTCGTTTGCTTGGATCTATTTTAGGGAACTAATAACTTAATAACTTAGCCTTAAAAGGAGTGATAGCAGTGATTTTCTTAACGATTTGGCTCTTATTAATTGGCTATGCTGTTTTTTTGGCACCCGGCGGCGAAACAGATCCGATTTTGTCGAACATTTTTAGCGGCGACCTCGGTGCAATTGATCCACTCGTACTTGCCGTCTTTAATTCACTCGGCTTGTTTCCGATGATGTTCCTCACATTGCTGTTGCTAAATGACCGTCAAAAATGGCCGGCGTGGCCGTTCGCGTTACTATCTTTTGGCATTGGTGCTTTTGGACTTCTCCCTTATTTTGCGTTCGGCAATCGAAAGGCGAACAGAAGGCTCAGAACTCCCGCTTGGCTCGTTCGGTTTCTCAGTTCGCGGTTTTGGTTCATTGTCTTTATGCTGTTTTGGATCGGCAATGCATTAACGTTATTGCAGGGATTTTCGCTCACTGCTTATCAAGAGGCGTTCTTTGCGTCAGGTCTTGTCTCCGTTATGACCGTCGACTGGTTTGTGCTGTGGGGCTTATCTGTCTACACTGTATATCATTTTTATCCACACGCCAAACGTAAATCGCTTGCTTGGATTCCAATTTCGGGACCTATACTCGTACTGTATGTAAATAAAAAAGCCGTTACGCTGAAATCAGCGTAACGGCTTTAACTTTTTTACTGAGTTGTTAAACCACCATCCTTGCAGAACTATTTCTGATTGAATCCTTCCTATCTTATGCGATACTTTTAAGCTACTAAATACATTATCTTCTTGTTCATATCAAAGATTTAATGTCATACTTACTATAGAAGCCTGTCCATTTCCCGGAAATATTAGGAGGAAAACGAGATGCCTAACACAGAAGATCGCCGTATTCTTCGAACTCAAAAAATGCTAAAAAACGCTTTACTACAGTTATTAACTGAAAAAGAACTGTCACAACTGACCATTACAGAAGTTGCAAAGCAAGCTGGGTGTAATCGCGTGACATTTTATTCACATTATAAAGACTTGAACGAATTGCTTGCGGCTATCGTTGAAGATTACTTGGATGGCCTCGCTGACTATTTCCGAAAAAGCTTCCAAGGGTTAGAGCGTTTTTCTTCGACAGACGTTCAGCGGCAACTGCCGATTTTCGAATACATTTATCAGCACCAATCGATTTTCACATTGATTATCACGGGGGAAATACTTCCTGGCTCACAAAACCAGTTTTGCGAAGCGCTTGCACAAGTAGCTGCAACCGAACTGCGTCTCGAAGAAGAAAGCGATTTGGAAATTCCAACACTCAATTCCTTCATGACTTACGGAACATTAGGGTTCTTTCTCTATTGGATCAAACAAGATTTTAAGGATTCTCCAGAAGTGATGGCAGCTAAACTAGCCAAGTTACACGGCAAAATGTATGACGGATCAGTTGTATTAGATAAAAAACTATAACGAATAGATCTTGAATAATCGTATTTTTCGCAGCTTATCGCTCGCGCTCTCTGCGGGGTCTCTCAAACCCGCTATTCCCACAGGAGTCGAGCAAACGCTTCTTCAAATACGGAGATTACTTACTATTTTTAACTAGTAAAAGCACCTAATTTTCATGAAGTTAAGGAAGATATAAACTTATTCCATATTCTTAAAAAAGGCATTCCCCTAAAGGAATGCCTTTTTTATTTAGATAATAAATCAATTCATTTGGGTTATGGCAACTGTGATAAAAATAATAATTGTGAGTCCACTAAGCACTGAGTTAATGAGAGACACTTGATATTTCCTTGAACCTTTCAAATACTTCCACTCCAAAAAAATTTGCGTGGCATTTCCTACAAAGAAAATCACAAATATCCAAAAAAAGAATACTTCTAATGAATCTTGCATGTTTACCGCTAGAACAATTACCGCCAAGATCATTAGCCAATTGTTCCACCGTTCAAACTTCTTAACTGGAATCCCTGCTTGTTCTTCTTGATTAATGCCAAAACGTTTTTTCAAAAACATCCTCAAAAAAGCGAGACCAATAATAATGACAAACCACAGAAAAAAGACGCTTTCCATTCGCTACACCTCCAAAACCTTTTTCTATTCTACGAAGCAATGGGGTAAAAGTTCCGCTTTAGAAGGAAGGTTATCCCCAATTGACATGCAAAATTTACATAGAGCCTCTATTTACCCACTATTCAATTGAATATGTGGATGATTCTGCGTTAAAACGTGGATAACTATGTCGTTTCGTCATTCTTTTACTTTTATCCACATGTGGATAAATATAATTCGGGAAAATAGTTATTTCTTCTGTTTCTTAGAGGAAGTAAAACGAGTCTGCTGGTGTGAAAACATTCGGATACGGGTATTTTATAGTTAATAAATTATAGACGTATTGGAGGGTGTAAAACAGCTTGAGCAGAAAGAGGTGTGCACGGTGGAGCATGAGAAAAATAAACGGGCGTTAAGCCAAGCTGCTTCTTGGTTTGTTAAATGGGTGCTGAACAACAAAGCGGTATCTGTCCTGATTATTATTTTATTAATTCTGCTTAATTTATTTCTCTTGCCTAAGGTTAGCTTTGTTTTCCAACCATTTGTCGCCTTTTTTGATGTTATGGGACCGCCATTGATTATGGCTGGTATTTTATACTATTTGTTGAATCCACTCATTAACTGGATGGAAAACAAAAATATTTCCCGCATCGCCAGTATCTCAATGGTCTTTGTAGTGGTTGCTGGATTATTAGCATGGGGCATTGCAACGTTAATACCGATTATCCGAGAGCAACTGATGAGCTTGATCGATAATTGGCAAGATTATTTAAATACGTTTATCTCTCAAATCGATCATTTTTTTAAAAATGATTTGCTGTCACAATTGCAAACACAATTGATGGGAGGTACAGAGCCACTGTCCACGTCAATCACTGACCAAACGGAAAACGTCGTTGGTTCGACTGTCACTGGACTTGGCAGTGTTTTCGGAGTACTCTCTACCACTTTATTGGCTTTGATCACAACGCCTTTTATCTTGTTCTATTTGCTAAAAGATGGACACCATTTCCCTTACCACATCATGAAATTACTTCCCTCAAAAATGCGTGAACATAGCTATTTGTTACTGCGCGAGATGAATTTGCAAATCAGCCAATACATTCGGGGACAATTACTTGTGGCCTTTTTCGTTGGCTTGATGTTTTGGATTGGCTTTAGCCTCGTCGGTTTGAAATACGCATTAACGCTCAGCATTATGGCCGGTGTTTTAAACTTAATCCCTTTTTTAGGTTCTTTTATCGCTTTTATTCCCATTGTTATTATCGCGATTGTGGTGCACTCTCCCATTATGTTAGTTAAAGTGCTTGTGGTTTTCTTTATCGAGCAAACATTGGAAGGTCGTGTTTTTCAGCCGCTTATTCTCGGCAGTAATTTACAAATTCACCCGATCACTATTATTGCTGTTCTGTTAACTGCAGGCAATTTGTTTGGTGTTGTCGGTGTCATTCTCGGCATTCCCGCATACGCGGTTATCAAGGTCATCTTTAGCCATCTATTTAGCTGGTACCAGCGCTATACCGGATTGTATGACGATCCATTTAATCCAGCACCCAAACCACCTGTCTCTGAAAAGAAAAAGAAAAAACAATTAATCTTGAAAAGAAAACTACGCCAAACCAAATAAAACCGCTGAATCCAATGATTCAGCGGCTTTGTTCTTCTCAGTTAAAATCTGATTGAATAATCGTACCCAATAATTTCTTTAATGTTTGTTGGTCACTGTCCGACAAGTCTTGAAGAACCGTTTGGTTTAATCTCTCTGTTGTTGCTTCTACATCTTTTTGAATGGCTATTGCTTTTGGCGTTGGAACAACTAAAATATTACGCCGATTTTCAGGATCAATCGAACGTTCGACAAATCCAGCTTTTTGCATCTTATCCAAAATTCCAGAAACCGTTGAAGCTTCTAAATGCATCATTCCACCAATTTGCTTTGGAGACAGTTCGCCTTCGCTCCACAAACAATTCAGCACACCGTATTGGGCTGGCGTTAAATTATGCTCTTCTAGAAGAACACTAAAGTATTTGAACACCTTATTTTGACTAACACTTAATAAGTAGTTGATACATTGTGTGATATCCATAAAATCTCCTCCATATTGACATTTTCTATCTTAACATGTTAGGTTTTGTATGAAAATAGTTTTGTCACAGAACTATTTTGTCGTAAAACATACTGAAAGGGGCAATTACTTTGAATCTATTTAATGCTGTTCGCATTAAGGAACAAGAAGACCAAATTATTTATGGGGTAGAAGAGGTCAATATCGATCAACTTTCTGAAGGCGATGTGTTGATTAAAGTCGCTTATTCCTCGATTAACTACAAAGACATGCTTGCTGTGCAGAAAAATACAGGTGTCATCCGAGATTACCCAATGACTCCTGGAATCGATTTGAGCGGTACGGTGGTTTCTTCAACAGACGCTCGTTTTACCGAAGGACAAGAAGTAATCGTTACAGGATTTGCAATGGGCATGAGTCATACAGGTGGATTTTCTGAATATGCACGTGTTCCTGCAGAATGGATTGTCCCGTTACCTAAAAACTTAAGCTTAAAAGACGCAATGGTTTTCGGAACAGCTGGATTTACAGCTGCTCTTTCTATTCATGCATTAGAGCAAAACGGCATGGACCTTACGAAAGACCCTGAAATTTTAGTAACCGGCTCAACAGGTGGCGTCGGCAGTATCGCATTGCAGATTTTATCTAAAATGGGCTTCCAAAACATTTCCGCTTTAGTGCGAAAAGAACATCAAGAAGAAGTTGCAAAATCACTCGGCGCCACAAATGTTGTTTTTGCAGATGATTTAGGTGAATTGAAAAAGCCATTAAACAAAACACGGTTTGATTATGTATTAGACACGGTTGGTGGAGATGTTGCTTCTGTCTTGATCCCGCAAATTTCATATGGTGGCAGCATGAGCATGTGCGGAAACGCCGGCGGACTTCAAATCACGACGACCGTCTTGCCGTTTATTTTACGTGGTGTAAACTTACTCGGAATCGATTCTGTCAACGTGCCCATCGAAAACCGAGGCGCGATTTGGGACAAAATGGCTAACGATTGGAACGTCACCCAAACTACCTTAGTAAACGAAATTGCACTGAGTGACCTAACTGACACCATTGATGCGATTAAAAATGGGCAGCATTTAGGAAGAACGATTTTAAAGTTGTAGGATTTCCCAGACTTAAACGTAAAAAATAGATAGTCTATCGAGAAAATTTTAGTAAGTCATGGTTTTCCGAAGCTTACCGTTTGCTTTCCGCGGGCTCGCGTTCAAGCCTCCTCGGTCACTTTGTTCCCTGCGGGGTCTCGACCGTCTCGCTAATCCGCAGGAGTCGAACGGACACTTCTCCAAACCACTTGGTGAAGGCTTTCTTTCTTGCATGTAGTTTGAGTTTGCGAATCAGATTTCTTTTTTAAAAGCTAAAAAGCGGAAAAGCTCATGTGAGCTTTTCCGCTTTTTTTCACTTTATTTATTACTAGCTGCTTTCCAATCATGAGAACCCCTTACCCAACCACCAATTACCGCGCCCATCGCCATCATCGGCGAATCAAATTCGGTATCTTCCATCAACAACAATTGGTGCTGAAATGGTACAAGCAATTTATCGAGTACTAAGTTCTCACGTAGCTTTACATACTTTTTTGGACATTTCGGCGAAATTGTTGCTGCAAACTTGGCACCTCTTTGCACAACAAATTTATCCCCTCGGTAAAACCCTGTTGCATCTGCTCCGCGTTTTGAAGTGATAAAAAATAGTTCAGGCACTTCTTCTCGGGGTTCGTGCAAATGCAACATGCCCGATTCAAACGGATCGACAATTTGTTCCTGCCCTGTTTCGTTATCCAACTCTAGAAATTGATACAGTTCCCCTTCTTGTGGGTGTTGGATTTTCTTTACATAGTATTCTTTCATTGCTTCTTCCTCCTTTAAAGTAAGTTTCGATTCCTTACAATAGAAATAGTGAAAGAGCTAAGAAATGGATACTTGTTTTATCTACAAACTATTCTTCGCTCGCAATATAATGATATAACTTGCTATTTACCGCGTTTTGCAAAGCTAAATGCATATGAACGACTGGAATTTCTTTTGAATTTTTGTCTTTCATTAACGCTTGCTCAATGTTTTCTTTATCTGGCAACGCTTGACCTAAATAATAAAAATCGCCACCTTCATCGTCATCTTTTTTGATGAACAAGTGAAGGTCAATATTGTTTTTAGCTGCATCAATAATGGTTTTCACTTCTGCAGATTCAAGTGTACGATTGCTTCTTGTAGACCATTTGAAAATTTCTGGACTGACAAGCCTTCTGTGTACGCTACACTCGATTCAACTTCGTCCGCTTTATGATACGTAACGAAAATTGGACACGATCCATGCTTGGTTTTATATCCGTAAATGGTAGAACTTTCATCACTTGCCCAATTTAATAACCGGCAAGCATCTTTACGTGTGTACTTTTTATAAAGGGTTAATGGACGATCGCATTCATAGTTTTTACTGAGCTCTTTAGCACTAACAACCAAGTCCGTAACCATCGCTCGAAAGCTGGAATTCCTCTTTAAACTTTCTTGAATAGCTTCATTAAAATGAATGTCAATTTCTCCAAACACCACAAGTGGTTTATCTCCATACTTTTTCCGCGGACCTTGATTGAAAAAACGTAAATCCAGAACGCGTTGCACGGAACTTAAGGTTGCCGCATCAACCGTACAGTTATGAGCTGTTACATACTCGATGTACGCTTTTATCGTAGTTTGCTCTTTTTCCAACAATAACTCTAGCAACAATATTTCATGCAGTCGTTTGCCATTTAAAATCTCTAGAGAAAGCATCGTCAAAACTTGCTCCTCGTAGACCGTTACAAGTGGATCTACTTCTTTCAGTTTCAGTAAAAACTGATGATACGTCGTGTATTTCTGAACAATGACTAATGGATCGATTGAGTTATGATGAATAAAATCTTGAAGTTGAGGAATATGACCAATTCTATTTTTTAATTCGATATACGCTTCTCGCAGAATTTTCATATCACTTAAATTGCTCTTTTTAATCGCTGAGAATACACGGTTTTTAGCGATTTCTTCAAAATTCACCGTAGAAATTCCTTTAATATAACTCGTATCTTTCATGCGACGTCGAATATTGTCTTTGTTTTGCGAGCGTTCTCCAGACAAGGCCACGGGAATCAGGTAGTTATTTTTATAATTCCCGATAAAATCAATAATCGTCACAAATTCTTTAGAGCTATGTTTACGCAACCCACGTCCAAGTTGTTGAATAAAAATAATGCTCGACTGTGTTTGCCTTAACATAACGACTTGGTTAACACTTGGAATATCAATACCTTCATTGAAAATATCGACCGTTAAAATATAATCCAGTACACTATTTTCCAATCGATCGACTTGTAAAACGCGCTCTTCTTGCGAATCTTGACCCGTTAATGCGACTGTCTTTAATCCACGCCGATTCAATTCTTCGGAAAGCTTGATTGCTTCATCTTTTCGACTGCAAAACATTAACCCTCTCACTTTTTCACCCGAGTGACCGTAATAATGAATTTTCTGCATAATGTGGTCGACACGTTCTGATGTGATGAGTTTTGAAAAAACAGTGGCTTCGTCAATGACACCCTCTTCGTACTCCACATCGGTTACTCCGAAATAATGAAACGGACAAAGCATGTCTTCTTCTAACGCTTCTTGCAAACGAATCTCATACGCTACGTTATAGTCGAATAGTTCATATATATTAAAATCATCGGTCCGTTCAGGCGTTGCCGTCATGCCCATTAAAAATTGAGGTTGAAAATGCTCGATCACTTTTTGATAGGATTTCGCCCCTGCTTTATGTACTTCATCAATTAAAATATAATCAAAAGCTTGTGGATCGAGTTGCTTGAGCGTTTCTTCCTTTGAGATCGTTTGAATCGTCGCAAACAAATAGCGCGCATCGGTTTCTCTTAAATTCCCCGAAAGAATCCCAAAGTCGCTTTCCACGCCGCCCAATATTCGAATAAAGTTAGTTTTCGCTTTTTGAAGAATTTGTTCTCGGTGCACGATAAACAACATGCGTTTTGGCGCAACACTTCGCACGTCAAATGCGGATAAATAGGTTTTCCCAGTACCCGTTGCTGAAATCACTAAGCCTTTATCGTTTCCTGCTTCACGCACTGCTTGTATTTCTTGCAAAGCTGCTTTTTGCATTTTATTTGGTTCAATTTTAACTGCTACTTCTAAAGAGTTCTCCGTATACACTTCGGGAAATTCTGCAACATTTGTGAGTTCTTTTCGATACTCCATTGGCACATACGACTGTTCATACGTCTCAATCCATTGATCTGATAACGATTGTGCGTTGTCCCAAACTTCTTCGAACTGACGATAGAAATGAGAAACCAATTCGCCGTTTTCGTGCGAACTTAGTTTGACGTTCCACTCATAATTCACTTTTAATGCTTGTGCCGTTAAGTTAGAGCTACCGACGATTAAGGTTTGATGCGTTTCATGAGAAAATATATAACCTTTCGAATGAAACCCTTTCATGTTCGATAAACGGACTTCTATATTATTGATTTTCAAAGTTCTTTAAAAACTTTCGGCTGGTTAAAGTTTAAAAAAGTAGAAGTTAAAATTCTGCCTTTAATTCCTTTTCGTTCAAGATCCGATAAGTGGGTTTTTAACGTGGACAGCCCGCTCTCAGTCACAAAAGCAACAGAAAAGAGAAACGATTGGCAGCCATCTAACTCCTCAGTAATCGAGTTCAACACTGTTTCGTTCGTTTTTGTATTATTGATCAACAAAGCCGGTTTGAAACGTTCACCACTCGGTCTTGCTTGATCGATAAAACCTTTGTATAGTGATTCCTCTAAATTCTGAAGAAAATTCATCTCTACCCCTCGCTTCTCTCATCTATCTCTGTTATTGCTGAGCTTGATATGTCTTTTTCAACTTCTCGATTGCTGGAATATCAGCAGGCGCCCATTCTAATTTTTCTAAGTCATGTGCTTCTACCCATTCAATCGCAATGTGTTCTGTTAACACAGGGGTTCCTTTAACTAAACGACAATAGAAAGTTGTCAAATGGACAATGCCAAAGTCATATTCATAAACAGTATGCTCGACTTGCTCACCGATCTCTACGTGACAATGCATTTCTTCTTGAATCTCTCTTTGCAATGCCGATTGCGGTGTTTCCATTTCTTCTATTTTGCCGCCAGGAAATTCCCACAGACCAGGCAAGCTTTTTTCCATTCCACGTTGCGCACATAAAATTTTGTTGCCGTCTGTGATGACTGCTCCTACTACGGGTATGTTTTTCTTCAACTATACTCACCTTACTTCTTTAGAATTTAATTTTTATCCTAAGTTACTTTATTGAACTTTTCAATGATCTATATATTAACATGAAATTCTTACCAATTATCTTTCGATTTTTTCTACAATGCTGGATTTGATGAAGAATGATAAAATGTCACTATATTTAAAAAATTACTATTACAAGAAGACCGAATGATAACGTTCACTATTTATAAGATGGGAGAAGATCGCATGCTCAACCTATAAAATGCCACACCTGAAGAACTCCGTCAAAAGATTCGCGAAGGCAAGTTGAAAAGTCCCACTTCTGGGATGGCGAACGGCTTTTTGCAAGCAAATCTTGTTATTCTTCCGAAAGACATGGCATTTGATTTCCTGCTGTTTTGCCAACGAAACCCGAAATCTTGTCCGTTAATAGACGTTATGGAAGCTGGATCATTTACGCCTAGTCAAGCTGCACCTACGGCCGATCTCAGAAGTGATATTCCACTATATAATGTTTACCGTGACGGCAAACTGACGGAAACGCTTAGCGACATTACGGAGCTTTGGAATGATGAAATGGTAGCATTTCTTATTGGGTGCAGTTTTACATTCGAAGAAGCATTAGTCAGAAACGGTATTCCGATGCGCCATAACGACGAAGGGGTAAATGTGCCGATGTACAAAACATCGATTCCTACTGTCAAAGCCGGAATATTTGAAGGTCCTACTGTCGTCAGCATGCGCCCTGTTGCCGAACAAGACATTGTGCGTGCTGTCCAAGTGACTAGCCGGTTCCCGACCGTTCACGGGGCGCCGCTCCATATTGGCCACCCTGAAACGATTGGCATTACCGATTTGGACAACCCTGATTACGGAGACCGGGTGACGATTAAGGAAGGGGAAGTTCCGGTATTTTGGGCGTGTGGCGTTACGCCGCAAGCAATCGCCGCACATATTAAGCCCTCCTTTATGATTACTCACGCTCCTGGTCATATGTTTATCACCGATATTCCAACAGAAACCGTTGGGGTTATGTAAGTTCGTTTTTTTCTAGTAGCGAACTTTATACTCACCCACTATTATAAAAAGGTCGTCTTTTCTTAGGATTCTCCCCTAAAAAAGACGACCTTTTCCTATTCTTTAACGAGTCTCACTTAAAAAATAATAGGTAATTAGACTTTATAGCACTTAGTCAATAGTAATTCTTATTTTACTTTTAAATTACATTATCTGTATCTTTTTGTTTCTTTATTTTAAAAATCTCTTTATACTAAGGATATACCAGATAAATTCATTAAATTGAAAATTTTTGTAATGATTCTATTTCCTAAAAAGAGGTGAAGCTTATCACTTTTTCTAAAACTAAAAATGTTTTCTTATTCTACATTGTCTTTTACATGCTTGTTTATTATTCTTGGACTGTTTTTGGTAATTCTAGTATTCACCATGAATTGGGACTTAATATGCTTTCCTTGTCAGCTCCTTTAGTTGCTGCCATAACCATCTTCATGATTTACTTGAATCCAAAAAGCCGAGATCGAAATTTTTGGTTATTGATTTCTTTAGGGTGCTTTAGCTATGCCATTGCGGAAATCATTTGGCTCTATAACTACAGCATTGCCCACATTCCTGTCATTTCCCCAGAGTGGTCTGATGTCTTTTACTTTCTTCAAATCTCTTTCTATATCGCTGCGTTTATTTATCAACTGTGGCAGAAAAAAGAAACAGCTTACCAAATCAAGTTCTTTTGTGATGTAGCCATTATCGTTACCGTCTTTACAGCACTCAGCTGGCATTTTCTTGTTCAACCTTTGTTTGCATTAGATGAGTTAACGCCGTTATTGCTTATTATCTCGGTTGGTTATCCAGTGGGCGATTTGCTCTTACTTTTTGGAGCGATTAGCTTTTATCTCGGTTCTGCCCATTTTTTCTCCGGCCGTGTGCTCGCTTTAATCATTACGAGTTTATTGCTTCAAGTATTCGCAGATACCGCTTACCTTTTCTCCATCGCCGAGACTAGTTACGTCGAGAACAATTTATATAACCCATTATGGTCTCTGGCTTTACTGCTGATGGCGCTAGCTGCCTTGCAGTCACTTAAGCCTTTAGACAAACCGCTTCCCACTGTTCTACCTGAACCACCTAACGAACGCGTGACATTTCAAATGTTGCTTCCTTATTCCACGATTATTTTATTGTTTATCGTTATTGCCATCGAACAAAGCAAGGACATACACGGTTTAATCGCCGGAGCAGGTCTTTCTATTGGGTTTATTATTGCTAGACAAATTTTTACTTTGTTGGACAATCAAAAGCTGATGTATAACTACGATCACCTGACTTCCGTACTCGAGCATAAAATTGAACAACGGACGGTAGAAGTTACTTCTAAAAACGAGCAGCTGGAAAAAGTAATTCGTAAAATGGAGGAACTGGCCTATTACGATGTATTAAGCGGTTTGCCAAATAGACGACTGTTTTTGGAAAAGCTAGAAGACTCTATTCGAGACGCAAAACAACACTCGGAAAAAGTAGCGGTAGTGTTTATCGACTTGGACCGTTTTAAAAACGTTAATGATTCTTTCGGACATGAATTCGGGGATTTGTTGTTACAAGGTTTTTCTGAAAAAATAAAAGAAAATCTTCGCTCAGACGATGTTATTTCTCGACAAGGCGGAGATGAATTCACAATTATTCTCAATAATATTTATGATGAACATGATATTTCACCGCTCATTCAACGATTGCAAACGGCTTTAGCAAAACCCATGATGATCAATGGACAAGAGCTGCATATCTCAATGAGTATCGGCATCGCCGTTTATCCGAAAGACGGAGAAACTACAGGCGAATTGCTAAAACACGCTGACAGTGCGATGTATAGTGCAAAGGCAAAAGGCAAAAACAACTTTCAGTTTTTCTCAGATGATATGGCTTTGATTGCTTCTCGAAAAATTGCACTTGAAAACGAAATGCGCCGTGCCATCACCAACAAAGAATTTATGCTTTACTACCAACCACAAATTCAAGTTGAAACTGGTGACATTATTGGTATGGAAGCTTTAATACGTTGGCAAACTGCAGGCGGGGACGTAGTATCTCCTGGAGAATTTATCCCGTTAGCAGAAGAAACTCGGTTAATCCTTCCGATTGGCGAATGGGTTCTTTATTCCGCATGTGAGCAGGCCAAAAAATGGCATGATGCGGGACATTCTCACTTGAAAATCGCTGTTAATCTATCGCCTCTTCAGTTTTTACATGACGATTTAATGGATGTGGTGAAATTCACACTCCGTAAAACTGGATTCCCTGCCTCTTCGTTAGAGTTAGAAATAACAGAAGGTGTGGCTGTGGATGATGCAGAAATCGCCATGGCAAGGATGCGTGAATTGAGAGAAATCGGTGTACGAATTGCCATTGATGATTTTGGAACAGGATATTCTTCACTCAACTATTTAAAACAATTCCCGCTCAATAATTTGAAAATTGCTCAGCCTTTTGTTCAAGATATGGCGAACAACCCTTATGACAAAGCACTTGTAGAGGCAATGGTATTCATTGCCCATAGCTTAAATATGTCGGTTATCGCTGAAGGTGTAGAAACAGATGAGCAGCTAGCATTACTGAAAGAACTTGGTTGCGATGAAATTCAAGGTTATCTCTATAGCAAACCGTTGTCTGCCGCGCAATTTACAGAATTGATCGTTCATGGCATGGTTTCTACGAAATTGCTTACTTAATACTCTATAAACATCATCAAAGAACCGGAATCTGTGCATAACAGATTCCGGTTTTTATTGTTTCTTACGGGTCAACTGAAGTAATATTATGCTCTTTCACTGATAAAGAGTGATATTTGTCATAAAATTGGTATTATATGGAATATACCTATTTCTTTATCAATAAAAAATCTTTATAATAAAGAAAAACTCCACAAAAAGAATTTTAATAATCCTGTAGATATTTCTATTTCCTTAGATGAGGTGACATACATTTTGTTTTCCAGCACTAAAAGTCGTTTTTCCATTTTTATCTTACTTTACATCACTGCCTACTACTCGTGGGTTTTGTTTAGCGATACCAGCGATGATGTTTACAAAGCAGCCACTCAATTTCTTTCATGGCTAGCGCCTCTTATCGCTTTTACCATTCTCTTTTACGTGTACCGAAAAACGAGCGGCAGAAACCGCATGTTTTGGTTGCTACTTTCGCTCGGGAGCTTGAGTTATGTTATCGCTGAAAGCATTTCAACGATTAGTTATACTATTTTCAATGTCACAATGGGCTATCCTGGACCACCTGATCTCTTTTACTTTCTTCAAATCGTTTTCTACTTAGCTGCTTTTGTCTATCAGCTAAAACAAAGAAAAGAGATTTCTTATCAGATTAAATTTCTTTTCGATATGATGATTCTGATCTCGGTGTCTACGGCTCTTAGCTGGCATTTTCTTATTCAACATGTTCTCCCAGGGCAAACGGCATCACCACTGCTCATTGTTTTATCACTCGCCTATCCAATCGGAGATTTACTGTTAATGTTTGGCGTAATTAGTCTTTATATCGGTTTTTCTCATACGCTACCATACCAAGTGGCTGCTTTGATCATCACGGGATTGATCTTTCAAGTTTTTGCGGATACGGCTCATCTCTATTCAACATTGTCGGATACTTACAGCTCGGGCAATTTATACGATCCGCTATGGGGTCTTAGCTTATTGCTAGTAGCACTTGCAGGATTACACGCTTTAGAACCATCAAAGAGACGCAGTTCTAAACTAACGGTAACGCCAACTGAAGAACACGTATCGGTACGTATCCTGCTTCCTTATTTTAGTTTGATGATTTTATTCATTGTGATGACCCTTGAACAAAAAGAAGACATGACAGGTTTGATCATCGGCGCAGGCATAGCTGCATTTCTTATTTTGACAAGACAAATCTTTACGATAGTAGACAACCAACGCTTATTATCCAACTACAACCAGCTAACTTCGGTTCTTGAACATAAAATTGAACAACGAACGGTGGAAGTCACTTCTAGCAACAATCAGTTAAAAGAAACCGTCCACCAAATGAAGCATATGGCTTACCACGATATTTTAAGTGGACTTCCAAACAGGCGATTATTTCTTGAAAAACTAGAAGCTTCTATTGTTGAAGCGAAACACAAGTCGCACAAACTTGCCGTCGTGTTTATCGACTTAGACCGTTTTAAAAACATCAATGACACGTTTGGTCATGAATTTGGGGATTTACTACTCCAAGCTTTTTCGCAACGAATTCTAGATAATTTGCGTTCGATCGATACTCTGTCTCGGCAAGGTGGCGATGAATTTACGCTTCTTTTGAATGCTATTAAAGAAGAAAAGGATATTGCACCCATTATCCATAAGCTTCAAAAAGCACTCGAAAAACCTTTGATTATTAAAGGACAAGAGCTCTACATCTCCATGAGTATTGGCATTTCAGTTTATCCAAAAGATGGTGATACTACTGACGAATTACTGAAAAACGCAGATAATGCCATGTACAGCGCAAAAGAAAAAGGCAGAAACAATTACCAATTTTTCTCTAAAGATATGGCCTTTGTCGCGGCACGAAAAACCGCTCTTGAAGGCGATTTAAACCGCGCCGTTATCAATAAAGAGTTTACTTTGCACTACCAACCGCAAATCTTGGCCAAGACAGGTGAAATTATTGGCATGGAAGCCTTGATTCGTTGGCAAAAAAATGACGGTAGCATTGTCTCGCCAGGAGAATTTATCCCTTTAGCAGAGGAAACTCGATTAATCCTGCCAATAGGTGAATGGGTTCTTTATACAGCGTGCCAACAAGCTAAAAAATGGCATGATGATGGAAATTCTCATTTAAAGCTAGCAGTTAACTTATCCTCTTTGCAATTTATGCATGACGATTTAATAACAACCATCCAAAAAGTTCTAAAGACGACGGGGTTTAATGCATCCTCTTTAGAATTAGAAATCACAGAAAGCGTTGTACTAGACGATGCTGAAAAGGCTATAGCCCGGATGCAAACATTACGAGAAATTGGGGTTCAAATCGCGATCGATGATTTCGGTACTGGTTATTCATCGCTAAGCTACTTGAAGCGCTTCCCGCTCAACAACTTGAAAATAGCACAACCTTTTGTTCAAGACATGGCGACCAATCCACGAGACAAGTCACTAGTCGAAGCTATGATTTTCATCGCTCATAGTTTGGATATGTCCGTTATTGCAGAAGGTGTGGAAACGGAAGAACAGCTAGCCTTGTTACAAGATCTAGGTTGTGACGAAATTCAAGGCTTCCTTTTCAGCAAACCGTTGCCTACTACTCGCTTCACAAAACTCCTAGAGAGCGGAATCACTTCGATAAAAGTGGTTTAATGTATTTTTAAAAATAAGCAAATTAAAAACAAGGCAAGACACTGTCTAACAGTGTCTTGCCTTGTTTTTGTATTTAAGAAAGCTTATCGAATTGTTTTCAATGCCGTTGACCACGGAATGACTTGGTCTAACATTTGGTTCACTGAATCTGCTTGAACGGGTGCTGCTTTTAGTTCTGCGCCGTTTTCAAAATCAGTGAATAGCGACAACGCTGGGTGTACACGAACATCCGCAACAGACAATTCACCTAAAATGCCACGTAAATGTTCGGCTGCACGTGCGCCGCCTACTGATCCGTACGAAACAATCCCCGCTGCTTTGTTGTTCCATTCTGCACGCAAGTAATCGAGTGCGTTTTTCAATGAACCGGTGATTGAATGGTTGTATTCTTGTGTGATAAAGACAAAACCGTCTTGTTTAGCGATGGCTTCAGACCATGCTGCAGCACCTGATGCGTCTACGCCATTTTCACCAAGTAGCGGTAATTTGTAGTCTGCGATGTCGATGACGGTATAGTTCGCGTCTCCGCGTTGGTCTGCTAATTCTTTTACCCAGTTCCCTACTTGTGGGCTTAAGCGTCCTTCACGCGTTGATCCTAAAATAATGCCGATGTTTAAGTTTGTCATGGTTATTTCCTCCTCTTGTTTCGTTCCAAATAATTTACTGAATAAGCTCATGTGTTACAAATACTCCTTTTCAAACGTCCGTGTGCTGCGTACGGTATCAATTGGACGAACCAATTTTTCGATTTTCTCGCGTTCGCCTTCTAAGAATGGTGGTAGAGATAATTTTTCTCCCACTGTTTCGTATGGCTCGTCTCCCATAAATCCAGGACCATCTGTTGCCCATTCGAACAAGATGCCTGGTGCAACACGTGCATATAACGATTCAAAAAAGAAACGATCGACATAACCGGACGTATGGAATCCTTGGTTTTGCATGTGGTTGATCCATTCTTCCAAGACGCTTCGATCGGCCACACGGAATGCCGCGTGATGAACGGTACCAAAGCCTTGACGACCTTGTGGCAATAATTTGTTGTGCTCAACAATCACTTGGGCACCGTTACCTCCTTCACCGATTTCAAACAAATACAACGAACCTTCTTTAGCGATTTGGCGCATCAACATTGCTTTTTCCAATACGTCTTTGAATGCATCAAAATCAGCGATGCGGATGTGAACAGGACCCAGTCCGGTAATCGCGAATTCAAGTGGTACTGGACCGTTTTGCCACGGTGTACCAGATGCAACGCCTTTGTTTGTTTCATCAGAAATTAGCATATATTGTTGATCGTCAAAGTCGACAAACGAAATGGTTTTCTTTCCGAATACTTCTTGAATGCCTTTATGGGCTACGTCGTATTGATCAAAACGTTTGATCCAGTAATCTAATGCTGCATCTGTTGGCACGCGGAATGCCGTTTTGTAAATTTCGTTCGTCCCGTGCGATCCTTTCGGGATGTTCGGGAAGTCAAAGAACGTCATATCCGTTCCAGCAGAGCCTTTATCATCTGCGAAAAACAAATGATACGTTTGAATATCATCTTGGTTGACTGTTTTTTTCACTAAACGCATGCCTAATACGTACGTGAAAAATTCATAGTTTTTTTCAGCAGAGCTGGTAATGGCGGTTACATGGTGGATTCCTTTTAATTCGTTCATGAGTCATTCTCCTCTATGGTTTGATTTATCTCGAATTCGAGATATATATTTAAAAAAATTTAATTGGTGTTCAGCTAACGATTATTAACTATTTATCTTTAAATTATTTATCTTTGATTCAAAGTAATAATATCATGTGGTTAATTAAGTGTCAACAAGTTCGTTTATAATTTCAAAAACCATAAAAAGACTGCCACAAAGTCATGCTCATGACATTTGAGGACAGCCCTTTTTCAGTTAACCTCTTATTTTATTTTTTTCGAAGCGGTTCAAAGGCATTGGTCCATGCATTCACTTGATCTAGTAAAGTCGTCACCGATTTTTCGTGAAAATCAGCTGGCTTGAATTCATGCATCTTCACAAAATCCGTAAATAGCGACATCGCTACATGCGTTCGGACCGTAGCGACTTGCAACTCGGCTAAAATAATGCGTAAAGCTTCGGCCGCTCGGACTCCACCTGAAGTTCCATAACTCACAATTCCAGCTGCTTTGTTGTTCCACTCTGGATATAAATAATCGATGGCATTTTTCAAAGCCGATGTGACACCATGATTATATTCCGGACAAATAAACACATAGCCATCTAACTCTTTAATTTTTTTCGCCCATGGAATGGCTTCAGGGGTTTGGTAATCTTGAGTAGCTCCTGCCGAAACCGGCTCTGCATACATCGGCAAATTGAATTCAGCTAAATCTACAAGTTCATATTCAGCGTCTCCCCGTTTGTCGGCAATGTCTTTGACCCACTGCGCAACTTGCAGACTATTGCGCCTCGGCCTTGTGCTTCCAGTAATAATACCGATTTTTGTCATGAATAATTCCCTCCTCAATTTGTGATCATACGTTAACGTAATCATCCACTCCTTGATACCTCTTCATCATAAGGCAAACAAATTTGGAGTTCAATCAATAGACAGATTATTCTAACAATAAATATTCCAACTATTTATCTCGCAACAAGTAATGATTTGTTAGAAAACTCTATCTTGTTTTTGCATTATCCACTAAACTTATAAAAAGATGTTAAATAATAACTAAAATTATAATATAGAGATAAATAAAGTTAATACTCACGATTCCTATGTATATACCGAAGGGAGGTTTATAGTTTTGAAGAATTTTATAGACAAATTACAACATCCTGTTCTAGCTTCTGTTGAATTGCTCGATTTGATCCAAGATCCCATTTTTTTAATAACTGAAGAGAACGAGACATTTCGTTATGCTTATGCGAATCCCACTGCTTTTAATGTGCTCTCTCTCCAACAGACAGACATCGGCAAAAGAGTAGAAGAAGTCTCATTCTCTGCACATATCCCGCTTTACTATTACCAAGAAGTTCAATCGTCAAAAACAAAAGTAGAAGTTCCCGAACTCATTAGAACGGAAAATGGTGCTATTCTTGGAGACATTGTACTCAACCCAATCTTGTCTGACGATGGACATTGCACATCTATTTTAGTGACAAGTAAGGAGCAAACAGCGCTAGAAAAAACTGCCCGCCTCTTACAAGAAAGTGAGCAACGCTACCAATCATTAGCAACCAATCATCCTTATGGTATTTTTGTATTCGACGAAAATGGCCATTTAAAGAGTGGCAATATTGGAACCGAAACGATTACCGGTTATTCTGCGGAAGAATTGCTAGAAACATCGTTTCTATCCATGATTGTGGAAAACGAAATCGATAAAATTAAGCATCATTTTTACGAAACTTTACACAAAAATCGACTCGAACGTTATGAGTTTGCATGTCGTCATAAAAATGACCAACTTCTCTATCTTCAAGCAACCAATATCCCCATACGCCTCGATGGAAAATTAGTGGGAATGCACGTCGTAGTGACTGATATTACAGAAATGACCTATGCGAAAAAAAGTTTAAATGAAGCAAAAGCAAAGCTAGAAATCTTTTGGGAAAACTCGGCTGTTCCTATTTTTTATATCGACGCCAAAGGAGATATCGTAAAAGTAAATCCAGCATTTGAAGAAGTTTTTGAATACACGGAATCAGAAATTATAAACAAAGAAGGCACGCTTATTCCTGCCGCGATGAAACCCGATCAAATTGCCATTTTGGAGCGCATTTTACAAGGTGAAACGATTAAGTCACATGATACCATTCGCATGACCAAATCTGGGAAGTTGTTGAATATCATTTCTTCATACTCCCCAGTACACAATGAGAAAAAAGAAGTCATCGGTGCAACCATCATTTCTAAAAATGTAACCGAACTGAAAAAAGTTGAAAAAGAACTTCAGAAAAGCCAAGAAAAATATCGGCTTATTACAGAAAGCACGTTAGACATTATTACGTTGATGAACCTTTCTGGAGAAATTGAATACGTCTCCCCGGCAAGTGAGAAAGTTTTAGGGTTTCCGGATCATGTATATATTGGAAAACTCTTTACGCACAATATTCATCCAGAAGACACTTTTACGTTAATAGATAATGTAACCGCACTTATTAACGGAGGACAACCAACTCCACTGGATGTTCGTTACTTGCACCGGGACGGTCATTATATATGGATGGAAGTTTCCCCAACTCCGGTTTATTCAAATGGGGAAATGATTCAATTGTTTACACTGGCTCGAGATGTGACGGAACGAAAAAGACTGCAAAGCGACATTGCCAAAATGGCATTTTATGACCATTTATCCGGTATCCCAAACCGGCGAAGCTTTGACGACAAGCTGGAAAAAGCGGTTCTTCAAGCCAATCGGACAAACAAAAAAATCGCTGTCTTAATGCTAGATGGTCGCAAGTTCAAAAAAATTAACGATGAGTTTGGGCATGATGCAGGAGATGCTGTCATTAAAGAAATGGCCACCCGCCTCCAAGCCTCGATTCGTCCGAGTGATACCGCTGCTCGTTTGGGTGGAGACGAAATGGGTGTTATTTTACCTGAAATCGACTCTATAGACGTTGCAGTTGCTACTGCCGAACAAATACTCAAATCTTACGAAACTCCAGTTTTCTTTAATGGTCAAAAAATCACAATGGGCGCAGGCATTGGCATTTCCATCTATCCTGATGATGCCGCTAATGAAAAACAACTGATCAAGCACGCAGATTTAGCTTTATATGAAGCCAAAAAAGCGAATCGGGATGCGTATTGCGTTTACGAAGAAAATCAGCGATAGCGAATCACGTTATTCACTCATTATAAAAAATCTTCATTGTATTTGCGATGCAAACCAG
>NZ_AEPB01000012.1 GCF_000189395.1 Planococcus donghaensis MPA1U2 | reverse complement strand
ACGATGTCATTTAAATCGCTCCTTCTTCAATATAGTTCATCATTCCAAAAAAAAATGCAGAATGATGGCTCATCTGCTTTTATGAACTTCTATTTTAACCTTACTAAGCTATTATAATCAACTTTGTACAGTTTGTGAATGAAAACGCTTATAGAATTTAAAATATCTAAAAAAAAACGAGGGAAACACCCGGAGTTATCCAACGATAACCCGGGTGTTTTTCATTTTTTTATGAATCATTCGATAAACAAACGGTTTATATATTTTTTGAGTTGGACTAAATAGCATTGTAAATCCTATGGCATCTGAGATAAACCCAGGCGTTAGCAATAGGACCCCTCCAACTAAAATAAATGCCGCATTTAATAATTGATCCCCAGGAGCCTGAAAACTATTCATTCCTGCTTGTATATCTTTTATTGCTTTAATTCCTTGTTTTTTGGCAAGAAAAGCACCCAGCAAACCAGTTGCTACGATAATTGCCATCGTCGCAAATAATCCAAGCTTGCTTCCTGCCCAAATTAGCAAAGCTAATTCAAGAGACGGTACAATAATTAAGGCTAGGAAAATCCATTTCATCATCTTGACCTGCCTCCTTATTATGAATTACAGAACGCTCGCATGGCCATGATAAACAATGCCTGATTCTGAATCCATTGTTACATCGTAATTATTCTTGATAAGTGAAGTGGCTTCTTTAACACCAACAATTACTGGGATTCCAAGACTTAACCCGACAACTGCTGCATGGCTCGTTAAGCCACCTTCTTCGGTAATAATACCTGCGCATTTGTTGATAGCTGGCATCATGTCACGATCTGTTCCAATAGTAACAATGATTTTGCCTTCCGTATCAACTGCTAAAGCTTCTTCTGCATTGCGAACAACGACTGTTTCAGCGAACGCGACTGTTTTGCCAATTCCTTGACCTTTTGCCAAGATATCGCCAATTACATGGACCTTCATCAAGTTCGTTGTTCCTGCATGTCCTACCGGAACACCTGCTGTGATCACAACAAGATCGCCATGTTTTACATAGCCGTGTTTCAAGCTCTCATCCACAGCTGTTTCTAACAATTCATCCGTAGATTCTACTGATGGGCCAATAATTGGCTGAACTCCCCAAACTAATGACAATTTACGAGCTGGACGATCTGAAGACGTTACTGCAATAATTGGTGCTCCTGGACGATATTTAGAAATCATTTTAGCTGTTGTGCCGCTCTCAGTTGGTGCAATAATCGCTTGTACTTTTAAGTTTAAAGCAGTGTAAGCAACAGCTTGACCAATAGCTTCGGTCATATTCGATTCTTTTTCTTTTCTTCTGTTTGAAACAATTTGCTTATAATTTAATGCAGCTTCAGTAGTGGCTGCGATACGGTCCATCGTTTCAACAGATTCAACTGGATAAATCCCTGCTGCCGTCTCACCAGAAAGCATAATCGCATCTGTTCCATCAAAAATCGCATTGGCAACATCGCTTGCTTCAGCACGCGTTGGACGCGGGTTACGTTGCATAGAATCTAGCATTTGTGTAGCAGTAATAACTGGTTTACCAGCACTATTACATTTATCGATCAATGATTTTTGAACTAATGGTACTTCTTCTGCAGGAATTTCTACGCCCAAATCGCCACGAGCAACCATCAAACCGTCAGAAACCATGATGATTTCGTCGATATTATCGACACCTTCGCGGTTTTCGATTTTCGGGATGATTTGGATATGTGATCCGTTATTCTTTTCAAGTAAACCACGGATCTCCATTACGTCTGAACTTCTTCTAACAAATGAAGCTGCAATAAAATCAACGTTTTGTTCAATACCGAACAAAATATCTTGTGCATCTTTATCTGTAATTCCTGGCAATTGAACCGATACTCCTGGAACGTTTACACCTTTTTTACTTTTTAATGTTCCAGCGTTTTCAACGATTGTGTGAATGATTCCATTTTCAGTATCCAAGCTTTCAACGCGTAATTCGATTAATCCATCATCTAACAAAATAATTGATCCGATATGGACATCTTCAATTAGTTGTTCATAAGTAATTGAAAAACGTTCAGCCGTACCAAGAACTTCCGTCATTGAAACTTCAAGTTTCTGACCCGTTTCCAATTCAATTGCATCGTTCTCCATTTGATGAGTACGAATTTCTGGACCTTTTGTATCTAACAAAACCCCAACAATTTTATCGGCTTTATCCGCAGCTTCGCGAATACGTTCAATGCGTAACGCATGTTCTTCATGGTTACCATGTGAAAAGTTTAAGCGGGCTACGTTCATCCCAGCTTCAATTAATCTTTCCAGCATTTCAGGTGATTCACTTGCCGGACCAATCGTACAAACAATCTTCGTTTTTCTCAATAAACTCACTCCATTTATGTTGTTTTAAATTGCTAACTCTTTGGACAATGTATATAAGCTCATATCAGCATTGTGTTCTGCAGTAAATGCTTCTGTCATATCATAGTCTACCACCTGGTGATTCTTCATGCCAATAGCTCGTCCTCCGATACCTTCAAGAAGAACTTCTACTGCACGCGCACCAAACAAACTTCCTAACACACGATCTCTTGCAGTTGGTGAGCCGCCACGTTGAATGTGACCAAGTACTGAAACGCGTGTTTCGATTTCTGCTTTTTCTTTAATAAGCGCTTTTAATTCATTACCACCCATAACGCCTTCTGCTACGATAATAATACTATGGCGCTTTCCACGTTTACGTCCTTTTTGTAAACGATCAATCATGTCATCAATGTCATAGCTCTCTTCAGGAATCAAAATGGTTTCTGCTCCACCTGCAAGACCTGCCCACAATGCCAAGTCTCCTGCATCACGACCCATTACTTCTACAATAAATGTCCGTTCGTGACTTGTTGCAGTGTCACGAATTTTATCGATTGCTTCAATGACCGTATTTAAAGCTGTATCAAATCCAATCGTATAGTCTGTTCCTGGAATGTCGTTGTCGATCGTCCCTGGAACTCCAACACAAGGGAATCCTCTTTTAGTCAAAGCCATTGCCCCGCGGTATGATCCATCTCCGCCAATAACTACTAAGCCTTCAAGGCCTTCTTTTTTCATTTGTTCAATCGCTTTTAATTGACCAGCTTCCGTACGGAATTCTTCACAACGTGCCGAGTACAACTTAGTTCCCCCACGTTGAATGATATCGCCCACATCGCCGGCTTCTAATTTTTTAATATTGCCTTCGATTAAACCTTGATAACCTGAATATACACCTGCAACTTCAACACCATGATAAATTGCTTTACGGACAACCGCGCGGACAGCTGCGTTCATTCCCGGCGAATCTCCTCCACTTGTTAATACTCCAATTTTTTTCATAATCATTATCCTCCTGCAGTCCATTTACTCTCCTAACCTTACCATGCCAGAGCCTTGCTGTCAGTCTTGAATCGCTTCTTCCATGTTAAGAATTCGGATCTTTTTTACATTTACTTTAAAGATATTGTTAACCCCATAATAATTTACTCAATCAAAAAAACCGCCGAAGCGGTTTTCTATCATTCGCTGAAGACACCAATTGATTTAAATTTTTTGTAGCGCTGCTCGATTAATTCTTCGGCCGACAAACCATTCAATTCTTCTAATGATCGTCTAATGGCTTCTGACATAATAGCCGCTTGTTTTTGCGGGTCGTGGTGAGCTCCACCGCGTACTTCCGGAATCATATGTTCAATGATGTTCATTTCTAACAAGTCAGGTGCCGTAATTTTCATCGCTTCTGCTGCAGTTTGCGCAAGAGCCGAATCTTTCCAAAGAATTGAAGCAGCTCCTTCTGGAGAAATAACCGAGAACGTTGAGTTTTCTAACATCAGGATTTGATTGCCTACACCTAACGCTAGTGCACCACCACTTCCACCTTCTCCAATCACGATAGATAGAACAGGCACTTCAAGTCCTGCCATTTCAACTAAATTACGTGCAATGGCTTCACTTTGACCACGTTCTTCGGCAGCTTTCCCAGGATATGCACCTTTTGTATCGATCAAACAAATAATCGGACGCTTGAATTTTTCAGCTTGTTTCATTAAACGCAATGCTTTCCGGTATCCTTCTGGATGTGGCATACCGAAATTCCGTCGAACATTTTCTTTTGTATCTTTGCCGCGCTGGTGCCCGATGATTGTGACTGGTTGACCGTTAAAAGACGCAATACCACTAACAATTGCTTCATCGTCTCCGTATAAACGATCTCCGTGTAATTCAATAAAATCATCAAAAATCATTGGTATGTAGTCCAAAGTTGTTGGTCGTTCTGGATGACGAGCCACTTGCACACGATCCCACGGCTTCATATTTTCGTATATTTCTTCTTCTAATTTAGAGAATCGATCTTCTAGAGATTTTATCTCCGAACTCAAATCCACTTCTGCAGTTGTCGTGTATTCTTTTAGCTCTGAAATTTTTGCACGCAACTGAATAAGCGGCTCTTCAAATGCTAAAGTTTTCTTTCCGTTTTTCTTAACCATTTGCGATAGCTCCTTTCGTGTGAAGGCGCACAATGGTCGCCAATGTTTGTTGCATTGAATCACGATGAACAACCGCGTCTAATTGCCCGTGTGCCAATAAAAACTCCGCTGTTTGGAAATCTTCAGGTAGTTTTTCACGTACGGTTTGCTCGATAACACGACGTCCCGCAAAGCCGATTAAGGCTTTTGGTTCCGCAATATTAATATCTCCAACTGAGGCAAAACTCGCTGACACTCCACCAGTCGTTGGGTGCGTTAAAACAGAAACAAAAAGTAAACCTTCATTGCTGTGACGTTTTAATGCAACACTTGTTTTCGCCATTTGCATTAATGACAACACGCCTTCTTGCATGCGGGCTCCACCACTTGCTGTGAAAATGATAAAGGGTAATTGACGTTCAGTTGCCGCTTCAATTGCACGAGTAATTTTCTCACCGACAACAGACCCCATTGAACCCATTCGGAAATGTGAATCCATTACAGCTAGAACAATACCTTGACCTTGTAATTTACCAGAGCCTGTCAAAACCGCTTCGTTTAAGCCTGTTTTCTCACTATCAGCTTGAACTTTTTCCGTATATCCCGGGAAACCAAGTGGATTTTCAGATTTCAAATGATCATCCATCGACTCAAAACTGCCAGCATCTAATAATATATTTATACGTTCATACGCCGTCATTTTAAAATGATGATCGCATTTAGGACAAACTTTTTTATTTTTCTCTAAATCTTTTGTTAATGTAATTTCTTTACATGATG
The DNA here is from genome assembly GCF_000189395.1 of Planococcus donghaensis MPA1U2. GTDB lineage: Bacteria > Bacillota > Bacilli > Bacillales_A > Planococcaceae > Planococcus > Planococcus donghaensis_B. Next base: position 104,897 of record NZ_AEPB01000012.1, on the reverse strand, counting down.
GACACTTGGTCATCAATCCTTCTGGAACATCTTTTGCAGATTTTGAAGGCATGGTTGCTTCTTTTGCATCTTTGTTGCGCTTAAAAATATCACGTATTATTGCCATTGCTTATTCTCTCCTTTTTTAACCATTCACTCCAAGCCTGAAACTCTTGAATGGCTGTATCTGCGTCTTGTTGCTCTATTGCCAATAAGGTATTATTCATGAAGTCAATTTCCTCAGGTGAAACGGTTCCAGCATATGGATTTCCGCTATATTGTGTTAGTAAAAACCAGATTTTTAAAGACAATCGATTTCCAGAAAGAACCATCAATTCTCGGACAAAATCTTCACGTTGAAAACTTTCGTCTTGTAATCGCAAGCGAAAGCTGTCCCAAATTTTCATTTGGCTTTCTGTTTCACTTTTGCAAATCGCTTGAATAGCTGCAACTTCATGAAGCAAACGGGTTTCCCAAACATCTTCGTGCGAACGATTGTCCTGCAAGATAAACGTGGACAAGACTTCTACCAATTTATGGTTTCTATAATCAGACAAGAAGGTCCCTTCTCCTCTACGTGTTTCAATCAATCCTAGTAATTCAAGGCTGCGTAGCGCCTCACGTAAAGTGGAACGGCCCACTTGCATCTTTTCAGCCAATTCCCTTTCAGATGGAATACGGTCCCCCGGCTTGATTTTTTCTTGCCGGATCATATCACGAATGTCCCGTACTATATCCAAATATCGTTTAGATTGATTCATGATGGCCCCTCAGTTCCCATTTTTTTGAAAGTGGTCTGACCACTCATATTCTCTACAATACAAAAAAAACCATGCTACGTAAAGAAAAAACTGCTTTTCTTTTTGAAAAGCAGTCAGGTTTCTATATTTTTGCAAATAATTGCGATTTTGTGATTGCGATTTTCAACTAATCCTTGAATTTCAAGTGTGGCATGAGGTTCTAAAAGCAAGTTGAATTTGGCGTACTCTACCGGAAACAACGTAACAGAAGCTGGACCTGTTTCATCCATTAAAGTTAAGAATGCCATAGCATCTCCTTTTTTTGTTCGTATCCGTTTGATCTCCTCTATTACACCTAATACCTTTACCGATTCTCTGTCACGTTTTGACTTTAATGATTTAAGTGCATCGTACGATTTTTGTCGGTGTTCTTTTTCACGTTCAATCGGATGTTTAGACAAATAAAAGCCAAGCACGTCTTTTTCAAATTCAAGTTTTAAGTTTTCTGGCATCTCCGAAGCTTTTGTGTATTTGGGTTTCATAAAACTTGCGCCCATGTCATCAAACAAGCCCGGCTCGTCATTTGGTTTTACCAGTTCAGCGTGTTTAATTGCGCTATCTAGTGATGCCAAAATCACCCCGCGGTCATATCCAAATTCATCAAGAGCACCAGCTTTTATAAGTGGTTCAAACGATTTTCGGTTAAAATGTAAAGCCGAGATTCGTTCAGCAATATTAAATAAACCGGTGAATGGCCCTTCTTCGCGAGCAGCAAGTAAAGCTTTAATAGTTGTGCCCGGAACACCTTTCACGGCATTTAAACCAAATCTGATTTGTCCATCTTCTACTGAAAAAGTATGGCGACTTTTTTGGACTGATGGTGGAAGAATCGGGATTTTCTTTTCTTTGATTTCTTGCAGTAATTGCTTTGTTTTTTCGGCATTTCCAGCACTATTTGTTAATAAGCTGGTATAAAAATAAACGGGATAATGGGCTTTCATATAACTCAATTGGTAGGAGATCATACTATATGCTACCGCATGACTTTTCGGGAAGCCATAATCAGCAAAACGCACGATTAAATCATACACTTCCGCTGCTTCCGATTTAGTAAACCCTTTCGATGTTGCACCTAGCACAAAATGCTCGCGTTCTTCATCCAAAATCTCTCGTTTTTTCTTGCTGACTGCACGCCGTAATAAGTCAGCTTCACCAAGAGAAAATCCAGCCATCTTCGCAGCAATATGCATAATTTGTTCTTGATAAACGATAACCCCGTAAGTTTCACTTAAAATTGGTTCTAAAATCGGATGAATGTATTTCACCGTCTCTTGACCATGTTTTCGTCTTGCATACAACGGGATAAACTCCATCGGACCTGGACGGTATAACGCGTTAACTGCAACAATATCGCCAAAAGCAGTCGGTTGAATTTGCTGAAGCGCCTGGCGCATGCCATCAGATTCAAGCTGGAAGACACCTGTTGTATCTCCTGATGCCAATAATTTAAAGGTTTTTTCATCATCTAAAGGAATGTCACTGTAATTGATTTTTTGTTTTGTGCCCCAATAAACCAAGTTACGAATTTGTTCTAAAATGGTTAAATTACGAAGTCCCAGAAAATCCATCTTTAACAAGCCGATTGCTTCGAGTTCTTGCATTGGCCATTGCGTCAAATAAATGCCTTCGTGTCCTTTTTCGATCGGCACATGATTAACGAGTGGGGTGGGACTTAAAATCACACCTGCAGCGTGGGTAGAGGCATGTCTCGGAAGACCTTCCAATTTTAACGCAGTCTTAAACCAAGATTTACGCTCTTCTCGTTCAATAATCCAGTCATTAAACTTTGAAGACTCTTTTAAAGCTGAACGCAAAGTTGTACCGGGACGATTTGATATTAGTTTTGATATGGCTTCAAGTTCTTCTGCTTCAAAACCAAATACGCGGGCAGTATCTCGTGCTACCGCTTTTGCAGACAATGTACCAAAGGTAATAATTTGCGCAGTTCGAACAGCTCCGTATTTTTTTGCTACATAGTCCACCACTTCATGACGTCTATGATCAGCAAAATCAATATCGATATCTGGAAGCGTAACCCGTTCTGGATTTAAAAACCGTTCAAACAACAAACCATGTTCTATTGGATCGACATTTGTAATTTTTAATGAGTAAGCAACAAGTGAGCTCGCTGACGATCCACGGCCAGGTCCTGTCATGATATCTTGATCCTTGGCGTATTTCATAAAGTCCGCAACAATTAAAAAATAATCGATAAAACCCATTTTTGCGATAACCGATAACTCGTAATTTAACCGCTCTTGATAGTTTTCCGGAAATCTTGGTACTCGCTCTTTAAGCCCTGTCTTGCATAATTGTGCAATGTAACTTGCTTTATCTACTTGTTCTGATAACGGATAAACAGGCAGCAATTGTTGATTCATGGGGATAGTCACTCGACAGCTTTTTAACATGTTTGCAGTTTGTTGAACCCATTCGTTTCGGTCTGCGAACCACTCAAAAAACTCTTGTTGGCTTGGTACGTATGCGTTTGTATGTTCCGGCGTTTGTCTTTCTGGATCATTCATTTTGAGACCTTGTCCAATTGCGGAGGCTACTTCATAAGCAAAAGCATCTTGTTGATGCATATATCGAATTTCATGTGTTGCCATAATTGGAATTTCAAGTTGGGCACAAAGTTCAATAAAATCTGATTCGTACGCAGAGACTACCCCACCCGGACGTTCAATGCTCCCAAACGCTGCTTGGCCAAATAAACTTTTAATATAACCAATCACTAAACTGCGATCGGTCAAGAGCCATTCAGCTTTGTTTGGAATCACACAGATTAAGCCTTCCTTATACGCCTTTAACCATTGTTCAGGAATTGCTTCTTTGTCGCGAGTAGCTAGTGCACTCGAGATTTTCAGCAAATTGTCATAGCCTTTGTTTGACTGAGCATATAACACAACGGAATAATGCTGTTCTTCGTATTCGATAAAAGTTGAAAGGCCGACAACCCCATGGATGCCGGCACGGCGGCACGCTTCCCAAAATGGAAGCATGCCATATAATTTTGTATTGACGATTGCAACTGAACTAGCTCCTTGCTCCTTTAAAAACGGGAAAAGTTCGTCAAGGCGCACCGTGCTTTTCAGCAAATCAGCCGATGTGCTTATATGCGGATAAACCATTGACACTAGACTCTCCTCCTTAGTTTGCGGCTGCACAAATTTCTGCCAGGCGTTCGATTACACGATCAGCTTCTTCCCATGAATACGCTGTGGCACCAGAAGCCATTGGATGTCCGCCGCCACCAAATTCTTTCGCTAATGTGTTAATAACCGGTCCTTTTGAGCGCAAGCGAACACGAATTTCTTTTTCTTCTTCAATAAAGATAACCCAAGCTTTCATTCCTTTTACGTTGCCAAGTGAGCCCACTAATAAAGAAGTGTCCGAAGCCGTAACATTAAATTCTTTTAAAATGTCTTTCGTGATTTTTACATGCGCTGCACCATTTTCGTCCATTTTAAAGTTTTGGTACATATAACCTTGTAAATGCAATAATTTGCGGTCCATTTCGTACATTCCGTTGTGTAGCACGTTACGATCAAAATCATATTTGATCAATTCCCCTGCAACTGCAAAAGTTTTTTGAGTTGTGCTCGGAAATAAAAATCGACCCGTATCTCCAATAATTCCTGCGTACAACAATCGCGCAGCTTTTGCACTCATCGTCCAATTTTCATGTTTGTGGCCATATTCATAAAGCTCGTAAATGATTTCAGAAGCAGAACTAGCTGTCGTGTCCACGTAGATGATATCGCCATAGGCATCGTCATTTGGATGATGGTCAATTTTAATCAGCTTTGCACCCTTTTTATAACGCTGATCATCTACGCGGTCTGTATTTGCAGTGTCTGTAACGATGACTAAAGCTCCTTCAAAATCTTGATCTTCAACTAAATCCGGAAAATCCAGAAAATCCATTGTGTATTCATGCGTTCCTGCAGCTAAAATGCGCTTGTCTGGATAATTTTGCTCTAATAAATATTTCAAACCAAGTTGAGATCCGTACGCATCTGGATCTGGGCGCACATGACGATGAATAATAATAGTAGTGTATTGCTTAATTGTGTCGATGATTTGACTGTACATGTGTTAGTTCCTCCATTTATAAGGAAATCCATTCGCAATTTTACTCAATTCTCAGTACAATAAGTATGAGTTTTGGAATTCAGGAGGTCCTTATGTTAATTTTTGTAATTTTAATTATTGTATCATTTGTCATCTATTTTTATAATAAAACAAAACAATTTCGAACACGTACTGTTTTACCGATTCGAAAAAAATGGTATGCCGCCCGTGCTTCAATGGCATTAGGTAGTTTTGTAACTTTTTTTGGTATCAATCAACTATTTGTTTTTCAATCGACACTGACGTATATCATTTCTGGTATTTTCATCATACTCGGTTTAGCTTTAGTTTATTACAACTACAAAGCATCAAAACATTACCATGCTTTTCTTGAAGAAGAAGCAGATTTAAATCCTTAAGTCATATTAGAATTTCAGGCAACAGGTGCACTCGTCAAATGAGTGCACCTGTTGCCTTTTTTTATGTCGTCATTTCAGTATTAACGGTCTAGTAATTGGAACGTCAACATCGCTTTGCCAACAATTTCGTTTTCTAATGATACTTCAACATCAACTTTTGCCGACTTTCGACTAATATCCAAAATTTGCGGCCGAACTAAGACGAGTGCGTCTAATTGAACTGGTTTTAAAAAGTAAATGGACGCGTTTTCTAACACGCTGTCTTTACGATTTTTTGTTTTCAGAATTGCTGACGCAGCTTCAGTTAAAATCATTGTATAAGCCGCATGTGAAATCGATCCATAAGCATTGGTCATTTGAGGTGTCACACGAAACTCCAAAATCAATTGATCGCTAATTTGCTGATGAAGTTGACTCTTGATAATGTCATCAATGGTTTCACCTTGCTGAGGTTGACGTTGAGCGGTCTGAATCGCTTTTAATACATCTTGTCGACTGATAACCCCTTTTAACTTTCCGTGATCGTCGGCGACCGGCATTAAATCAATGCCTTCCCAAATCATTCGATGTCCTGCAGCTGCCACACTCGTCTGCATAGAGACAGTTAACGGATCTTTAGTCATTACTTTCTCCACTAATTCTGAAGCAGAATGACCAATTACGTCACGTGATGTAATAATCCCAACTAGCTTGTTCGTATGATCAATTACGGGAAAACCGCCATGAGTTGTTTCTTCATTTAACTCATGGTATCGACTGATGGGCTCTTTATGATGTAAATGTGCTGTTCCTTCTAACGGGATTAATATATCTTCAATTAACAAAATCTCTTTTTTGATCAATTGATCGTAAATTGCTCGGTTAATCATTGTCGCTACCGTGAAGGTATCATAGCTCGTTGAGATAACAGGGAGTTCAAATTCATCCGCCAACTTTTTCACTTGATCTGCAGCTTCAAAGCCTCCAGTCACAAGTACTGCCGCACCGGCGCGAAGTGCATATTCATGTGCTTTATACCGGTTACCCACAATCAGTAAATTCCCCGCTTCCGTATAACGCATCATGTCTTCTAATTGCATTGCCCCAATTACAAATTTGTTCAATGATTTGTGCAATCCTGCTCTACCGCCTAGTACTTGTCCATCAACAATATTAACAATCTCAGCGTATGTAAGTCGTTCAATATTTTCCTTCTTTTTGCGTTCGATTCGAATAGTCCCAACACGTTCTATCGTCGACACTAACCGCTTTGTTTCTGCTTCTTTAATCGCTCGGTAAGCCGTTCCTTCACTTACTTGCAAATCTTTTGCAATGCGCCGCACTGAAATTTTCTCACCTACGGCTAAAGTCTCAATATACGCTAATATTTGTTCATGTTTAGTCGCCATGATTTCACCCATTCTTTCTACGTTCCTATATCTTCTAGTGTAGCATAACTTACGAAAAGTTGAGAGGACCGTTTAGTCTCGACAGGCATAAGACGCACCGGCGAAGTGGCGCTCTTTGCCACACAGCTGGGGTGACTTATGTCCCGAGAGACTGGTCCTCGAAACTAGACATGAAGAAAAGTTGAGAGGACCGTTTCGTTCTCGACAGGCATAAAGAATTTCAAAAAGACCCATGAAAAGCTCTCGCTTTTCATGGGTCTTTACTGCTAATTATTACTACTGACCGCTTGTTAGCGTTTCGTAGAAGCAGACGCTAAATCTACACTTTCACCTGGTTGTAAAATGTTTACTTGAACATCTTTTACTAATGACTTGAAATGCTCAGGATCTTGCTCAATAGGTGGGAATGTATTGAAATGAATTGGCACTACCATTTTTGGTTTTAATAATTCGACGGCATAGGCTGCGTCTTCTGGTCCCATCGTGAAATAATCTCCAATCGGTACAAATGCTACATCAATATCATTTCGTTCGCCCAAAATTTTCATGTCTCCAAATACTTCTGTATCGCCCGCATGATAGATTGTTTTGCCTTCTGCTTGGAACAAAATCCCAGCAGGCATACCACCATAAACAACTTCTCCTTCATCCGTTGTGAAAGAAGAGCTATGGAAAGCTTTTGTAAACTTTACTACTCCAAAGTCAAATTTATGCGCGCCGCCCAAATTCATACCGACAGCATCTACACCTTGACTGCTTAAATAATTAGCTAGTTCAACTGGCGCGATTACTTGTGCGTTATTGTTTTTTGCCAGCTCAACCGTGTCCCCAACATGATCGTTATGCGCATGCGTTAATAAAATAGCATCTGGTTTTTCGTCTGCTACCTTCAAGTCCGTAAGTTTGTTTCCACTAATAAATGGATCAATTAAAATCGTAAATTCACCTGTTTTAATTTTGACAACAGAATGACCGTGATATGAAACGTGCATAATATCCCTCCAGTAAGTTTTGAAAATTCTACCTCTAGCTTTCATAGCTGTATTATACCCTGATTTTTGATATGCTACACATGTAGAGGAGGAATATACATATGAACAAAATTAAGCAATTGCAGAACTATTTAAAAGAACAATCAGTTGACGCGGCGTTTATTACAGATCCTTATAATGTTTTTTACGTTAGCGGTTTCAAGAGCAATCCTCATGAACGTTTATTAGGCGTTATGGTGTTTGCAGAAGCTGACCCATTTCTCATTTGTCCGAAAATGGAAATTCCAGATGCGAAAAATGCAGGCTGGGCTGGCGAAGTGGTAGGTCACGAAGATACGCAAAATTCAATGGAAATTTTGTATCAAACAGCTCTTTCGCGTGGAGTTGACTTAAAAACAATGGCTGTTGAAAAAGCGCATATGACTGTGGAACGTTATGAATCACTTTTGTCATTTTTCGGCTCTCTTTCAATCACTCAATTGGATGAGCAATTAAATGCCATGCGTGTGATAAAAGACGATGCAGAACTACAAATATTAAGAGAAGCTGCTGCATTGGCTGACTATGCTATTGAAGTAGCTGCTCGAACGATTAAAGAAGGCATTACTGAAATTGAAGTTATGACAGAAATCGAATTGGCTTTGAAAAAACGTGGCGTTACGCACATGTCATTTGATACCACTGTGTTAACTGGCGATCGCGCAGCTTCACCTCATGGTAAAACTGGCGAATACAAGCTTAAACACGGAGATTTAGTTTTGTTTGATCTTGGTGTGGTTCACAAAGGCTATTGCTCAGATATTACCCGTACATTAGCACTTGGTGAACCGAATGAAGAACAAAAAGAAGTATATGATATTGTATATCGTTCTGAAATGGCTGCTCTTGAAGCGGTTAAACCAGGTGTAACGGCAGCTGAACTTGATCAGATTTCACGTAAAGTGATCGCAGATGCGGGATATGGTGACTATTTTACTCATCGCCTAGGACACGGTCTTGGAATTGATGTTCATGAGTTCCCTTCAATTCATGGACAAAACACAATGAAAATGGAAAAAGGTATGGTTTTCACACTAGAGCCTGGGATTTATGTTCCAGGAAAAGTTGGTGTCCGCATTGAAGACGATGTAGCTGTAACAGCTGACGGTTATGAAGTGTTAACAAAATATCCAAAAGAACTTCAAATTATTAATAACTAACTACAAAAGCGGCGTTGGAATTTTTCCAACGCCACTTTTTTTACAATAAGGATAATATTTCGTAAATTAGACAAAAAATTCAGCAAATTCACTTCAATTTAGCAGGAACTCTTTCTTTTATAGCGAATGAGTACCTATAGACAGACGAAGGAGGAATGTAAGATGACATTAAAATACAGTCAAATTCTTGTAGCGGTAGACGGTTCTAAAGAAGCAGAGTGGGCATTTAAAAAATCAGTGGGTATTGCGGAGCGAAACAACGCCACATTAAACTTAGTCAATGTAATCGATACGCGTTCGTTTGCTGCAATCGAGGCTTATGATCGCTCTATTGCTGACCGTGCACAAAAGTTCGCCGAAGATTTATTGGAAGAGTATAAAAAAGAGGCGTTAGCTGGTGGGGTTGAAAAAGTGAATATTGTCGTCGATTACGGCTCTCCCAAATCAATGATTTCTAGAGATTTAGCTCAAAAAGTTGAAGCTGATTTAATCATTTGTGGTGCGACAGGCCTGAATGCAGTTGAACGCTTCCTAATTGGCAGTGTATCTGAACATATTGTTCGTTCTGCAAAATGTGATGTATTGGTCGTTCGTACGGAAGAAGCCCAGGACGATGCCCCAACCGAATATTATTCAGCTGACAAAGCTGGAAAACCTGATAACTTTTAAATGCCATTGAAAAAATCCTTTCGCTAATGTGAAAGGATTTTTTTATTTTATGATTTTAGTTTGATGATAATTTTTCCGCGGGCATGGTGCGTTTCGCTCAATTCGTGAGCGTCTCTAACCCCTTGCTCCGAGAAATCAAAAACATGACCAATTGTTGGTTTTAATTCGCCAGATATGAAAAGATTAGCCAGTTGATGCAATTGTGCACCATTTGGCTCTAGCCAATAACTTGTAGCATGTACTCCATGTTCTTCGGCTTGTTCAGAAGATGGTTCTCCCGCAATGGAAATTAGCTTACCGCCTTTTTTCAACACTCTAAAACTTTTCTCCAACACTTCACCGCCCATGGTATCTAAAACGGCATCAAAATTCTCCAGTAATTCACTAAAATCTTCTTCACTATAGTTAATCACACGGTTTGCGCCTAAAGATTTAACCAATTCGTCATTGATATCACTTGCAGTCGTTGCTACGTATGCCCCGATACTATTAGCTATTTGAATAGCCATCGTCCCCACTCCACCAGCTCCTGCATGAATTAGGACTTTCTCTCCTTTTTTCACATTCGCAAAGCCAACAATACATTGATAAGCTGTCAGTCCTGCCAATGGAATTGCTGCACCTTCTTCAAATGTCATGCTTTCAGGCATGTGCGCAAGTAAGTTTGCTTCTACTGGTACAAACTCCGCATAAGTTCCTTGGCGGGTTGTCGCAGGCCTTGCAAAGACACGTTGTCCTACTTTGAAGTGCTTAACGTTTGATCCAACCTCAGCAACTACGCCTGCCAAATCCCATCCTAAGATAATTGGAAATTCCCAAGGTAGCATATCTTTTAAATAGCCTTCACGTAGCTTCCAATCAATTTGATTGACCGAAGTGGCATAAACTTCAACAAGCACTTGATCTTCCGTAATAGATGGCTTCTCGATTTCTCGCTCAACTAATTGCTCTCTGCCACCGTAGTTATCAATAACAATTGCTTTCATCTCGGACCTCCCCTTTCGTTGTTATATAAATATACCCTCTTTCAAGAAATTGTATACCTATTGTAGATGATATTCGCAGTCTTCTTTTTACGCGTGGATATGTTATTATTAATCCTGTTCGTTTAAAGAGGTTCGCAAACTCCCTCTCTAAAAAACTAAGGAGTGTATTAAATGAAGAACGAAAAAGCAGTCGTCGTTTTTAGCGGCGGCCAAGACAGTACCACTTGCCTATTTTGGGCGATTAAAAACTTTAAAGAAGTTGCAACAGTCACTTTTGATTATGGCCAACGCCATTCTGCTGAAATTGAATGTGCTCGAAAAATCGCTGATGAACTTGGAGTCCTTTTTAAAGTACTAGACATGACGTTGATCAATCAACTATCTGCCAATGCTTTAACTCGAGATGATATTGAAGTAACAGCTGAAGAAGGCGAACTTCCTTCTACATTTGTGCCTGGTCGAAATCTCTTATTTTTATCTTTTGCAGCTGTTTATGCAGATGCAATCGGTTCGAGGCATTTAATCACAGGTGTTAGTCAAACAGATTTTAGTGGCTACCCAGATTGCCGTGATACGTTTATCCGTTCATTGAATGTCACATTAAATTTGTCGATGGACAAACAATTCATTATTCATACTCCATTGATGTGGCTCGACAAAGCAGATGTATGGGAACTTTCCGATACACTGGGCGCACTTGATTTTGTTCAAGAAAAAACATTAACTTGTTATAACGGTATTCCAAGCACTGGTTGTGGCGAATGCCCAGCTTGCCAATTACGCAACGAGGGCCTTGCACGCTACCAAGCGAAAAAATCGGCAGGTGCGATGACATGATGCAACAATTTTATCCACCGGTTTCACATAATTATCAATTTGAGCTTAACAAAGACATGCATTTTTCCGCCGCACACTTTATACCCAGTGAAGATGCCGGAAAATGCAAAGTGATGCACGGGCATACGTACCACCTCAATATTACCATTGGTGGTAACGAGCTCGATTCCATTGGTTTTCTTATCGACTTTAAATTATTGAAAGAATTGATCCATAAAAAGTATGATCATAGTGTATTAAATGACCATCCTGAATTTACAAATAAATTCCCAACAACTGAACTTCTTGCTCAGCAAGTATGGCAATCGATTCAAACAATGCTACAAGCAACAACTAATCGACCAAATTGCCTGCAAGTTATTGTTCGTGAAACACCGACAAGCTATGTTGTTTACCGTCCACGTCAGGAGGATTTATCATGAAAATTCCGGTAATGGAAATATTCGGTCCAACTGTTCAAGGCGAAGGCATGGTGATGGGCCAAAAAACGATGTTTGTTCGCACAGCAGGTTGCGACTATTCGTGCTCTTGGTGTGATTCCAAATTTACTTGGGACGGCACTGGGACAAGCGTTTCGAAACAACCAGCTGATATTATCGAAGAGTTAATCCACATAGGTGGCAGTAATTTTTCACATGTTACAATATCAGGCGGAAACCCAGCGCTGCATAAAGGAATTGGCGAACTAGTCGACCTTTGTCATCAGCAAGGTTGGAAAGTGGCAGTCGAAACGCAAGCTTCTATTTGGCAAGAATGGATGCCAACCATCGACGACATTACCTTGTCACCAAAACCACCTAGTTCTGGCATGAAGACTGATTTTGCGAAACTGGATTTGTTTTTGGAGAAACTGCAAACTGCCAATGTTAGTTTGAAAGTTGTTATTTTTGATCAAGATGATTTTTCTTATGCTGAATTCCTTCACCAGCGTTATCCACATGTTCCCTTCTTTTTACAAACAGGGAATGACGATACGGTTACAACAGACGATGCGAAACTCGTGTCAAACTTACTAGAGCGCTATGAACAACTCATCGATTATCATGTGCAATCTCCAATCATGAACGATGCGAAGGTGTTGCCACAATTGCACACTTTAGTATGGGGCAATAAACGCGGCGTTTAATAGATTTGTCATCAATCATGCCAATGTCAAATCACACAACAATTATTTGTAAAAAAAGGGTGTTGGAATAAATTTATTCCAACACCCTTTTTATTTTATGCTTTTTTCACAAATTCTGATTTTAACTTCATTGGACCAAAGCCATCGATCTTACAATCAATGTCATGATCACCATCAACTAGTCGAATACTTTTTACTTTTGTACCAATTTTCAATGTTGATGAGCTGCCTTTAACTTTCAAGTCTTTAATAACTGTAACTGCATCGCCATCTTTTAAAATCGACCCATTTGCATCTTTCACAACTTTTGCTTCTTCAACTTGTTCAGCCTCAGCAATTAAGCTCCATTCGTGCGCACACTCAGGGCACACCAACATATTCCCATCTTCATAAGTATATTCTGAATTACATTTAGGACAGTTTGGTAATGTTTCCATGTTCTCCTCCACTTGGCCTACCTGTACATCAAGGAATAATAAGACCATTCTTTTTCTTCATTATACCAGAATTCCAGACAGCCTAGCGGAGCTTATTTAACAACTAACACTGGACAATTTGAATGATTTACAACTTTTTGACTAACTCCACCAAGTAATATTTTTGAAACGGGGTTTAATCCGCGGCTTCCGATAACTACTAAATCAAATTCGCCATCGTTAGCCATTTCAATAATGACCGGGGCCGGACGACCATGCATCACTTCGATTTTATAAAACGTTTCATTTAATTCAAGCTGTTCTCTAATTGATTGAACCTTTTTCTTTCGTGACAACTCAAATTCAAGTTGACCTCCATCATGCACTTTCTCTTGACTGTCTTCGTCAAAATCAGAAACATAGACAACCGTCACTTCTGTATCTTTACTCATGGTAGCCAACTGTGCAGCGTGTTTGCCTGCTCGCTTCGAATTTTCGGAACCATCTACGGCGACTAAAATCTTTTTATACATTTTCTCCACCCCTTCGACTATTTTCCGCGACTTAGTAACAAAACGCACTCTATAGTACTATTCGACTTTTAAATCTCTTATCCTTCTAAATGCAAAAAACCGATGATGTATAGCATCACCGGTTTTTTAAAGTTACTTATTTCTTATTTAAAAGTTAATGTTTTACCTGTAAACCCAAATAACACCGTTAATACTGGAGACAATAAACAAAAGACGGCAAATGGCAAGTACTCAAGTGTTGGAACACCGATAACACCGGTGATGAAAATCCCACAAACACTCCATGGTACTAGTGGATTAACCACTGTTCCCGCGTCTTCCATCACTCGACTTAAGTTTTTACCGGCCAGTCCTACTTTATCGTATGGTTCTTTAAAAGCTTGACCTGTTAACAAAATAGATAAGTATTGTTCGCCGATCAAAATATTGATGCCGATAGCAGTTAATGCAGAAGCCGCTATCACTGACGAAACCTTTTTCAACAAGCTCTCTACTTTGGCCAATAAACATTGCACAATTCCCAATGTAAACAATAACCCACCCATACTTAATGCTAAAAGAACAAGGGCCACTGTAAACATCATACTTTCCATACCACCTCGTGATAACAAGTTATCAATTTCCGCAATACCCGTAGCTGATACATATCCACTAAACAGGACATTGAAAATCTCAGAAGCTGAGGACACTTGATGCAGGAAAGAAATCACAATAGCTGAAATTGAACTAATTGCTAGCGTCATTAACGCCGGTACTTTTATAAAGGTTAAGACGATTAAAACAATCAATGGAATCAACGTGTACCAATGAATCATTCCTGTAGCTAAAAGTCCTGCTTTAAATTCACTAACATCTTGTATTGTTCCCCCTGTAGATCGTGGCGATACAATCAAGAAAAAAATCAACGTCAGCACGAATGCTGGAATTGTGGTCCAACCCATATTGCGAATGTGCTCAAACAAGTCAACACCTACAATAGAAGATGATAAATTTGTTGTATCTGATAATGGCGACATTTTATCACCAAAAAACGCACCTGAAACGATGGCGCCAGCCGTTACTGCAAGCGACAAATCCATCGCCGTTGCCATACCAATAAATGCTACACCAATTGTCGCAACTGTCGTTAACGAACTGCCGACCGATAAACCGATTAATGACGTAACAATAAAAACAATGGCAAAAAAGAACGTCATTGAAATTATTGAAAATCCAGCATAAATCATAGTAGGAATGGTGCCACTAATCATCCAACTACTAATGAGCATACCGATAAAGAAAAAGAGAAAAACAGCACTCATTCCTGCACCAGCACCTTCAACTAATCCTTTTTCAAGCTGTCTATAAGATACTTTTTTCATTAAGCCATAGGCAAATAAGAGCAAAATCGAAAGCAAAATCGGAATGTGCGGAACCGCTCCAAATTGAATGATACTGATACTTATCAGTAAAAAAATTGCCACAGTAATCATAATCGCTTCTGAAAACTTTGGTGTAATGACTGGTTTAATTATATGCATAATAAAATCTCCTTTTCTTTATAAAAAAAAGAGAAAACCCCCGTCCCAATAAAGGGACGAAGGTTTTCTCCGCGTTACCACCCATTTTGATGTTCAGATCCTGCTAAACATCCACTTTTTTACGAATCGTTCCAAACTGAAAGCGTAATTCACCCAATTTGCTGCCTGAATTCACACCTGCCATTCAGTCTCTGGTTGCTGCACACAAATTGTCTACTAAACTATCAAACGATTATTCTATATAGTGAAACTAAATTTACTAACTCATACTTACAAATACATCATTACTAATAAGTATATTGAAATAGATTTTACCAGCCTTTTGGAACAAGTCAATACTTTTAGTAAGGTTTTTATTTGATGACATATGTTTTGTTAGCTACTCATAAAGTGTCTGTTTGTTATTTGTGAAGTGGCTAGTTCTAAAAAAGAGACAAGGATTTTCCCCTGTCTCTTTTCACTTAAGCTTAAAATCGAATTAGGATGTCAATCACGTACCCATTTTACGACGATTATTGCTTACTTTTTTCGATTGTTGGCTCTTCATTTTTTTAGTTGAAAGTGAAGCGTTGCCGCCACCTTGTTTATCGGCAGCCTGATTTTTCTTTGCTTCTAGTTGACGTTTGATAGCTTCTTGAAGACTAACTTTTTTCGGCGCTTCGTTTGACTCAGTCATTGCGCATCCCTCTTTTCATCCAAAATGGTACATATGGCTTTTTATAGATTCAGTATAGCATAATTTGCTTGAACTATTCTTTGTTTTCTTTAAACCAGCTTGTCACTTGTGAAAAGAATTTAGACATCGATTCTGGTTTTGACATATTCGGAACGCGCGCTAACAAAACCTCTTTCGGTGCTTTAACACCTTCTTGTTTTTTCTGTAGCACCAGAATTCCTTTAGCATGAGCTGAGTTTTTAAATAAGCTTTCCGGTAATTCCATAACCGATTGGATATGAGCATGTTTTTTCAAAAAGCTATGTAATTGACTCGCATATTCAGATTCGAACAAAGCTTTTGGCACGATGAAAAACAAATAACCACCATCAGCAGTATGTTTTAGCGATTGCTCGATAAACAAGTGATGCGCATAGGACATGCCTTTTTCTGCTTTTAGTTCGTACGTAGCCGATGCTTCTTCATCTGGGTAATAACCTACCGGTAAATCTGAGACAACCACATCTACAGGGTCAATCAATAACGGTTGCAACGCATCTTGTAAGTAAAAAGTAATCGGCTGTTCTACTAAGTTACCAGCATTTGATGCAAGACGCACAAGAAGGTCATCCAGTTCTACACCCGCTCCGGTCATACGTCCGTCCAAGTAATTCATGACAGTTAACAGCAAATTACCTGTTCCAACAGCCGGATCTAAAATAACTGCTTGTTCTTTTTTAACAAACAACTCAACCAAATAACCAACTAACAAACCAAGGGCATCAGGCGTCATTTGGTGATGGGGTTGAATATGTTCTTTCATGCCCTTTAAAACCGCTAATTGTAATGCCTTGCGAATATCTTCTTTGCTCGCACCTTCTTCTGGCTTGATCAAACCATCTAACCATTTTTCAGTAGTGGTCAATAAGCTCTCCAAATAAGCATTGTCTTGTTCTTGCTGGATTTTTGTTGTGTGATTATCAATAAAATTAAAGGTTTTTTCCATTGCTGAATTCATCTATTCGCCGTCCTCAATAAGGAAACCCACTCTCTCGAGTGGGTTTCTTGTATTATTTTGTTAATTCTTTAACTGCATTTAGCGCTTTTTCATAATCGGGATGATCGGTTCCTTCAGAAACATACTCTACGTATGTAACTTTGTCATTTTCATCAAGTACAAAAACCGAACGAGCCAACAAGCGAAGCTCTTGCATCGTTAATCCATAAGCTTCTCCGAATGACAAATCGCGATGATCTGACAACGTTGTGATGGCATCCACTTTGTTAATGTCTGTCCAACGTTTTTGCGCAAATGGTAAATCAGCTGAGATTGTTAATACTTCAACATTGTCTCCTAAAGAAGTAGCTTCTTCGCTGAAACGTTTTGTTTGGTCTGAGCATACGCCCGTGTCTAGTGATGGAACTACACTCACTAAACGTACTTTACCAGTTGTATCTTTTAATGATACTGGTTCTAAACCATTTGATAAGACCGTAAATTCAGGAGCTTGATCCCCTACTTTTACTTCTGTGTTAGGTAAAGTAACCGGGTTATTCTTGAATGTGATCTGTGCCAATCAATACGCCTCCCTTTTCATAATATCTTCATCATACTAAAACGTTCCGGTCTCTTGCAACTCAGACCCCTCTAACTTTTTCTTGTGGATCATTTTGTTTTTTCTAAATGAATCTTCATGAACGACTGTTGTATCCGCAATATAATCGTGGACTCCTTGTTTTAATGGCGTAAAGCCAACAATCCAATAAAGCGGCAAAATTGTCACCGAAATAAAACGACCGATCCATTCACGAAACAAAAGCGTCATAATCGAAAGGTTATCAGATTTCAACGACACAACACGAATGCCCATAATCATCTTGCCAACTGTTTGGCCAAAAAACTTTGTCATTACAACAAAATAACCATAAAAAATCACAGCTGACACAATAGCATAGGGTCCGTACCAAGGCATATTCGTGGTTTCCAATCCGGATAAGGCAAATACCGGTTTAACTAAAATAGAAGTAAGAGCCGCAACAACCAGCAAATCGATTAAATAAGCCCAGAAGCGGACCCAAAATCCGGCTGGTTTCCGTTCGTAAAAAAGAACTTCTTCATAACTCGGTGTTTTTGGAAGTTCCTTTTCACCTTGCAGTTCTGCTGATTTCTCTGTTTCATGATCTGTCATGATGGTCCCTCCTTATTTGTCACCGTATAAATACATCATACGCGGAGAACTATATTCAGTAAGTAATTTTGAAATCATTTGCGTCTCAAGATCGTTACCAAAGAAAGAATTAACTTTCATCGAAAGCAATGAACCCCAGCCTTGGTCGTTTCCATATTGGAATACTTCTGCGTTTCCTAAATCAAAATCTGTTTTTATTTGTTCGATGACATCTTCTTCAAAACCAAAATCATCTGCTAAATTCACTTCTACTGCTTGGCGACCATTCATAATCCGACCATCTGCTACAGCTTTTACTTCTTCTTCCGTCATACTTCGACCTTCTTCAATGACATCTACAAAAGATTCATACGAATCATCGAGCATTTCTTGAAGCAACGCACGTTCATCTTCTGTCATATCACGCGTTGGGCTCATAATATCTTTGTATGGGCCTGATTTAATCGTCACAAAATCCACACCATAGCGTTCTGCGAGTTCACCATAATTGACGCTTTGCATAATCACACCAATCGAACCTGTTAATGTTTCTTCATTCACAAAAATCTTTTCTGCCGGTGCTGCAATATAATAGCCACCAGAAGCAGCAATTGCTCCCATCGACACATAAAATGGTTTTCCGGTTTCTTCTTGAATTTCTGTGATTTTGTCGTAAATTTCAGCAGACTCGACAACTCCGCCTCCTGGAGAATTTACCGCAAGTACAACAGCTTTAACCGAAGCATCTTCTTTAATATTTTCTAATTGTTCCATAAAGAACGAATGATTATAGCCAGTTGTTCCAAAGAACGAAGCTGCATCTCCCGTGTCTTGAATAACACCGTCTACATTTAAAACAGCAACGCGATTATTAAAATCGCCATCTTCCATTACTGTTTCCGACAAACCTGTTTGAGTGCTTCCCATTAGTTCGTCGACACTTTCACTAAATCCGCCTTGAAGTAATGCGAAGGCTGAGTTGATGACCAGCGAAATTCCTAATACGGCGGCAGCGACTACTAAAGCAATCCAACGTTTCGTATTCATTTTTACCATTCCCTCCATAGTTTCTACTACATACTATACGTGAAACACAGAAAAATGTTTCATTAAGATTTAAACTGAAACTTTCCGGTTTGCTCGTCGAATTCCTCTAGCTTCTAAAAATTTTGAGGACGTAAACAAAATTAACGCACTCCATATTAACGAAAACGAAATGATTTTGACCACATCAAATGATTCTCCGTAAATAAACACACCAATTAATAGCATCAATGATGGAGCAATATATTGAAGAAACCCAATCATATACATCGGGATTAACGGAGCTCCAATGGCAAACAACAATAATGGAAATGCTGTAATCAATCCACTAGCTAACAATAAACTATCTGTTGGCAAACCTAATTGTAAAAATGAGACTCGATTAATAGAAAATAAGTAAACATAATAAGCAATTGCAAATGGGAAAACAAATAAAGTCTCAATAGCTAATCCACGAAGTGCATCGAGTCGAATGGTTTTTTTAATCAACCCGTAAAAAGCAAAGCTAAACGCCATACCAAGTGCTAGCCACGGCAAAGAGCCAAAAGAAAACGTTAAAATCAAAACACCTGTTGCGGCTAACAAAAAGGCAACTTTAACTGCAGGTGATAATTTTTCTTTTAGAAAGATGGCACCCAATAACATCGAAATCAATGGATTGATGTAATAACCAAGGCTCGTTTCGACTATCCGGTCATGCGAAACGGCATATACATAAAAAAACCAATTGGCGGAGATTAGAAAGGACGCTAACATTAATAAGAAAAATTTCTTTTTCGATGCCCATAAGCTTTTTAAGTCAAGCCATAATTGACGACCTCCATTAATTAACACAATAAACACAAGTGTTAATATAAAAGACCATATAATTCTGGCTGCTAACACTTCATCTGCAGGAACATGTGCGAGCTGTTTCCAAAAGATCGGCATGAATCCCCATAACGTATAAGTTAAAATAATGACCAAAACACCTTTTTTAGAATCTATCATTCGACATCGCGCACCATTCTTATAATATTTTGTATTTCGAAATAACAGTCTCATTATAGGCTGCTAACAAGCAGAAAGTAAATGCAGGTGCATTAATATTTAGCCATAGAAAAACAGCCGATAGTTGAAACACCTCTCTACTAAATGAGAGGCGTTCCTTTCTCCGGCTGTGCTTAGTTTTTTATACTTTCTTGTTGACGCAATTCTACACGTCTAATTTTTCCTGATGCTGTTTTGGGCAATTCTGTTCGGAAATCAATGGCACGCGGATATTTATACGGAGCCGTTAGTTTTTTTACATGATTTTGCAGGTCTTTTACTAAGTCGTCTGATGCAATTTGTCCTTCTACTAAAACAACACAAGCTTTAACGATTGTGCCACGTACTTCATCTGGTGCTCCGATCACGGCACATTCCTGAACAGCTGGATGCTTGACTAATGCATCTTCGACTTCAAACGGCCCGATTGTGTAGCCAGAAGAAATGATGATATCGTCTCCACGACCTTCAAACCAGAAATAACCATCCTCATCTTTAGATGCTTTATCGCCAGTCACATAATAATCGCCACGGAACTGCATACTCGTGCGTTCAGGATCTTTAAAATACTCTTTAAACAACGCGGGTGTTTCTACATGAACGGCAATATCTCCCACTTCCCCAACAGCACAAGGAACTCCCGAGTCATCAATAATTTCTACACGGTTACCCGGTGTTGGTTTGCCCATTGAGCCTAGGCGAGATTCCATGCCTTTCATGACACCAACAAGTAAGGTATTCTCTGTTTGACCATAGCCATCTCGTACTTCCAACGAAAAATGTTCTTTAAACACGTTAATCACTTCAGCATTTAGCGGTTCTCCTGCTGATACTGCGCTATGTAACGCAGACAAGTCATATTTCGCTAAATCTTTTTGCTTGGCCATTAATCGGTACTCTGTCGGTGTACAGCAAAGAACATTAATCTTACGTGTCTCCAAAAGCTCTAAATACACTGCAGGATCAAATTTTCCGTTATAAACAAAACCGGTAGCTCCACTGCCTAAAGTTGCTAAAAACGGACTCCAAATCCACTTTTGCCACCCCGGACTTGCAGTTGCCCATACTACATCGCCTTCTTTCGCTCCAAGCCAATGCTCTGCTGACGTACGAAGATGTGCATATGCCCAGCCATGACTATGAACAGCACCTTTAGGGTTACCAGTAGTTCCTGATGTATACGATAAAAACGCCATGTCGTCTTTTTTCGTTGGTGCTGCTTTATATTCTTCAGAAGCAACTTCCATTTCATCCAACAGCGATATCCACGATTGATCTGAATGACCAATAACAAACTTCACGACATCATCCATTTCTTTGACACCTTCAAATTGATCCATAAATGGTTCATATGCAATAACTGCTTTTGCATCACTATGATTTAACCGGTATGCAATGTCTTTCGCACGCAACATCTCAGAACTCGGAATTACAGCTAAGCCCGCTTTTAATGCGCCTAAGTAAGCAACATACGCTTCAATAAGGCGAGGTACCATAACAAGTACAACATCCCCTTTAACTAAACCTGCTTTTTCAAAGCTATTCGCTGCACGGTTCGCTCGTTTGATCAATTCATCATATGTAAGTTGGTGTTTTTCACCTTTATCGTTTTCCCAGTGAATCGCAAGCTTGCCTTCTTCTGTTGCATATCGCTCAATTTCTTCAACCAAATTATACGATTCTGGTGCTAACAAATCTTGTCTATTCAACATAATTCCTCCCGCTCTTGATGTAATAACTAACCCATTATTATTATACAATAGAATTTTAAGTATTCATACAATTTCATATAGTTCGACTACTAGAAAATAAATTATACCGAAACATTGTTTTCTCTCTCTGACTTTTCTTATTTATCACGCCTTCTACTTTAATCAATATAAAAACACCCCAAAAGTTAGATTTGAACTCTAACTTTCGGGGTGTATTACCTTAAGGAGGCTTCATATTTATAACAGGTCTTCAAATTGGTTAACTTTAGGGCGCGGGAATTTGATAATTTCACGCTCTGCTACAGCTTCTTCAATTAACTCGTCAAAAGACACAAAGTTTTCGTAGTACTCAACTTTTTCAAGTTTTGGCTTTGTCTTCGGATTTGCCGGGGTGAAAATAGTACAGCAATCTTCAAACGGACGTATCGAAATATCGTAAGTCTCTATTTGTTGTGCAATATCAATAATTTCAAGTTTGTCCATCGCAATAAGCGGACGCAATACCGGCGTGTTCGTCACTGCATTGATTGCTTGCATACTTTCTAAAGTTTGACTCGCAACTTGCCCTAAGCTTTCTCCAGTCACAATTGCTCGGCAATTGGTCTCAGCTAATACTAAATCCGCTACGCGCATCATCATTCGACGCGTAGAAGTCATTGTGATATTATCTGGCACTTGCTTATGCACTTCTTGTTGAAGTTTCGTAAAAGGAATAACATGCAGTTTGACAGAAGAACCAAACTGCGACAATCGCTCAGCCAAATCAAAAACCTTTTCTTTAGCACGATCATTTGTAAACGGCGGGCTGAAAAAATGGATTAAGTCTAATCGAACGCCACGCTTTAACATATGATAGCCTGCAACTGGACTGTCTAAACCGCCTGATAGCATGAGCAATGCTTTGCCACCTGCTCCTACTGGCAAGCCACCTGCTCCTTGAATCACTTCCGCCATCATATAAACAGCTTCTTTACGAACTTCTACTTTCAAATCAATTTCAGGATCTTTCATTTGTACTTTCAAATCCGGAAAAGCTCTTAATACATGTGAACTTAGTTCTTTCATAATTTCTGGTTTTTCATACGGGAATTCTTTATATGGTCTTTTTACCGATACTTTAAAACTTTTATCGGTATCTTCTATTTTAGCAATCACTGCTTCGGCTGTTTTTTTCATCGCTTCGATGTCTAATTCACATGCCGTTACTGGACTAAACGATTGAATGCCAAATACATACGGCAAACGCTCAATCACTTGTGCTAGTTCTTGTTCATCGTCTGAAGTAATAAACATACGATCACGTTCAGCCTTTATATGAATTTGTTCTAAATCAGAAAATGTTTGTCTGACATTGTCACGCAGTCTTCCAATAAATGAGCTGCGATTTTTTCCTTTAGTTGATAATTCCCCATATCGCACAAGAATTTGATTGGTTTTCATAACTGTTTAAACTCCTTTAATCATGCGGTATACCCGCTGAAACGCTTTTTTTAGCGCTTGAATGTCTTGTTCTGTTGTCAATTCGCCAAAGCTGATTCGAATGACACCGTCCTTAAACTCACGTGGCAAGCCAATCGCTCGAATCACTGGACTTGCTTGGCTATTTTTTGATGAGCATGCACTTGAAGTAGAGACGATTACTGATTCTTTTTGTAAACCGGATACTAAAATTTCGCCTTTTAATCCTTTCACTGCTACTGACAAAATATATGACGCCCCATTTTCTGGACTCACAATTTTGATCCCCGCAAATTCCGAGAAAAACTGACGTAACTCTTGATTCCATTGGTTATATAGGGGATTTGGCTCGGTCAGTCTCAAAGCTTTCGCTAAAGCCACTGCATTTGGAACAGAAACAGTACCGCTTCGCAATGCTGACTCTTGACCTCCCCCGTACTGGATAGCTTGTAATTCTACTCCAGTATACGCTAATACCCCACTACCTTTTAAACCATGGATTTTATGCCCTGATATAGACAATAAGTTTGGCATGGCAGTTGGATCAAATTGGAGTTTCCCAACACTTTGCACAGCATCCACATGGAAAAAGATTCGCCGTTTTTTCAAAAGATGTGCGATCTCTGCAATTGGATGAACCGTTCCAATTTCATTATTCACATGCATGAGTGATACCAAAATCGTATCGTTTCGCAAAGAATTTTTCAACTTGTCAATGTTGATTTCCCCAAAATTCCCGACTGGTAAGCGCGTAATTTCAAATCCTTCACTTTCTAAAGCAGCCACACTTTTCAACACAGAAGGATGTTCTGTTTCTGAAGTAATAATATGTTTCCCACGGTGTTGATAGTTTCGTGCCGTCCCAATTAACGCTAAGTTATTTGCTTCTGTACCACCAGATGTAAAGATAATCTTCTCCATATGCAGCAACTCTTTTAATTGACTCCGTGCCGTTTCTAACAAATCTTCCGCCTGATTGCCTAGTTCATGTAAAGAAGCTGGGTTGGCATAAAATTGTTCGTTCACTTTTACAAACGTATCAAGTACTTCTTTTTTTGGTTTAGTCGTAGCACTATTATCCAAGTAAATCATCTTTCCACCTCCGAAAAGAAAACCACCAGCAATAGTAGCTGGTGGCTTTACATTTTGTTTTGTTTAAATGTTCCAAGCATCTTCTTTGACCAATACTTCAATTCGTTTCATTGAACCAGGTTCAAAGTTTTCCACTGCCGTGGCAGCTTCTTCTAATGCTTTTGTATAGCGAAGCTGTCGGAATGATTCTTCTGCTTCTTCGAGTTTTGCATCCAATTGAAGATTAGATTTGCGGTAGCGGTTTCCGTATTGAATAATGCGCTCAATTAATAAGACATTTTCAACGATTTCAACTGCTTTCGCATGACCCTCTTCAATACTCTTTTCAGCTTGCTCTAAATAACTATGAACAAGCTTAATATTTAACGGAACTTCTCGTAAAGTTTGCATCGTCACAAACAGATGCTCTTCAGCTTCTTCAAGTCGTACATCCATGTCTTCAGGAATTCCCGGAATGTTAGCTTTGTGTAGCAAACGATCGGTTTCTTGCAATTTGCGTTTTAAAAGCTCTACTTTTTCACGAGCCTTATTTTCTTCAATACGCAAGCTCTTCAATGAAGTCATAAAATCAATTTGAGTCGAATCGACAATCGATAAATCTTCGCGAATATGAACCAACTCTTCTTGCAGACTAGAGTAAGCGGATTGATCTTCCTCTAAACGCGTCATCAGCAGTTCAAATCGTTTAGCTAATTGCTCCATCTTGTCCATACATGATTTAGGAATAGCCGCTTCGCTTTCACTAATTTTATAGCTATGCTGAACATATCGGCTTTCTTCTTCCATTTCTTTTGTATCACGTGCGACAACTTCTAAATGTCGTTCCGTATCTACGCGATGTTCATCGACATACATCTTCGCTTCAACTTCTTTTTCCAACATTTCATAAAACGAATCGATGCGGTCTTTTATTTTTTCAACAGCAATTTTCGTTTGAGTCATTTCTAGATTTGCGATATTTTCTTTTAATACTTCTAACTCTTCTTCTATTTCATCAAGCTGTAAAGTTAACTCTAGATGGCCTAGGTAGTAAGAGTTTTCTTCCATTTCGCTCTTGCCTTGACGCAACTCAGCAATGTAAGAAGGAATTTTCGTTTGAATATCCGCCAACAGGGATGGAATATCGTCTACTAGTAAGAAAGCTTCTTCACCTTCTGCAGACAATCCAATGACAATTTCACGTGCTTTTAAGTAATTGCCTTCGCCTGTTAATTTTTCATATTCATCAAATAACGGAATAAACGATTCTAGTTTTTTCTCTAGCGGTTCACCTGCATCTCCATACGATTGATGGTGCGCCAATAGATTTTTTCTTGCACGGCGGTATTTTTCTTGAAGAAGATCAATTTCACTGCGATTTTTCTCTTCGCTTCCGATCAATTCTTCCAACTCCACCAAAATGCTGTTCATCTGCTGGTCGACGCTATCGATTTTCACTTCTGTATCCTGTTCTAGTTTTGACGCTTTGCTAAATCTAAAACGGTTGATGGCCTCTTCGGCATCATATAATGAAGCATCAATTTTCGGGATATGTACGTCCATGATTTCAGTCCATACGTTGCGCCAGCGCTCGAACATTTCTTCTGTCTGGCCATTCATGTTTAGTTGTTTCACTTTAGTTAGTTCTTCAAGAATTGGTTTATTTTGTATTTGCAGTTTTAACTGTTCCAAGCGTTCAATTTCAGCTAAATGTTTTTTGCGAAACATAAAACCAATGATTGTTACCGCTAATAGAATGATGACCGCAATGATGATATACTCCATCATAAGTCACATAGCCCCCTGTTCCAAAATCACATTACCAGTTATACGTAAATGTATTCATGATTCTTCTATTTTAACATGTATTCTACTCTTTTGTTTGCCAAATTAGAAGAAAAGCGATTATATTTTTTAATAAGTAGAAAAGAGGATGCCGTTATGAAACGAGATGGTCACATTCACACCCCTTATTGTCCACACGGGACAAAAGACTCAACTGAATTATACATTAAAAAAGCAATAAAATCCGGATTTACCGATATTTCATTTACAGAACATGCACCACTTCCAGCAAATTTCACCGATCCGACACCTGACCAAGACAGCGGCATGAGCGCAACTCAGCTAACTGCCTATATAGATGAAATTACCTATCTTAAACATGTTTATAAAAAAGATATCCGCATTCGTTTAGGATTGGAAGTTGACTATATCGAAGGCTATGAAAAAGAGACCGCACTTTTTTTAGATGAAATTGGCCCCTTACTAGACGATGCGATTTTATCTGTTCATTTTCTAAAAATAAATAATCAATATTTTTGCGCTGACTTTAGTAAAGAAGTTTTTGCAGAGCTCGCAGCCGCTTGTGGATCTGTAGAAAGAGCCTATCAGCTTTATTATGACACACTTGAAAAGTCGATTTATGCGGATCTTGGAAAATTTAAACCAACTCGAATTGGTCATCCTACATTAATTCATAAATTCCAAAAAGCACATGGCGAAAAGATCGATGATGACAATCAAATTCGACACATTCTTCAGCTTATGAAGAAAACAGGGATGGAACTAGATGTAAACGGTGCGGGATATTCGAAACCAGAGTGTTTGGAAGCATATCCTCCGCTCGCTTATATCGAATTTGCTAAGTCACTTGGCATTCCGTTAGTCTTCGGATCAGATGCCCACAGTGTCAATGGCTTGCATAAGCATTACGACAAAATTTATACTTACTTAAGTTAACGAGATAAGTTTTAAAAAAATACAACAAATCGAAACGAGGGAAATTTTTATGTTCACACAAACAAACTACAGTGGTAACAGTATTGATCAATACACTATGCTTTCAAAGCAATTAGATGCTTTGTTAGAAGGAGAAAAAAATAGCATCGCCAACTTGAGCAACGCCTCTGCTTTACTCAATCAATTTCTTGAGCGCATCAACTGGGTTGGGTTTTACTTAATGGAAGAAGGAGAGCTTGTACTCGGACCTTTCCAAGGTCTTCCAGCTTGTGTACGCATTCCTGTCGGAAAAGGCGTTTGCGGTACTGCCGTTGCTGACAAAAGAACAATGTTAGTGGAAGACGTTCAAGCATTCCCTGGCCACATCGCTTGTGATGCAGCAACACGTTCTGAAATCGTTGTGCCTCTTATGAAAGAAGACCAAGTGATCGGCGTTTTAGATATTGATAGCCCTGAGCTAGATCGTTTCACAAAAGACGATCAACAAGGCTTAGAACTTTTCGCTAACGTGTTAATGAAACATTTATAATAGAAAGTAAACCCCGAAACTCAATTGATGAGTTTCGGGGTTTTTTTAAATTTCTTGGAGTTTTGGTTTTACTTGCTCGAATGCTTTAGTTAAATCAGCGATCAAATCATCCGTATGCTCTAGTCCAATCGATAAACGCAGCAACGAGTCACTTATGCCCATCGCTTGTCTGCTTTCAGGGGGTACCACTGCATGCGTCATTGTTGCTGGATGTTGAATTAATGTTTCAGCATCGCCTAGACTAACCGCAATTTTGATAAGGGACAAGGCATTTAAAAAGGCTTGCGCTTCTTTTTTACCACCTTGGATTTCAAATGAAATCAACCCACCACCTTCACGCATTTGGCGTTTGGCAATTTCAACCTGCGGATGACTGTCATCAAACGGATAATATATATTTTTCACGATTTCTTGTTGTTTTAAAAAGGCTAATACAACTTTTGTGTTGCTAATATGTCGATCCATACGGACATGTAACGTTTTTAATCCTCTGAGCAATAGCCACGCATCAAATGGTGACATAATGCCACCTACATCTTTTTGTACGGTCATTCGAATATGCTGCATTTCTTCCGCGTCACTACCAACGAGCACTCCACCAACTACATCCCCGTGACCATTCAAGTATTTCGTTGCGCTATGCAAAACAAAATCTGCACCCATTCGTAATGGATTTTGCAAATAAGGTGAACAGAATGTATTATCAACTACCACCCGAATATTGTATTTTTTAGCCACAGCCATAACAGCTTCAAGATTTACCAGTTCCATTGTTGGATTGATTGGCGTTTCCACATAAATGCAAACCGTCTCTGGTCGAATCGCTCTTTCTACTTCTTCTTCCGTAGTCATTGAAACCAAGCTATGTGTAATGCCGTATTTTTCTTCCATAATTTCTAACAGTCCGAACGTACAGCCATAAATACCTCGAGAACAAAGCACGTGATCTCCTGCTTTAGTCAAATAAATCAAAATCGCACTAACTGAGGCCATCCCCGACCCGAAAGCTAATGCTCCTTGACCTCCTTCAATTTCCGCCATTCGTTCCTCAAGTACACGAACTGTCGGATTGCCAAGACGTGAATAAATATTCCCCTCACAATTTCCTGCAAAGCGATCTTCTCCTTGCTCTGCATTTGCAAATGAGTAAGTCGAGGTTTGATAAAGCGGTGTCACCAAACTATCATGATGCTTCGTACTGTCATAACCTTTATGGATTACCGCCGTTTCAAAATTCATCTCTTTTTTTCTCATGCCCTATACACCCCTTATTAATTATAGAAAGCGCTTACATCTATTCTCAATACCATTCTACATTGTCTTATATAAAAAAGAAAGTTAGTGTGTCTAACTATTCCACAGCTTACTGTTGACTTGAACTCACAAAATCAGTTATACTATTCTTTGTGTAAAATAATCGCAGCAGTTGTATGTGCGTGTTCGTCCATTTTATTCCTCATAGCAGGTGTATCGTGTAACTCTTTGGCTGCTGAGCGAAGGTACAAGAATATAAAATGGCTTGCAGCATGAATGCATCTGGTTTTTATTTTACTCTAAAAACCAAAAACAGAGGAGGAGACTTATATGTCTCGTTATACAGGTCCATCATGGAAACTGTCACGCCGCTTAGGAATTTCCCTTACAGGCACAGGTAAAGAATTAGAAAAACGCCCTTACGCACCAGGTCAACACGGTGCTAACCAACGCAGAAAAGTTTCTGAATATGGTTTGCAATTACAAGAAAAACAAAAACTACGCTTCATGTACGGAGTTAACGAACGTCAGTTCAAAACTTTGTTCAACAAAGCTGGTAAAATGCCTGGTAAACATGGTGAAAACTTCATGATCCTTCTTGAAGCTCGCCTTGATAACGTTGTTTACCGTTTAGGTCTTGCGCGCACTCGTCGCCAAGCTCGCCAAATCGTAAACCACGGCCACATCCTTGTTGATGGCAAACGCGTTGACATCCCGTCATTCAGCGTGAAACCAGGACAAACAATTGCTTTCCGTGAAAAATCAAGCAACCTTGAT
Source organism: Planococcus donghaensis MPA1U2 (assembly GCF_000189395.1). Lineage (GTDB taxonomy): Bacteria > Bacillota > Bacilli > Bacillales_A > Planococcaceae > Planococcus > Planococcus donghaensis_B. The sequence continues at coordinate 75,520 of NZ_AEPB01000012.1, read as the reverse complement.
GTAGTAAACGAAGCAATCGAAGTAAACAACTTTGTTCCTGAATACGTTACTATCGATACTGATAGCAAAACAGGAACTTTCGTACGCCTTCCAGAGCGTAGCGAATTGTCTGCTGAAATCAACGAACAGTTGATCGTTGAGTACTACTCACGTTAATTCCAACTTGATTTTGAAAACCTCTCAAAACCTTTTAAGGTTTTGGGAGGTTTTTTCTTTTATTTGCGACTTTCGCAAACAAACTGGGTTATCGCGCAAACAAAGCGCGCTATCCTGCAAACAACCAAGCCAATCTCGCAAATAAAATTTTATCCCGCAAACAAAGCGTTCGAATCCGCAAACAACACCCTTATCGTCGCAAACAATCGACCCCATCCCGCAAATAAAAACGGCATCCTTTAAATAAAATCAAAAAAATCCCTAGAACCAATAAAGGTCCTAAGGATTTTTATCAAAATGAGTCAACTCGATTTTGTTTTAACGCTTGAGCGAGTGTGTTATACACTTCAATATCAATAAATTTAATGCCCAACTGAACAGCCGTTTGAGCAATCACTGGACTAATACCTGACAATGCCACTTTTACGCCGATGATTTCTAAGCCTTTAATCAGTTGAAATACTTGCTGTGCCACCATTGTATCAATCATCGGAACACCGGATAAATCAATAAATAATTTCTCTAAATCGTGTTTAGAACTTTGGGCTAAAGCTTTTTCAAATATAATCTCTGCTCTATGCGGAGTAATTTCGCCAACTAATGGCAACATGCCGATTTTTTTTGCTAATAAAATGACAGGAGCACTCATTTCCACAATCATTTGTTGCTGAGAGTCCATGCGTTTTTCTGCAGCTTTTGAATTTTGGTCCGTAAATTCAACAATCACTTTACTAATAATGCGAACAACGGCTTGCGTCCATTCCATCAATTGCTCGTGACTCACTTCTTCTTTATGTGCTAACGCGTACTTTCCAAGTTCAGTTAAATATTGTTGTTGAGTCCGGAAAAATTCACCAATCACCTCTACGATTGGTGTTTCTAAATGAGCTTCATCTTTTACAATAGATTCTATCCAATCTTGAAAATTCGTTACAAAGTCTTTGTTTTCTTTTTGAAACATGGTGCAAAAGCGAAGATGAAATTCATGATTTTGTTTTTTCAATAATGCTATCTTATCAGGATCCGTCGAACCGTAGACACCCGTTTTACTTTTGTCTAAAGAACTATACCAGTCCTCCGTCATTTTCAAAGTCCGTCCGCTTAAGTGCTCATATAAGTCTTGGTCTTTTAACATTTAACAGCCATTGCTGCAAATCGACATTCCGTACCGGAGTACTCAAGTTCACACGATTTAATCGATTTGGCAATAGCTTCACCCCGCTCTCGCTATTAATTTCCCGTTAATGGTTTATTAATTTCACTAAAATTCAATTTATCTACACCTGTATAACTACCCGAACTTCTGTGAATTAAACTCAAGTTTCTCTATTCATATCGATAAAATCATAATGAAGAAAGCGTTCCTGAATTTTACAACTTGCGTTCTTTCTTCCTTATAATACTTTGTTTTCACAGTTTCTTCAAATAGGAGGAATTTTTTTCACCGATCATGGTAAACTGGAAAAAATGGAGGTGTAGCTGGATGCGAATTATTTCAATTTGCCCAAGTAACACGGAACTTTTAGCATTTTTAAATGCAGAACATCTGTTAGTCGGAATTGATGATTTTTCAGATTGGCCAAAAGAAATTACAACATTGCCTCGACTTGGACCAGATTTATCCATTCGCATGGATGAACTCGAAGCGCTAAAACCTGATTTAGTATTGGCTTCTTTAAGTGTTCCCGGAATGGAAAAAAACGTGGATGAATTAGTAAAACGAAACATCCCACATCTTGTCCTCGACCCGCAATCACTCGACGAAATTGGACAAGACTTATTACAAGTGGCTGATGCATGCGGGATTGATGCGACGACTGTTCATTCTGAATATTTGACGGTTATCGAAGACATTAAATCACGTGGAAACCGAGCAAGTAGTCGGCCTTCATTATACTGGGAATGGTGGCCAAAGCCTGTGTTCACTCCCGGCAACATCAATTGGCTAACTGAAATTAGTCACATGACCGGTGCTCGCAACCTGTTTGACGACAACGAATCTGCCAATATTCAAACCGATTGGGCAGATGTATTAGAACGTCAACCGGACTATATTTTACTTGCCTGGGTCGGTGTATTAACGTCAAAAGTAAAACCCGAACTCCTCAAGAAACGTCCAGGCTGGAATGATTTAAAAGCCATGGACCATATTCACGTAATGGAAGAAGAATTGTATTGTCGCCCTTCTCCTCGCTTGATCGAAGGCGCGATTCGTTTAGGAAAACTAATTCATCCTGAGGAATTTGAAGACATGGAGTTGCCTTGCTTTATCAAAGAAAAACAACTATAACCTAAAAAGGACGACCGAAAATTTCGGTCGTCCTTTTATCATTATTATTGAAATTGCACCATATGATATTTCTTTTTACCGCGACGAATAATGGCAAACGCATCATCTAAACGATCTTTTTCGTCAACTACGTATGCTAAATCTGTAACTTTTTCGCCGTTTACTGAAATTGCACCATTCGTGACGTCTTCGCGTGCTTGGCGTTTTGAAGAAGAAATGCCTGCTTCAACGATTAAATCCACAATCGACTTATCTTCTTTAGACATTTCTACAGAAGGAACATCTTTAAATGCAGCTTTCATCTCCGAAGATGACAAAGCTTTCAAATCTCCACTAAACAACGCTTTAGTAATACGCTGAGCGTCAGCCAATGCTGCTTCTCCGTGAATGAGTTTGGTCATTTCTTCAGCCAATGTTTTTTGTGCTTGGCGCAAGTGTGGTTCTGTTTCAACTGCTTTTTCTAACACTTCGATGTCTTCACGGCTAATAAATGTGAAAATCTTCAAGTACTTAACCACATCAGCATCTGCAGCATTAATCCAAAATTGGTAAAACTCGTAAGGGGAAGTCTTTTTCGGATCTAACCAAACTGCGCCACCAGCTGATTTCCCGAATTTGGTGCCATCTGCTTTTGTCACAAGCGGAATTGTAATACCGAAAGCTTTTGATTCTTCATCATGCGTTTTGCGAATCATTTCTAGACCTGTTGTGATATTGCCCCATTGATCAGATCCACCAATTTGAATGCGGCAATTGTGTTCATTGTACAGATGATTAAAGTCAATCGCTTGAATCAATGTGTACGAAAAACTCCGTAAACGAAATACCCGTTTCAAGACGTGACGCAACCGAATCTTTTGCCAACATGTAATTTACGGAAATCAATTTACCGTAATCACGTAAAAATTCGATCACACTCATTGCACCAATCCAATCACGGTTATTGACCATTTTCGCGCCGTTTTCAGATTTAAAATCAAAAATTTGCTCCATTTGAACTTTGATTCCTTCAACGTTGCGGTCAATTTGTTCAGTCGTTTGCAATTGACGTTCTTCGTTGCGTCCTGAAGGATCTCCAATCATTCCTGTCGCTCCACCCACTAATAAAATTGGCTGATGACCATGCATTTGAAAACGACGTAATGTAAGTAACGGAACAATATGTCCAATGTGCATACTGTCTGCTGTAGGATCGACTCCGCAGTATAATGAAATTTTCTGTTCATTTAATAATTTTCCCATGCCTTCTTCATCTGTTTGTTGGTATAACAAACCGCGCCATTGTAAATCTTGAATTAATTCGTTCGTCATTGTTGTTCCTCCTCTAAATGGTTGATCGATGAGAGCGTTAAAAATCCCCATAAAAAAGTCCCTGCATGAATTGTTCATGCAGGGACGCATTTGCGCGGTACCACCCAGCTTGGAGAACTTTGTCTCCCTCTCATCATGTGCCGAACGGGGCACTTCCGTAAACTCCAAACCTGTAATTCGATTCATGCATTTTGACCGGTTTGCACCACCCACCAGCTCTCTATACAAAATTGCACAATCTACTTCGGATTCTTCACTGTTTAAATATGAAATATACTAGTATTTTACTTTATTATTGCAACTTGTCAATATGCTTAGATGCAATTATAAGAATATGATATACTATAAAAGATTTTAGGAGGGCGATAATGTGCGTGATAAATTAAAGTATTGGCTAGGTAAAGCAGAAGAAACAACCGATAGATTGACTTCAACAAAATGGTTCAAGCGAATGAGCATAACAACAGGAGTGATTTGGAACTTAGCATTGATTCTGGCGATTGTTCTAGTTACAGTCGGAGTTTTTGCCGCTTCTGTTGGAGCAGGTTATTTTGCTTCACTGGTAGACGAGGAAAAACTTCGTCCTAAAGAAGAAATGCTCAAAGAAATTTATAGTTTTGAAGAAACTTCCGAAATGTATTTCGACAATGATGTCTATCTCGGAAAACTTCAAACAGATTTAGAACGAAGAGTTACTTCATTAGACAATGTATCAGATTATGCGATAGACGCTGTTCTAGCAACAGAAGATGAATATTTCCTTGAACACGAAGGAATCGTTCCAAAAGCGATTTTCCGTGGTTTGATGCAAGATGTGTCAAATGCAGACACCCAAACAGGTGGTTCTACTTTGACGCAACAATTGATAAAAAACCAAATACTAACCAATGAAGTTTCTTACGAGCGAAAAGCAAAAGAAATTCTTCTTGCGATGCGTTTAGAGAAATTTATGGATAAAGATGAAATCATGGAAGCCTATTTGAATATCATTCCGTATGGCCGAATTTCTTCAGGTGCACATATTGCCGGCATTGAAACAGCCGCTAAAGGAATATTCAATGTATCGGCTAAAGATTTAAACTTGCCACAATCGGCCTTTATCGCTGGTATTCCAAAAGCTCCTTATACGTACACCCCTTACGCTGAGGGTGGTGTTATAAAAGAAGAAGATGCATTAGCTCCAGCACTTGATCGAATGAGAACTGTTCTTTTCCGTATGAAAGAAACGGAATACATTACACAAAAAGAATACGATGAAGCAATGGCTTATGATATTGTTGCTGATTTCCGCAAAGACGAAAAACGCTCGTACTCCGAGTTCCCGTATGTCACAGTTGAAATTGAAAAACGGGCATCTCGTATTATTATGGACATATTAGCAGAGCAAGATGGTATCGATCCTGTTACATTAAAAGAAAACAACAAACTTTATGAGGAATACGCAATTTTAGCTGATCGAGCTGTTAGATCTAATGGTTATCGAATTCACTCGACGATCGACAAAGACATTTATCTAGCTCAAGAAGAAGCTCAGAAATCGTATGAATCTTTTGGTACAACTGCATTAGGAAAAGGCTATAACGAAGTTGGAGAAGTAATAGACAAAGAGTATCCTGTTCAACTTGGTAGTATTATGATTGAAAATGGCACAGGACGCATCCTCAGTTTTGTTGGTGGCCGAAACCATGAAATCGAAAAGTTAAACCATGCGACTTCAGCTTATCGCTCAATGGGTTCTACCGTAAAACCTTTATTGATATATGCTCCCGCGATTGAATTAGGTCAAATTGGTGCTGGATCCCCTCTTGTCGATGTAAAATTCGAATATATGGATGGCAAAGACATATGGAGTCCTAGCAACTTTATCGCATCAAGTGAGCAAGGAATAATGCCAGCACGAGATGCGTTAGCACAATCTCAAAACTTACCGACAATTCGCTTGTTTGCTCAAATTCAACAACAAATGCCGATTAAGTATATGATGAATGCTGGTTTTTCAAGGGTTGAAGAACAGGAAAACAATCATTTAGCTTCTGCTTTAGGCGGCGGAATTGAAGCCTCTATTGAAGAAATCACTAACGGTTATGCAATGTTTGCGAATAACGGTCAGTATGTAGAGCCTACAATGATTGATAAAATCGAAGACGCTGATGGAAACGTTATTTATGAACATAAAACAGAATCAAAAGAAATCTTTACGCCTGCTACATCTTATGTGTTAACAGATATGCTACGTGATGTCTTTAAAACGGACCGTGGTACTGCAAATCGAGCGAATAATTTGTTGAAATTCGACGCAGATTTCGCAGGTAAAACAGGTACGACTCAAAGTACTACAGACGTATGGTTAGTCGGTTACAACCCGAACGTAACAATGGGACTATGGCTTGGCTACGATACTGAAAAAATCAAGTTATCAAAATTTGAAAACCGTGATTTGCCCGCTTCATTACGTGTCAATCAAGTATGGGCTCGCTTAATGAACGCTAGTTACGATGCAAAGCCAAAACTTGTTGGAACGTCAGAAAAATTCAAGCAGCCTGATGGGGTTGTTACCAAATCGTTCTGTGGTATTTCTGGACTAGCTCCAGATGAGGCCTGCAAAAATGCGGGACTTGTTCGTTCAGATTTGTTTAACGCTAAAGCTATGTTGCCTACAGAAAAAGACGATAGTTTTACAAGCGGTTCGTATACAACAATTAATGGCAAACGTTTTGCCGTGTTGTCTAATACACCAAGCGACTTTATCTCAGGCGGTGGAATCGGTGTTTCTCAAAAATACATCGATCGCATAATGGCTCCACTTGGAGGAGATGCGAGCAAACTATTCCCAGGCAACTCGAAATTCTCTTCGATTGTTGCAAGTGCAGAGTTTAAAGCTGATGACGCTGCTCCTGGTGGTGTTCAAGCAGCTATTAACGGAAAAACCATTACATGGTCCAACTCTGGATCAAATGACGTTGTAGGTTACAGAGTTTACAAAGATGGTTCGCGTATAGCTTCAATTTCAGAAGCTCAAAGCAATTCCTATACGGCGAGTGGTCCTGGAAGCTATACAGTTGTAGCGGTCGATATTACAGGTAAACAATCAGCGGCTTCAAACAGTGTCATAATTGCCGCACCAAAACCTGAGCCGAAGCCAGAACCGAAACCTGAACCAAAACCGGAGCCTGAGCCAAAACCAGATCCTGAGCCAAAACCAGATCCTGAGCCAAAGCCAGATCCTGAACCAAAGCCAGATCCTGAACCAAAGCCAGATCCTGAGCCAAAGCCAGATCCTGAACCAAAACCGGATCCTGAGCCGAAGCCAGACCCTGAACCAAAACCGGATCCTGAAACAAAACCAGATCCTAAACCAGATAAACCGGCCGAAGGTGACGCAGCATAACAACATTAACCCGATTCGCTTTATTAGCGAATCGGGTTTTTTTAATTCAAAAAGCAGCGGACAGAAATTACTGTCCGCTGCTTTGAATGATCAATCTTCCATTGTAGACAAGTCACCTGCTGGTAAATCCAACTCCCATGCTTTTAAGACACGGCGCATAATTTTCCCGCTACGCGTTTTCGGCAGTTTGTCTTTAAACTCGATTTCACGCGGTGCTGCGTGTGCAGCTAATCCTTTTTTAACGAACTGTTGAATTTCTTGTACTAATTCTTCTGATGGTTCGTATCCATCAACTAACGCCACGAATGCTTTGATGATTTCTCCGCGAACCGGATCGGGTTTGCCGATGACACCAGCTTCAGCAACGGCTGGATGTTCAAGCAATTTACTTTCTACTTCAAACGGTCCAACGCGTTCTCCTGAAGTCATAATGACATCATCTACCCGTCCTTGGAACCAGAAATAACCTTCTTCATCCATATAAGCCGAATCTCCCGAAACATACCATTTATCCTTTAAGAAATACGAATCGTATTTCGCTGGGTTGTTCCAGATTTGACGCATCATTGATGGCCATCCTTTTTCAATTGCTAAGTTCCCCATTTGGTTTGGTGGCAATTCATTTCCTTGATCGTCGACAATAGCGACATTTAGCCCAGGCACAGGTTTCCCCATAGATCCCGGTTTAATCGTCATTGATGGGAAGTTACAGATTGTTTGAGCACCTGTTTCTGTCATCCACCACGTGTCGTGAATACGTTTATCGAATACTTGAGCACCCCATCTTACCACTTCTGGGTTTAACGGTTCACCTACCGACAACACATGTCGAAGTGTAGATAAATCATATTCTTTTACTAATGCATCCCCTGCTCCCATTAACATACGGAATGCTGTAGGGGCACTATACCAAACCGTCACACCAAAGTCTTCAATTGCTTGGTACCATCCTTCCGGTGAAAATCGTCCGCCAAGAATAACCGTAGTAACGCCGTTTAGCCAAGGAGAAAATACACCGTAAGCGGTTCCAGTTACCCACCCTGGATCAGCTGTACACCAGTAAATATCGGTTTCGTTGAAATCCAACACCCATTTTCCTGTTTGGTATTGCTGCACCATCGCATATTGGGCATGTAAGACACCTTTTGGCTTGCCAGTAGATCCAGAAGTATAATGAAGTACCAATCCATCTTCTTTATCTAACCATTCAATTTCAAATTTATCTGAGCTCACTGGTAAATGTTTCATGACATCAATATAGCCATCCTTTTCTTCGACATCATCCCCTACAAGGAAGATCGTTTCTAGGTTTGGCAAGCGATCATAAGGAACACGCTCTAATAATTCTGGTGTTGTAATAATCGATTTAGCTTCGCTGTCATCAAGACGATCGTAAATAGCACCTTCCATAAACGCTTCAAATAGCGGTCCAACAATAAGTCCCATTTTTAATGCGCCAAACATTAAGAAATACAATTCCGGAGAGCGCGGCATAAAAATAAAAATTCGATCTCCTTTTTCTAAGTTTGAATTTGCTTTTAGCAAATTCGCTGCGCGATTGGTCATGCGTTTCATTTCGTAAAATGTATATGACTCATTTCGATTTTGATCTTTATAGTAAAGAGCCACTTTGTTTTTTCGGTCAGAATCTGCATGACGGTCAATTGCTTCATGAGCCATATTTACTTTTCCACTTTCGTGCCAACTAAACTCCTTCTCGACTTCTGTCCAATCGAAGTTAGCTGCTGTTTCTTCGTAATTATGTAATTGATGTACCCCTGGTTTTGCTGGTAATGCTTCTACTTTCATTCCATTCACCCTTTCGCATTGATTACTTACATTCTACAACAATGTCACAATTGAATGCGAACTATTTTAATTGTTTAGAAAAAACAGCTAATTCTGTCGGCTTTTTTCCAAAACAATAACTGTTCATGTATAATAAACCTAATTGCATCTGACAGGCGGTGAAATGATGGAACACATGAAAACATATAACTCTATGGAATTAGAAACTGAACATGGCTCGATTATTATCGAAGGTCCGATTGCGGGAAAAGAATTAAGCGAGCTTGAGTTTCATGAAGATTTAGTAGCTTTTAGACCACCCGCTCAGCAACATAAAGCTATTATCGAAATTGCGGATTTGCCAGAAGGACGTATTCTTATCGTCCGGGCTGACAAGATGATTGTCGGCTATGTCACATTCCTATACCCCGATCCTTTAGAACGTTGGTCTGAAGGAAATATGGACAATCTAATCGAGCTTGGCGCAATTGAAATCATTCCAAAATATAGGGGTAATGGCGTTGGGAAAGCCTTACTGAAAGTTTCAATGATGGATGATGCTTTTGAAGATTTCATTGTTATTACGACTGAATATTACTGGCATTGGGATTTAAAGGGAACAGGTTTAAATGTGTGGGAATACCGAAAAGTGATGGAAAAAATGATGCAGGCCGGCGGTTTAGAATACTATGCTACCGATGACCCTGAGATTAGCTCCCATCCAGCAAATTGTTTAATGGCCAAAATTGGTAGCCGGGTCGATAATGATTCCATTCAACAATTTGACCGACTCCGGTTTATGAATCGCTATATGTATTGATTTAATTTTAAAGGGGTGCTTTTATGTTAGTTGAAGAAATTATGAAAACTGATGTGCATACATTAAACTCTGAACAAACAGTTCAAGACGTTATGGATTTGTTTAAAGACAAACGAGTTCGTCACGCTCCGGTTGTTGATGGTGGAAAAGTGGTAGGCATCGTGACCGATCGCGATTTAAAAGATGCAGTTCCTTCCAGATTTACCGTATCACCTAAAGGCGAACCCTATAAAAAGAAAGTGGCCGAAATTATGACGGCGAACCCTGTTATCGCGCACCCACTCGACTTTGTCGAAGAAGTAGCGATGATTTTCTATGAGCACAAAATTGGTTGCATCCCTGTTGTGAGCAATCAAAAACTTGTAGGCTTTTTAACAGAAACCGATCTTTTATATACTTTTATCGAATTAACGGGAGCTCATCAGCCCGGCTCACAAATCGAAGTTCGAGTCCAAGACCGATCGGGCGTCTTATACGAAGTATCGAAGATTTTTCATCAGCAAAACGTGAATGTATTAAGTGTGCTTGTATACCCCGACAGAGAAAATAAGGCGAGTAAAATTTTAGTTTTTCGTGTGCAAACGATGAATCCATTAGCCATCATCCATGAGCTGCGAAAAGAAAATTTTGATGTTTTATGGCCGAGCACGCCACAAGTGAACGAATGAAACACGCTGTATTCATCTTTTCAGAAGATCAATTGGGGTATAAATTTTCTGAAACACATCCATTTAACCAGAAAAGACTCGTTTTAACGATTGATTTATTAAAAAAAATGAACGCGCTTTCAAGTGATTCTATAGTACCTGCACGTATTGCAACCGATGAAGAGCTATTGTTAGCGCATGACCAACGCTATATCGATATTGTCAAAAAAGCTAGCCGCGGGGAAATCACACCTGAAGCTGGTGAAAGTTATGGTATCGGTACAGACGATACACCCATTTTTGAAAATATGCATGAAGCAAGTGCACGGTTAGTTGGCGGTACATTGACTGCAGTCGATTATGTTATGGAAGGCAAAGCTCAGCATGCATTAAATTTAGGCGGCGGTCTTCACCACGGCTTTAGAGGCAAAGCATCTGGTTTTTGTATATATAACGACAGTTCGGTCGCGATCAATTATTTAAAAACCAAATACAATGCTCGTGTTCTTTATATTGATACAGATGCCCATCACGGTGATGGCGTGCAATGGAGTTTTTATGATGATCCTGATGTATGTACCGTATCTATTCATGAAACAGGTCGTTACCTTTTCCCTGGAACGGGTAATATCAATGAACGTGGCAGTGGCCAAGGGTACGGAACATCCTTCAACTTTCCTATCGACGCTTTTACAGAAGACGAATCTTTTCTCGAGATCTACCGTACTTCTATGAGAGAAATCTTTGATTTTTTTAAACCTGATGTCATTTTGACCCAGAATGGTGCAGATGCCCATTATCTTGACCCTCTAACCCACTTATACGGCACGATGAACATTTACAAGGAAATACCCAAGATTGCGCACGAACTCGCTCACGAGTATTGTCAAGGGCGTTGGATAGCTGTTGGTGGCGGTGGTTACGACATATGGCGCGTTGTTCCACGGGCATGGTCGTTGATATGGATGGAAATGAACAATTTTCCCATCCCTTCAGGAAAACTACCTGCGTCTTGGATCGAAAAATGGCAGCCAGAGTCTCCTGTCAAATTAATTGAAACATGGGAAGATCCACCGAATATGTATAAAGAAATACCACGAAAAGCAGAAATAACAGATAAAAACTTACAAATGCTTAATAAAGCTTTATACATGATTCGCAATAATTAACAATGCGCACTCTTATAAAAAAAGAAGACACCTTGCTTGGATGAAAAGATCCAGGCAGCGTGTCTTCTTTTTGTAGTTATTGATTTTAAAAAGAAATATCAGTCATTTTTTGTTGATTGTCGTTCTTCGATTCGATATGGCAATATAACTTGCTTTTCTTCAATTTCTTCGTTGTTCATGTATTTTGTTAACAAGCGCATTGAAACTGCTCCAATGTCATAGAGAGGAAATGCTACAGAAGTCAACATCGGACGCGCCATGCGTGCCAACTTCGAGTTTTCATAGCTAATGACTTCGACATCCATCGGGATTTTCTTGCCTTGTTCTTCTACTGCGTGTATAACACCAAACGACATTTCGTCATTGCTGACAAAATAAGCAGTTGGCTCTTCTGGTGCTAAAGTTTGAACGGCTTCCATAGCTTCATCGTATGAATTATTACACTCAACAATAAGCTTTTCATCATAGGCGATACCGGCATCTGCCAATGCTTCTTTATAAGCTTTTAACTTGTATTCTTTGTTAATCATTGACGTTAAAGGTCCAATAATAAAGGCAATTTTCTGGTGGCCATTATCGATTAATTTTTTCACAGCTTCATAAGCTGCGCCATAATAATCAATATTTACCGAAGCAATCGCCGCCGATTCATCAATTGAACCCGCTAAAACGATCGGAGTTGGTGAACGTTCCATTTCTTTCAGAAGTTCAGCAGAAATCACATCACTCATAAAGACAATTCCGTCTACTTGTTTTCCGAGCATTGTTTCCAATAACTGAAGTTCTTTGTTTTCGTTTTGGTCCGAGTTGGACAAAATAATGTTGTAACGATACATTGTCGCGATATCTTCAATTCCACGTGCTAGTTCAGCGTACATGCTATTGGAAATATCGGGTATGATGACGCCGACCGTCGTTGTTTTTTTACTTGCCAGTCCACGAGCAACAGCATTTGGACGATAGCCCAATTCTTCTATTACTTTTAATACTTTCTTTCTGGTAGCCGGTTTAACGTTTTGATTGGCATTTACTACACGTGACACAGTAGCCATGGAAACGTTTGCTTCTCTTGCCACATCATATATCGTAACGGTCATTGTGCGCCCTCCTTTTCCAGTCTTTCTACAATCATACGATAAAAACTTAATGAATATCAACTAAAAAAAGAAAAGCCGGAGTAACTCCGACTTTTCCGATTTACATTTTCATTTCGTATTGTTTCATGAACTTCATCAATGCATCGTAGTATTCATCGAATTGACCAATATCCATTTGCTGTTGTGCATCAGATAATGCGACAGCTGGATCTGGATGAACCTCAGCCATTACGCCATCCGCGCCAATTGCGATTGCCGCTTTAGCAGCTGGAAGCAATAAGTCACGACGACCTGTTGAGTGAGTTACGTCTACAAATACCGGAAGGTGCGTTTCTTGTTTTAAGATTGGCACAGCCGAGATATCTAATGTATTACGTGTCGCTTTTTCGTATGTGCGAATTCCACGTTCACATAAAATGATGTTTTCATTTCCTGAAGCAATAATGTATTCAGCTGCATGGATAAATTCATCCACAGTTGCTGACATCCCACGTTTTAGTAAAACCGGTTTGTTAATAGAACCTACAGCTTTTAACAATTCGAAGTTCTGCATATTACGTGCGCCAACTTGTACAACGTCGACGTAATCAAGAGCAGCTTCTAAATGAGAAGGTGTCACGATTTCTGAAACAACTGCTAAGTTGTATTGATCAGCTGCTTTTTTCAGCATCTTCAAGCCTTCTAAGCCGAGTCCTTGGAAATCATAAGGCGATGTACGTGGTTTGTAAGCTCCACCACGAATCATTTTCAATCCTTTGCCGCCAATTGCTTCAGCAACTTTCATCACTTGCTCTTGAGACTCTACTGCACATGGTCCGAAGATGAATGATGGATCTCCAGCGCCAACTTGTTCGCCGTTAATATTGATAATTGTATCTTCTGCTTTTTTCTTACGTGAAACAAGTAATGCTTTACGGATATCTTCTTCCTGCATATCCAATGCTGATTTGAAAATTTCTTTAAAGATATGATCAACTGTTTTCTGATCTAATGGTCCAGCATTATTTTCTTTTAACAGATTTAACATATGGCGTTCGCGCAACGGATCGTAGCGGTTAACCCCTTGTTTTTCTTTTGCTTTTCCGATCTCTTGAATTACGGAAGCTCTCTCATTAATAAGAGACAGAATCTGCAGGTTGACTGCGTCCACTTTTTCTCTTAGCTGCTCTAACTCTAAATTACTCATTCTATAACTTCCCCTTTCGCGAATAACCTTTATCAGGTGACGCATATTAACTTGATAGGACTATTATAAGCAAACTATTCAGGAAAGTCACGGAATTTATTTTAGCGATTCAACGCGCTAAAGTGTTTAAAACATGAAAATGCCGAAGCAGCAAGGCTTCGGCATTCTTGTTAAGCGATAAATTCTTTCATAAACTTGCTTTTAATTTTGTTATGGGAAGCGTGCCAGTCCATTTTTTGACTCGCGAAATGAAATAATTGTGGTGACTCATGCTTTATCCCAGTTATTTCTTCAATCGCTTTTGAAAGCTCTCGATCTTCTTGAACAACGAGATACAAGAATAGTTGATTTGGATGCAATGAGGCATATTCGTTATATTCATTCCACGCGCCAGCGGACACTGGGCACGTACTGCTATGTTTAAACAGCCAATAATGCTGATTACTTCCTACTGCCTGCTTTAAACTGTCCATGCTGTTTACACGCATTAAATTTTCCATCTAAACCGCTCCCACATTAATTCTTTTGATCGTAGTTTTTGGTTGATCCGTCTGATGATTTATTGCTGTTGTTGTTGCTGCTGGTCGTGTTTGGACCTTTGCTTGCATTTGCTGTATTGCTGTTCGTGTTGCTGCCTGTGTTGCCAGCTGTCGACGAAGTTGAACCTGATTTTTTTTCTTCTTTGACTTCTTCAACTGCTTGTTTTAGTGCATTCGCAGTTGATGTGAATTCTTCTGAACTTTTCGTTCCAGTTTCGTTTTGTGTATTTTGTACTGTCGAAAGAATATCGATCGACTCTTCTCCTTCTGATGAAGCTGTCCCATCGTCCATTGGAGAACTACCAGCTTTCATGTTTTTCACTTTTTCAACTACTTTGTTAGATTGTTCTTTTAGTTGATGTGCAAAACCTGCACCATCTTCACTAAAGTCTGCTTGTTGAGAAGCTTTTTCTTTGAACGTTGTCGCTTGAGTTTTTAAGTCAGCTTGGAATTCCTTGCCTGTTTTAGGCGCTAAGAACAATGCTGCTGCCGCCCCGATAACACCACCGACTAAAATACCAACTAAGAAACTTGAGCCGCCAGATGACTCTTCGTAATCGTAAAGGTCATCATAACGATTAGATGCACCATAAGATTGGGGTACATAATCACTTTGTTGATAATTTTTGCCACTGTTTTGTCTGTATTGGCCAGCTTGTGTATAATAATCTTGGTTATTTTGTGAATCGTTACCATTTGACTGATTGTACTGGTCTTTGTTTTTACTCATTAATATTCCCCTCCATTTAGTTAATAGTAAAAAAACTTAGTATTGGCCATTATGAGGCAATTTTTTCTGTCCTGGTACCGGCGTTTGTGTTGCATTTGTTTGAGCTTCATAAATTTTACGCTCATTCCATTTCTCACGAATGCCCATAAAGACGTTACCCCATTGAACTACTTGAGCAATCTTTTCTTCATTTTGTTCTACTTGCACGCCAACGCGTGACGTAATGCTACGAACCGTTGAATTTAAATCAGTAACAGAGTTGCCGACACCTTTAACCGCATCTACTACTCCATTTAATTTTTCTGATTTGACTTGGATGTCTTCAGCAAGTTCATTTGTTTTATGCAATAAGTTTGTTGTTTCCAACGTTACCCCTTGCAATTGATTTTCAAGACCGGCTACGGTACCTGAAACTTCTTTTAATGTGTTTTTCAACGAATTTAATGTCATTGCCAACGCTACGCATAAAATTAAAAATCCAATAGCGGCTACGATCGCGGCAACGTAAAGTAAAATCTGCCAATCCATCTTGTTTCCTCCTTTTAAATAAATTATGTTATATCCTTTTCTACTTCTACCCTTGAGCAGTTTGGATTAAACACGGGTCTTTATTATTATTCGACAAAAACAGTTCTACTCCTGCAAAAAAAAAACAGTTTAACTCGAAAGTTAAACTGTTTCTCCTGTATTTAGTGCATTTTCGAATGCTTCTTGGAACTTTGTAACGTCTCCTGCACCCATAAACAAATAAACGGCATTGCCATGCTCTGCTAGAGAAGCCACTTCATCTAACTGTAAAATATGACTGCCTTCAATTTTTTCAGCCAAATCTTGAATCTTCAAAGTACCCGCTTTTTCCCGAGCAGATCCGAAGATGTCGCAAAGATAAACGTGATCCGCTTCAGTTAAGCAATCAGCAAATTCTTGTAAAAATGTTTGAGTTCGCGTAAATGTATGCGGTTGGAAAATAGCAATAAGTTCCCGCTCCGGATATTTTTGACGAGCCGATTGCAAAGTTGCACGAATTTCAGTCGGATGATGCGCATAGTCATCGATTAAAATCCGATCAGCAATAGCTGTTTGTGTAAATCGACGCTTTACGCCTTCGAAATCTTCAAACTGTTGTTGAATTATATCCGCTGGAATGCTTTCATAATGACAAAGCGAAATAACCGCCAATGCATTTAAAATAGCATGATCTCCAAACATTGGAAGTTTAAATGTGTGGAAAAATTCATTGCGAATAACAACATCAAATGTAGTTCCGTCTACAGACTTTACGATATTTCTAGCTTGGAAATCATTTTCTTCTCCAAAACCATAATATACAACAGGAGTTGGCGCTTGAATTTGTTGCAAGTATTCATCATCGCCACAAGCAATGATGCACTTTTTGACTTGCTGAGCCATTTCTTCAAATGCCTTAAAAACATCATCAATTCCTGTAAAATAATCCGGGTGATCAAAGTCAATATTCGTCATGATCGCGTAATCTGGGTGATATGCAAGAAAATGACGACGGTATTCACAAGCTTCAGCAACGAAAAAATGAGAATCTTCTTGACCGACACCTGTCCCGTCTCCAATTAAATACGATACGGGCTTATATCCACCCAACACGTGAGCCATCAAACCAGTTGTTGAAGTTTTACCATGCGCCCCTGTAATCGCTACAGAAACATATTGTCTCATCAAATCTCCTAAAAACTCGTGGTAACGAATAATAGTTGCACCTAATTCACGTGCTTCTACCAACTCTGGATGATCGTCACCAAATGCATTACCGGCAATGATGGTCATATCTTTTTCTATATTGTTTGCATCAAATGGCAGAATGGTGATACCTCTTTCACGCAATCGATCTTCAGTAAAAAAATGTTGCTCTATATCTGAGCCTTGTACTTGTTTACCCATGTCATGCATAATTTGTGCAAGCGGACTCATACCGGAACCTTTGATCCCAGTAAAATGTAAAACTTTCATAAATGGACCTCCTGTGGGAGTTGAAAATTAGTCTACATAAATCGCAAAGCGAGTTCTATAGCTAGTAAAGATAAACATAGTACAACATTATATCATAAATTTGTCTTTTTTTAAATGCTTCAGTTTTTATATATTTCAATACCAGTTAAAACTCAGATTGTTATAACGAATAATAGAAAACCGAAGTCGCCTGCAGTAAACTAGCAGACGACTTACGATCAACTAAACACTTTTTCAATTTCATTTTCTGTGATTAATACCGTACGAGCTTTACTGCCCTTTTGTTCAGAGATAAAGCCATGCTGTTCGATCAAATCCATCAGTCGCGCGGCACGGTTATAGCCAATGTGGAATTTACGCTGCAAGAGAGAAGTTGAAGCACTTTCTTGTTTCATGATAAAGCGGCAAGCTTCTTCAAACAAATCATCCTGTTCAGCAGGCGACTCACTCCGCTTGATCAATTCCTCTTCTTTAAAAAAGTACTCTGGCTTTCCTTGCAGCCTCACATGCTCGATAACTTTTTCAATTTCGTCATCGGTAACAAATGTTCCTTGTAAGCGACTAGGTGCTGACATGCCATTGCCTAGGTACAACATATCCCCTCTACCGAGTAATCGTTCGGCTCCTTGAGAATCGAGGATTGTTCGGCTGTCCACTTGAGATGACACTGAAAATGCAATACGCGTTGGAATATTCGACTTGATCAATCCAGTAATAACATCCACAGATGGTCGTTGCGTTGCGATAACTAAGTGAATTCCACAAGCACGGGCTTTTTGAGCAATCCGACAAATCGAATCTTCAACATCTGAAGGCGACATCATCATCAAATCGGCTAACTCATCAATCACAATTAAAATATACGGAAGATGCTGAGCATGATGTCCTTTTTCTTTAACTCGCTTATTATAGCGACTGATATCGCGCACTTCGCTATGAGCAAATAATTGATAGCGACGTTCCATTTCTTCAACTGCCCATTTCAAGGATGCAGTTGCCGCTTTAACATCTGTAATGACAGGGCTAACAAGATGCGGAATGTGATTATACGGTGCCAATTCAACCATTTTCGGATCAATCAACAATAATTTCAAATCTCTTGGAGACGACTTATACAACAAGCTGACTAACAGTGAATTGATGCATACTGATTTACCCGAACCTGTCGCTCCTGCGATCAAGCCATGCGGCATTTTGCGCAAGTCCAAGGTAACAGGTTTTCCTGTTAAATCTAAGCCGAGAGCCGCTTCAAGCGGAGAGTCCGAGTCTTCAAAAACCGCACTGCCAATAATTTCAGAAATGCGGACTGCACGACTTGTGCGGTTCGGAATTTCAATACCGATTGAGCTTTTCCCCGGAATTGGCGCTTGGATCCGAATGTCTCGAGCAGCCAATGCTAGTTTTAAATCATCGGCTAAATTTCGGATTTTGCTGACCTTAATACCTTGTGCCACTTTTAGTTCGAATTGAGTCACAGCTGGACCTTGAACCGTACTCAAGATTTCGGCTTTAACTTGGAAGTGAGATAAAGCTTCAACTAGTCGCTCGCCTTGTTCTTCCATCCACTCTTCATCTTTTCGATCGTTTTCAGGAACCATTAAGTATTCTGGCAAAGGTAATTGATAAGTTTTTGGCTCAGTCGAATCTGTTAAATCTGGTTCAGGTGCTACTTCTTCAACTAAATTTGCCGTTTTTTTTTCCGCTTCTGTCACTTGCGCTACAGGTTTTTCATAGTTTGGCGTCGTTACAGAAAGCGATTTGGTCTTATTTTTCAAAGACTCTTTATCCGATTTAAGCATTAATACATTAAATGGCACTGTTTTTTCGCGTTTTGGTGCAACTTCTGGTTTCGAGTCTACTTGTACTTCTAAAACTTGCGAATCTTCTGTTGCTTCTGTTTTAGGTTCTTCTATTTCTTCTGATGGTGGATTTGAAAACGCTTCTGTTGCGTCCTCCACATCCACATCTAACTCTGTGTGCACTTCTGGCTGTTGCTCTGTAATACCCAGCTCAATTTCTGTTTCTGGCTCTATTTCGGGTTCTACTTCAACAAGCTCTTCTTCTTTTTCATCTACTGAAACCAGTTCAATTTCTGGAGAGGTCTCGTTTAGATCGGTCGTTTCTTTTAAAGCTTCTTCTTTTAATAACAAAGCTTTTTCTTCACGTTCTCGTTCGGCTAACACAAACGACACGGTATTCGATACAACATTCGTTGCGCGCGACTCCTGTTTACCTTCTGTATTAGTCGGCTGTACCGACTCTTTTTTATAAGAAGAACGGCTATCTGGCTCAACTTGTGATCTTGGTTTGTGGAAGCCTGCTCTTGCTTTTTCTTGAATCGCTTCATCATACATTTCGCGATCTAATTTGCTTTCACGTTGCTCTTCTACCTTTTTTTGAATAGGTTCAGGGCGCGAAACGTTATAGCCATGGACCGGTGATACTGAACGACTTGGCTCAAAACGACGGGCATTTTGAATAGGCAATTCAGGTGCTTTCCGTTTTGGTTTAGCTGCTGAACGAACAGGCGCTTCTTTTGGCCCCATAATTGGCGGCTTCTCTTCTTTTCGAAGAATTTCTCGTTCTTGTTCATCGAAAATCGGCATTTTAGTACGTGGCTCTGAACGCTTTATATCATGGATAAAGTCATTTTTTTCTTCATCTGGAATAAGTGGAAAACGAAATGGTGCTTTTTCTTTTTTCTCGGTCGGGGTCTCTTCATAGACGATTTCTTCATCGATTTCTTCGACATCGTCTGTATCTGTGAACATACGATTCCATACATTTTTAATCCAGCTCATAATGCCTTACGCCTTTACTTCGAAAGCTGAGCCAGTTTCTGCATCTTCAGACAAGACAAGAATGCCTTTTTCCTCAGGTGCATTTGGCAAAGCCAACTCTTTTGCTGAACAAATCATTCCAGACGATGCCACTCCCCGAAGTTCCGCATCGCGAATAACCATTCCAGAAGGCATAACAGCCCCCACTTTTGCTACGACAACTTTCTGACCTTGCTCAACATTCGGAGCACCGCATACAATCTGCAGCTTCTCTTCGTCACTTACAACAACTTGGCAAACATTTAATTTATCTGCATTTGGGTGCTTTTCTTTTGCCTCAACAAATCCAACAACAAATTTTGGTGAAAAATCGACTTCAAGCGTAAAATCTACCCCGTTTTTAGCCAATGCATTTTGCAAAGAGGTAACAAGCTGTTCCGACACTTCAATTTGTTGGCCTTCAGCCAAGTCAGTATAACTAGAAGCGTTAAATACATTAAATCCAGCAATTGTTCCCGCTACGTCTTTGATCAACGTAATGTCCCCAAATTGTTCAGGATGAATTTTTTCTGGAGTTTCTGTTTGTAGTTGTACGAGCAACACATCGCCAATTCCTTCTTTGTTGTAAAATACATTCATTTTTTATCGTTCTCCTCGTTAGGTCTATTTTTTGCCATAATAAATATCGGCTCTAATTCGTCATTTTCATAAATGAACGATAAGGAAGTGATCGGCACTTTGCCATTCGTAAAGAAATGCATAGCCATTTGTGCGAGCACATCGTATCCCGTTTCATTTCGGATATCTCCGATTATCAATACATCTTGATGAGGTACAGATACGGTCATATCCCCCGTAATTTTTGTTTTCATTTCTTTTAAAAATGATTCGTTCAACACTCTTGAAGCGTCATATCCATCATTTTCATTTAAAAAATAAAAGACATTCCCAGCAACATGGTCTTCTTTTACAGCAGTTTTTAGCTTTTTCACTTGAAATTTCGCGATTTCTTTAATCTGTTCTTCAGTCAGACTTAATGAATTTACCACATTTTCGTCAATTAAGCGATAGGTAGTACCAGCGTCTAATGCAAAATAAATGCGTGTTTCTGCCGTATGTTCAGCCGTAATAAACTTATGGCCATCATTTGATTCTAATGGGAATGAAGTTGACCGAATAACTGGAAAAATATGCTCCGTCGATTTCATTTCACCTTTTGCTTCTCTTTCCATTGCTTCAAACGTTTCTGTAATTGTATAAACGATTTCTTGAATTGCTGAATCACCTTTTGCGTCAAATCGATTGATGACTTGCGGTAAGGAAATGCTCATGCCTTTTCCCAATTCTTTATGTTGAATATTTGCTACATCTTTCTCGCGGTCAAAACGCCATTCTAGTTGGCGGCTTGGCATGCGCTCTCTTAGTATATTAAAAAGTTCTGTAGATTTCATCGTTGTTTTGCCTCACTTTCATAAATAAACGGTTCAGCCTATTTAGGCGAACCGTTTTTATTGTTATTGTGACAAGTTCGAAATAAACGCTTCGATTTCTGCCTGTGTTTTACGATCTTTGCTTACATAACGGCCCGTTTCTTGACCATTCGAGTAGGCTAGAAAACTAGGGATACCATAGATATCCAACTCGATGCACAAATCAATAAACTGATCGCGATCTACCGATACAAACGTATAGTCTGAGAATTTTTCTTCAATTTCAGGCAAAATTGGATCGATAACACGACAATCTGGACACCAACCTGCTGTAAACATAAAAATTGTAGCTGGTTCTTTTGTTAATGTATGAAATTCCTCAGTCGATTGTAATTTTCTCATTGGGTCAATCTCCTATTCATCAAGTTCTACTGAACGAACCGTTTTCATCATCCAGTCTATATTTTTAGGAAAGTCGTTTTCTGTTGAAATGGTTGTCATTTTAACACCACCAGCTCCAACTACAAGTTCCAACTTATCTTCTGCAATTTCTGTTACGGTTACAAAACCAAAACGACCATTTTGACGAAATTTTTCATCTACCAACCATAATTGTTTTGGATTTACTTTTTGCAAATCGTAAAACAATGTGCTCGTTGCTTTTTCATTCGGATTAATAGCCAAAGAAAACGAATCGCCGCCATTGGTGATTAAACCGTTAAAGTCATCTTGCAGTTCTTCAATAACATAGCCATTAGGCACGTAGAGAGCGGTTTGGCCAATTTTTTCATTATCTGATTTCGGTTCTGCTTCAAACGCGTCACGCGCGTTCGATACTCCTTGAACAACCAGGTTTTCTGATGTAGCGCTACAGCCAGCCATTAGTCCGACTGAAAAAAGTAACAACACCATCCATCTAGCTCGAGGCACGCTCATTCCCCCTGACATTACTGCTATTTATTTTAAAGGTGTTTACAAGGACATGCAACTTAATCGCTGTGTCGTTGATACTGACCAATCAATAATTTAACGACATGTCCAAACATTTCTCCTCGGTTCACCAGACCGTTCGTTAAAATACCGATCGCGCCTTTGTGTTGGCGAATTCCACTTTCATTAGCATATTCGTCCATAATCGGTCCGAGCTCTGTGCCTTTTCGCAGATCGTCTGCAATTTCTTCGGGCAGTGGTATTTGAGCACCGGCAGCGGTAAATACATGTCCATCCTGAGTGGCGAGTGCACCCCAGTTGCATAAGAACAATATCCCTTCCATTTCATACACGCCGCCTTCTAATCCAATCGCAAAATCATATTCTCCCAATGCGTTTTTTGCTCGATTGACAGCACCTTGACGGGTTTCTAGTTGTGAAAAAGGCTGAGCCGATACTTCTGAATCCGCATCAATCGCTGATAAGTCAACTGTCCATTCCATATTTTTAAGCACATTTGATACGGCATTGATTTTTGCAGGGTTTTTAGATGCTATTGCTGCACGAATTTTTTTCATTGTCGTTATTCCTTTCAAAAAAAAGAGCCCGTGGGCACTTTTT
The DNA here is from genome assembly GCF_000189395.1 of Planococcus donghaensis MPA1U2. Classification (GTDB taxonomy): domain Bacteria; phylum Bacillota; class Bacilli; order Bacillales_A; family Planococcaceae; genus Planococcus; species Planococcus donghaensis_B. Next base: position 52,655 of record NZ_AEPB01000012.1, on the reverse strand, counting down.
TACACATTTTGTTTCATGGTTTCTAGAGTTGTGCGGTCTGTTGCTTTCACTAACTTTGTCAGCAATTCTTTCGCTGCTGCATAATCATCTGTATGAATGATAGATGCTGAAGTATGGATATAGCGAGAACAAATTCCAATTACGGAACTCGGGATCCCTTCATTGGTTGTATGTACGCGACCTGCATCTGTTCCACCTTGTGAAACGAAATATTGATAAGGAATATGATGTGTTTCAGCTGTATCAAGTATAAATTCACGCATGCCTCGGTGAGTGACCATGCTCTTATCTAATATGCGCAATAAAGTTCCTTTACCAAGCTGTCCGAATTCGTTTTTATCACCCGTTGCATCGTTAGCTGGACTTGCATCTAATGCAAAAAATAAATCTGGTTGAATCATCGTTGCCGCAGTTTGTGCACCGCGTAACCCGACTTCTTCCATTACGGTTGCTCCAGAAAACAATTGGTTTGGCAATTTTTCATCTTTCAGCTCTTTTAAAAGTTCAATTGCTAAACCACAACCGTAACGATTATCCCAAGCTTTTGCCATAATTTTTTTATCATTCGCCATTGGTGTAAACGGACTAAAAGGTACAATTTGCTGACCTGGGCGAATGCCAAGCGCTACTGCATCTTCTTTGCTGTCTGCTCCGATATCGATAAGCATATTTTTTATTTCCATTGGTTTACTTCGTAATTCCTCACTTAGCAAATGTGGAGGAATAGAACCAATAACACCTGGAATCGTTTTTTCGTTAGTAATAATGTCTACACGTGTTGCCAACATCACTTGGTTCCACCAGCCGCCTAAAGGCTGAAAACGCAACATACCATTATCCGTAATTTGTGTAACCATAAACCCAACTTCATCCATATGACCTGCTACCATGATACGCGGTCCATCTTCTTGACCATCTTTGACACCAAAAACGCTTCCCAAATTGTCTTGGATTAATCGATCTGAATACTTTTCTAGTTCTTGACGCATAAATTTACGAACCGCATGCTCATTTCCTGGAGCTCCCGGTAGTTCTGTCAAAGTTTTAAACATTTCACGTGTTTCAGAATTCATATCAACGTTCCCCCTAAGTAAGTTACCTTTATTAAGTTTAGAGCTTTATTCAGATAATTTCCAGTTTTGTACCCTTTTTTTAAAGTACACTAACTTTTAAGCTATCATTTCGCCCTTCAAAATATTTATGGTACAATTTATCCAGTAAATAGAGGAGGGATTTTAGTGAGAAATCGTGATTTACTTATTGGATTTGCTACAGGAATCGCCGCAACGTATTTGGTAAAAGAACTTTACAATCGTTCAGAAAAACTATATCCAGCTGATGACGTTTTAAAAGAAGTTAAATCTGCATTTAAAGAAGAAGGCCCGATTGACGGTTCATGGATTTTCATGAAAACGGAACCCTATAAGCAACATGCGTTAACAACTGAAGTTTATAAAGGCGGCATCACGCGTCATAAAGAAGACGAACTTCAACAATTTGAATTTTTAGCTGATGCGTATACAGGCGCAGTAATCGAAGTAAAACAAGTATAAAAAAAGAGCCCAGGGGCTCTTTTTTTTTCATACATTCTTTTCTTTACGAACTAATGATTCAACAATTTCTTTACCGTCTGCATTCCATTTTAAGATGCGGTAATACGCATCATGGTAAAAACTGAAATAATAACCGCTTTCTAACGCTTCTTTCATCAACTTTTCTTTCGCGTAGATTGAGTCCATTGGGTAGTCATCAAATGCTAACACCCACAAAGGATTTTGGTGGGCATGCGTTGGCATAATGTCTCCCATATGCAAAATTGTTTCATTGCCACTTGTCATTTTAATAACACTGTGACCATTTGAATGACCGCCTGTATGAATCATAGTTATTGCACCGAATAAAGTTTTTTCTTCTTCAAAGGTTTCAACCTGATCGACAATTGGCTCCCAATTTTCTTTCCAGTATGTATTGCGTGACCGGATATTTGGATTTTGCATTTCATCCCACTCTACAGCTGATACATAAATTTTGGCGTTTGGAAAAGTTGAAACCAACTCTTCTCCTTGCCATTTTGTAAGTCCTGCTGCATGATCTCCGTGTAAATGAGTCATTAAGACCGTATCGATGTCTTCCGGTTTTAACCCAAGCTCCGATAAGTTTTCTTCTACACGGGACTGTTCTGAAACCCCTAAATTGCGCAACTGACGCTCTGTCAACTTGCCATCACCAAGACCGCTATCGATCAATATATTGTGCCCTTCGAATTGAACAAGTATTGGGTGAGTCGGCAATTCGATTTGGTTTTTTTCATTGACTGGATAACGTTTCGACCAAATCACTTTTGGCACGACCCCAAACATTGTACCCCCGTCTAAAAACGTGGTTCCCCCATCAAGCCAGGTTAAGTTCATTTCGTGAAATTGAAATTTCTGCATCCCTTTTCCCCCTTGTCTAAATCAACTAGCTTAAAATTGTGCTTCTAACCGGTAAATTGGCTGACCTTTTTTCGAAAACTTTTCTTCGTATTCGGTCATGATGTTCCACTCAGGTTCGTTATCGTGAAGATCTAAGGAGACATCTGTTAATAACATACCATATTCAGAAATGCTCGTAAGCGAATATTCAAAAAGTTTGCGGTTATCGGTTTTAAAATGAATTTCACCTTTTTCAGGTAAAACAGCTTGATACAGTTTCAAAAAAGATTCATGCGTTAAACGGCGCTTCGCATGACGTGTTTTTGGCCAAGGATCTGAGAAGTTTAAGTACAATCTGTCTACTTCTCCTTTTTCAAAATACTCAGCGATTTTTTTTGCATTGACTTTTAAAAGGCGTAAGTTTGGAATCCCGTTCTCTTCCTCAAGTACAGTCTCAAGAGCCGTAACAATGACGCTGTCGAATAATTCAATACCGATGTAATTAATGTCTGGATTTGCTTTAGCCATCCCGGTGATAAAGCGGCCTTTCCCTGTGCCAGCTTCAATATGCAACGGATTTTTGTTACCAAAGACTTCTTGCCAATTCCCTTTTTTCTCTTCTGGGTTCGGAATAACAATTTCCGGATGTGAATCGATTAAATCTGCTGCCCATGGTTTAAAACGTGATCTCATATTTCATCCTCTTTCTATTTTCCATTAATTTATTGATAACCAATTATGTGGACTAACTGCATAGACGACCATTTCGTTTTGAGGGCTCATCCCAGCATCGTCCCCATCCACATGGCGAAAAACCGATTTGTCAGATGACAGCCGGAATTCTGAGCTGCTCATTTGGCTGACCTCTTTGAAACGTGTATGTGCTCCGCTGAATACCGTACCAAAAACGAGCAAGAGTTTCAAACGGGATATTTGATGAACAACTGTCAATTCGAGCAACCCATCATCTGTGTAGGAAGCAGGAGAGATTTTCATGCCTCCACCGAAATATGGTTGATTGCTTACAGTTGCTAACCAAACGTCTTGATAAACAAAGGTTTCGCTTTCGCTTTGAACCGTCAATGTAAAGGTTTCAAACTTCACTAAAGTCTTGATAACATATAAGTAATAAGCTATTTTTCCAAGGCCAAACTGATTTAGTTTTTTCTTGAGAACAGACTGATTTACAGCGATTGTGATCTCCGCATCAAAACCAATTCCTGAACTGCTGACAAATTGAAAGGGTTGTCCGTTCTCAAATTCACCTAGGTCTTGACGTTTAACATGAAGGTTTTTTTGAAACTGTTCAATTGCCCGCGCATCTTTAAACGTGCCATAAGCTCTAGCAAAATCATTGCCCGAGCCTGCCGCTACAGATCCAACAATTATCTTTTTGGCGCCCGCTGCTCCTACCACAATTTCACGCAATGTCCCATCACCGCCAAAGCCGATTAACAAAACTTGTTGCTCTTCGTTTTTATAAGCGGCAGCAATTGCCGTAGCATGCCCTGGAAATTCCGTTAGTATGTGTTCGTATGGGAAGTGGAGCGTCTTTTCAAAGCGCAGCCACTGTTTTAACGCCCGGCCATTACCAGCTGTAGGGTTAATAATAAATACCGTTTTCATAAACACTCGCCTTTAGATGTAGTAGATGCATTTTCTAACTTATAATTTACGATTTTTTGGTACCGTGGCATTTCTTTCGGTGCAATTCGGAACAACGAAAACTCGGTTACATCAAATCGCATAGTGGCAATTGAAAATTGGCGTTCAGTTGGTTCTCCCCCTGCCCATCTGCTAGCCAACGTGATATGTGGCACAAATTTCTTTGGATCGGGTTTAATTTGCAACGGTTCCACGGATTTATGCACTTGCTGTTGCAGCTCGTCTAACTCCTGACTCGTTTCAAGAGAGGCATAAATAATACGCGGTGTTGATGGATTCCCAAAAGATTTAATGCCATTGATACTTACTGTAAAAGCTTTTTGCTTAATGGTCCCCAGCATTTTTTCGACTTGTTCGATTTCACTATGCACGTCTTCGCCGATAAACAATAAAGTAATATGCATATCTTGTGCTGGCGTTAGCCTTTTGTGACTTTGCAATTGCCAACTTTCACGTTCTGTCGCCAAGTTTTCAGCTATGTCTTTTGGAATTTTAATCCCAATAAAATAATGTGGTTTCATTTTGCATCACCTGAATCTAGTTTAACACGCTAATAAGCGCAAAAAAATAGTGATTGGCCGGAGCCAATCACTTTTATTTTTACTTTAAGATTTCACGCCAACTTGTATGCGTGCTTCAAATGCTGTTTGTAGCTTACGCGTCAATTCTCCAGGTACGCCTTGACCAATTTTATGGTCGCCAATCGCTACCACTGGCATTACTTCCGTAGTCGTTGAAGACATGATGAATTCATCCATTTCAAGAGCTTCCGTTTTTGTAAATGGTCTTTCTTCTACCGGAATTTCTAATTCTTCACATAGTTCAAGAATTACTCTTCTTGTAATCCCATTTAAAATAAGGTTGTTTGCAGGATGCGTATAAAGAGTGCCATTTTTAATACCGTACATATTCGATGAACAACCTTCTGTTACCGTTTCTCCGCGGTGCAAGATTGCTTCAAAAAATCCTTCTTCGTATGCTTCTTGCTTCGCCAATACGTTGCCAAGCAAGTTTAAGCTTTTAATATCACAGCGCAACCAACGAATATCTTCGATAAATTTAGCCGTAACGCCTGAGTTTAAGCTTGCAATAGGACGTTCAACTGATTTTGTATTACCGATAATCACTGGCGTAGCTTGTGTCGGAAATTGATGTTGACGTTCTGCAGCACCACGTGTGATTTGCACGTATACTTGGCCCGTTTCAATATTGTTTACTTCAACAAAATCGTAGATCATTTTATGGAAAACGTCTTTTGTATAAGGAATGACGATTTTGATTTTGTCAGCACTGTCGTAAAATCGGTCAATATGTTCTTTAGCTGTAAACAAATTGCCATCATATACACGAATTACTTCATAAATTCCGTCACCAAACTGATAACCACGATCTTCTCTCGAAATTACTAAATCTTCTTCACGAATAAATTCTCCATTGTGCAATATCAAATCCATATCCATTCCTTCTTTCCTCATTTTTTACAAGCTAATTGATAAATTGCTTCTGCGTAAATGGCAGTCGCTTTTATTAAATTGTCGATGTCGACAAATTCATCCGCCTGGTGAGCAACATCGGGTTCGCCAGGAAACAGCATCCCAAAAGCCACACCTTTGTCTAATACGCGCGCATAAGTGCCTCCGCCAATGGCGATTAGATTTGCTTTTTCACCCGTTTGATTTTCATATGCGCTTTGTAGCGTTTTGATAAACGGATCGTTTTCGTCCACATAATGAGGAGGAGAATTGGACGCAATGTCCAGTACAAAATCTTTTAACTGATACGTATCGATTTTTTCTTTGAATGGATAGCTAATCGAGTATCGCATACTTACGGTAATCATAGCGGTTTTCTTTTTTTCAAACCGAATAATTCCGGCATTAAAAGTTGTATCTCCAGATTGTTCATCCGTAAAATCCAATCCAAGTTTACGTCCACGCGAATCTTTGTAAAACGTATCTGCCACAAATTCAACAAACTTTTGGCCATCGCCTTCTAAGCGGTCTTTCAAAAATACAGCTAGTAACACTCCGGCATTAATGCCATCTTCCGGCTCCATTGCATGTGCTGATTTTCCATTTAACGTTAATTCTGTCGAACCGTTATGCTGTTCAACTTTGCCTGTTACATCATGTTTTTTGCAAAAAGCTCGGAAATCTTCTTGCCATTCCGCTAACTGCCCATTTAAAATCGCCGTTGCTTTGTCAGGCACCATATTGGTTCGGTGTCCAGCAATAAACGATTCTAAAATTGCATCTTCATGCATGGAAAATGTCGAGAAAACTAAAGATGCGATTCCTTTTTCTGCATTAATAATCGGAAAATCAGCATCTGGAGTAAAAGCTATTGCTGGCATTTCTTCTGTTTGAAAATAGCGTTCCATGCAGCGGAATTCACTTTCTTCATCTGTGCCAATAATTAAACGGACACGCTTTGTAAATTCAACACCGGCATCCTTTAAGATGTTCAAAGCAGCCCATGCGGCAATTGTTGGTCCTTTATCATCGATAGCACCACGACCGTAAAGTCGTCCATTGTGAATTTCTCCACCAAATGGATCTCTCGTCCAACCTTCACCTACTGGCACCACGTCAACATGTCCTAAAATTCCCAGCAATTCTTCACCTTGACCAATTTCAAGATGTCCTGCGACATCTCCAACATTTTTTACCGTGTATCCTTCTGTTCTTCCTTTTTCTAAAAACCAATCTAATGCCTGCTTAACTTCTTTTCCAAAAGGAGCTGTTGGCGTGGTTTCATTGCTTAGTACACTGGGAATTGCTAGTAACTCTTGCAATTCGCTCAGTATGTTCTCTTTGCGTTTTGTAGCTTCTAACTGCCAATCCATGTTTCACACTCCTTTTTGTTATGGCTATTGTACACCTTTTTTCAGGAAATTAAAGATTTTGTCGTTAATTCACATAAAAATTCTGTGTTTCCAGCGTTAATTTTTTGTAAATTCAGCTAAAATCCTAGAATTCGAGATGTTTTTCCGTTATAATCAAATTGTCAGATTAGTAAGATTGACATATCTTTTAGGAAAAGGGGCTGTCTTTGGCATCAATTATACTTGCTGTATAACCTCAGCACATCGTCCGCTAGTCTTTGCCAATGGGAAAAAAGATGAAGGAGTGGTTCTATTATGAAACCCACAACCGATCGAATGCTCATTCGAATTAAAGATATGTATAAGTACATTCTCGAGAATGGGACTGTAACGACGCAAGATCTTGTCGACGAATTCGGCATCACTCCTCGCACCATTCAAAGAGATTTGAATGTGTTAGCCTTTAACGACTTGGTGACCAGCCCAACTCGAGGCAAATGGACAACGACGCACCGTAAAGTGAAAATGACGTCCTAACAGATTTCCTAAACAAAGAAAATGACCGCAGTTATGCGGTCATTTTCTTTGTTTAGGTTTATTGAAAAGTTTTCCTATTTTAACCTCCAAAGTGACTTACCCTAATAAAAAACTGTAAACATCCCGAACAAGTCGAGTTTGTTTACAGTTTTTCATTACTTCATTTTCTATCTTTTAAACTAGCCATTTCTTCTTCTGTTAAATGACGATATTCACCAAGTTCTAATTCTGGATCAAGACTCAATGGTCCCATCGACAAACGTTTCAAGTAAACCACGCGTTTGCCAACACTTTCGAACATCCGTTTAACTTGGTGGAATTTTCCTTCTGTAATCGTTAATTCAATTTTTGATACTACAGCACTGTCCAAAATATTTAAGCTTGCAGGCTTTGTTTCATAGCCATCATCAAGCACAACACCTTTTTTAAATGCTTCTGTATCTTCTTCCGTTACGACTCCTTCAACATGTGCAAAATACGTTTTATCCACATGCTTTTTAGGCGACAGCAATTCATGTGCTAGCTTGCCGTCATTTGTTAGTAACAAAAACCCTTCAGTATCTTTATCTAATCGACCTACCGGAAACGGCTCGAAATGCTGCTCATCTTTCCCCAGCAAATCGATGACCGTTTTATCATATTTATCTTCCGTTGCCGAAATCACACCTTGAGGTTTATTCATAAGCAAATAAATAAACTCTGTATACGTAACAGCTTCTCCTCCAACCGAGACAAGATCCGTATGCTCATTGACATGAACTTTTGGGTCTCGAACGATTTCACCGTTAACTTCTACAGCTTTTGACTTTAATAGGACTTTCACTTCTTTTCTAGAGCCATGGCCCATATTCGAAAGGTATTTATCTAAACGCATTGTGTCACTCCTAAAAGCCTAATTTCCGAGAGATTTTGGTTATTTTTGAGCCCATTAACTTTTGCGCTAAGCCCGTTTTCAAGCCGAGGTAGCCATAAACAGCTGCCCCTACACCACCGATTAAAATAATGCGGATCATAGATAGAAGTTTATTATCCATACCGATAAACAAATCGATTCCTGACATGGCTAAGTAAACCGCGCCTGCCATGATCAAGTTCAAAATAACAATTAACATCACGCGTCTTGTGACCATTTGCGAATGGTAATTCATCGTTTTAACGATGACAATCATGTTCATCCCAATCGCTGCTATATAACCAATAATCGTTGCGGCAATCGCCCCGTCTGTTTCAAAACGTTCGATTAACGGTGTATTTAAAAGAGCTTTTAATAATAGTCCTGTAGATAAGTTGATGATGATCCATTTTTGTTTATTGATCCCTTGTAAAATAGATGCTGTAACGGGAAAAGCAGAAAACAAAATTGCTACTGGCAAATAATGTGCCAAAATCTCAGATCCAATATCACTTACTTCGTAGAAGACATGGTATAACTCATCAGATAGCATGGTCATTCCAATTACCGCAGGCAATGTTAAGAATAATAACAACTGGATGGATTGATCTAATGTTCGAGATACTTGCAAATACTCTTTGCGAGTAAAATGCTTGGTGATTAACGGAATCAATGCCATAGAGAAACCAGTAGCAAGCATAACCGGAATCATAACAAGTTTATGGGCAGTTAAATTTAAAATACCTAAAAGGTCGATTTCCGAGAAATTTCCACCAGAGCTCATCGCCCGGTTAAATGTCATTAAATCCACAAATTGGAATAAAGGATTGGCAATACCAAGGAAAATGACCGGTACGGCATAAATGACAATCTCTTTGTACATATCACGTAATTTAACGTCATACGATTCCACTGAATTTGCTAACAGTTGATTGTATTCGGGCTTTTTCTTTTTCCAGTAATAACCTAACGTAACAATTCCGCCGAGAGCTCCGACTGCAGCAGATAATACCGCAAACTGAATCGCTGTTTTTGGCGTACCGTCAAAAATGTAAAGAACCGCAAATGCGCCTCCTAATAGGAAAATAATGCGAACAATTTGCTCGATTAATTGAGAAACAGCAGTCGGCATCATGTAGTTATAGCCTTGGAAAAACCCTCTCCAAAGACTCATAAATGGTACGACGATTAATGCAAAACTGACCCAACGAATCGCTTCAGTTACGTCACCAACCGAATAAATTCGTTCATCTTCAGAGATGGTAATACGCGCTAGTGGCTCTGCGAAGATATAAAGCAAAAGAAACGAAACAAAACCGGTAATCATCATCGTCAGAAGTCCTGACTTTAATAATCTCCTCCCCGTTTCATAATCACCGAGGGAATTATATTTAGCGGTAAATTTCGAGAATGCGATTGGGGCACCTGAAATAGCCAGCGCCAGCATCAAGTTATACGGGATATACGCATATTGATAAAGCCCGATATTGTCTTCTCCTACCATGCTATAAAACGGAATGATATAAATAACTCCCAATATTTTTGACAAAAATAGACCTAATGTTAAGATGGCTGTACCTTTAACTAATGACGACATTTTACACTTCCTGACTTGTTCATAATAAAAGCAATCTACACGATAGTTTACACCTATAGATGAAATTACTCAACGTGTTTCGCTGCATCGTGTATACTAAAAAGAAAACGAAAGCGAGTTCTTAATATATGTATGACGTAATAATCATCGGCGGGGGTCCCTCCGGCTTAATGGCATCAATTGCCGCAGCTTCAAAGAACCAAAAAGTGTTATTGATTGAAAAAGGAAAGAAACTAGGAAAAAAATTAATCATTTCCGGCGGTGGCCGCTGCAATGTGACCAATCGCTTGCCACTAGACGAAATTGTTAGGCATATTCCAGGGAATGGCCGTTTTCTTCACAGTCCTTTTTCTGTATTCAATAACGAGGACATTATTTCTTTCTTCGAAGGACTTGGTGTCGCGTTAAAAGAAGAAGATCACGGGCGCATGTTCCCCTTTTCTAACCGTGCACAAGATGTGGCGGATGCCATGTTCAAAGAAATGGACCGGTTAAATGTTACGGTTATGCTCGATTCACCTGTTAAAAAATTATTAATGACTGATGAAAAAGTGACCGGCGTTCGCCTTCATACGGGAGAAGAGTATACAGCAAAAGCAATCGTCGTCGCTGTTGGAGGCAAAGCAGTTCCACAAACAGGCTCTACTGGAGACGGCTACCCGTGGGCAGAAAAAGCAGGTCATTTGGTGACCGAGCTTTATCCAACGGAAGTTCCATTATTGTCGAAAGAACCATTTATCGTAAGTCGCGAACTTCAAGGTTTAGCTTTACGTGATGCAGCTGTCACTGTATTAAACAAAAAAGGCAAAGTGCTTGTCACACATCAAATGGATATGCTGTTTACCCATTTTGGATTGAGTGGCCCTGCAGTTTTACGCTGTAGCCAATACGTCGTGAAAGAAATAAAGAAAAACGGTGGGCAACCAGTCGAAATGCGCATCAATTCACTGCCAGATGAAAATGCAGAGTCTGCTTTTCAATTGCTTGTGAAAATGATGAAAGACGAACCAAAAAAGTCCGTTAAAAACGTTTGGAAGAGCCTTGCTCAAGAACGGTGGCTGTTATTCCTACTAGGACGCGCAGAAATCGACCCGCAGCTAACTGGCGCGGAATTAGCTAGCGACAAAGTTCGAGCGTTCGCAAAGCAACTAACAGCCTTTACAATGTTCGTTAACGGTACGCAACCCATCGAAAAAGCATTTGTTACTGGTGGCGGTGTGTCGATCAAAGAAATCGAACCCAAAACGATGGCGTCTAAAAAGAAACCTGGATTGTATTTCTGTGGTGAAATTTTAGACATCCACGGCTACACGGGCGGATACAATATCACATCTGCATTAGTCACAGGCAACGTAGCTGGACAAAGTGCAGCTCGTTTTGCGAAAGAACTCCGAATAGAGAGCAGAGCTTAATAGCTTTTTTATAGTTATTCCGCAAACCAGCTTTCTTTCCTGCTGGCTTGTGGCAATCTCTACTGGTTTGATTCACAGTTTGTTTCTATATAGAAAATCTTTAATTTTATATCAAATACCACAGCGCCGGCGCATCCACGGGCTAGGCGAAGCAAGAAGACTGGCGTTCTTTGCCTGGCTTCTTGTGAAAGCCATGCCCAAAGCGGCCGAAGCGACTCTAATGAGATATTAATCTATCTTACAAACACAAAAGAGGCAGACTGGAAAATTTCCAGTCTGCCTCTTTTTATAATTCTACTTTCTAAATGCTCCCGGAAGGTTTTGCATTTTTATCTCTACTTTTTTAACCTACTACGATGTTAACCAATTTCCCTGGAATAACAATTACTTTACGAATTTGTTTGCCATCAGTTGCCTTTTGAACATTGTCATCCGCAAGCGCTGCTACTTCTAGTTCTTCTTTTGTGCTGTCTTTAGCGATCGCTAGCTTTGTTTTTACTTTGCCGTTTACTTGTACGACTACTTGGATCACATCATCAATCATTTTCGACTCATCGTATTGTGGCCAGTTTTCGTAAGTTACCGATCCTTCATGACCCAATTTCTCCCATAGCTCTTCTGCTACGTGAGGTGCAATTGGAGATAACAGTTTCACAAAACCTTCTACGTATTCTTTTGGAATGGAATCGACTTTATAACCTTCGTTAATAAAGACCATCATTTGTGAAATCGCTGTGTTAAAGCGCAATCCTTCAAAGTCGTCAGTTACTTTTTTAACGGTCTGGTGATAGACTTTTTCCAGTTTGCCATCGTTTGAATCCGTGATTTTTGCACTCAATTGCTCTTCGTCCATCAACAAACGCCAAATGCGGTCTAGGAATCGTCGAGAACCATCTAGGCCATTTGTTGACCAAGCGATCGATGCTTCAAGTGGACCCATAAACATTTCGTACATGCGCAATGTGTCTGCACCGTGGCTTTCGATAATTTGGTCAGGGTTAACGACATTGCCTTTTGATTTCGACATTTTCTCGTTTCCTTCACCCAAAATCATGCCTTGGTTAAATAGCTTTTGGAAAGGTTCTTTTGTGGAAACCACACCGATATCGTAAAGCACTTTATGCCAGAAGCGCGCATATAGCAAGTGAAGTACAGCGTGCTCTGCACCGCCGATATACACATCAACCGGCAACCAGCGTTTCAATAGTTCTGGGTCAGCCAATATTTCATCATTAGTTGGGTCGATAAAGCGCAAGTAATACCAGCAGCTTCCTGCCCATTGTGGCATCGTGTTGGTTTCGCGACGCCCTTTCATTCCGGTTTCAGGATGAACAACATTTACCCAATCGGTAATATTAGCAAGAGGTGACTCGCCTGTTCCACTTGGCTTAATATCTGTTGTTACTGGCAACATTAGCGGCAAGTCTTTTTCTTCAACTGGCGTCATTGTGCCATCTTCCCAATGAATAATTGGAATTGGCTCGCCCCAATAACGCTGACGGCTAAACAACCAATCGCGCAAGCGGTACGTAATTTTCTTCTCGCCCACTTTTTGATCAACTAGCCAGTCAATCGCTTTTTCAATAGCTTCTTTTTTGTTCAATCCGTTAAGGAAATCCGAATTGATCAATTCACCGTCGCCTGCATAAGCTTCGTCTTCAATATTGCCGCCTGATACCACTTCGACGATTGGCAAATCAAATTGTTTCGCAAATTCATAGTCACGTTCATCATGTGCTGGAACGGCCATGATTGCACCTGTACCGTAAGTTGCCAATACATAATCAGCAATCCAAACTGGCATTTTTTCGCCACTTGCCGGATTTACCGCATAAGCGCCTGTGAAAACACCTGATTTGTCTTTCGCCAAATCTGTGCGTTCCAAATCACTTTTCGTTTTCACATCGTCAATGTATTGTTCAACAGCTTGTTGTTGTTCTGCTGTTGTAATCGCAGCTACTAATTTATGTTCAGGCGCAAGTACCGCATAAGTTGCGCCGAAAATTGTATCTGGACGTGTTGTAAACGCGCGGAAAGAATGCTCTGTATTCGCTACTTGGAATTCCAATTCAGCGCCTTCTGATTTACCGATCCAGTTGCGCTGCATGTCTTTCAAACTTTCTGGCCAATCCAACTCATCCAAATCTTCAAGCAAACGGTCTGCATAATTTGTGATGCGCAATACCCATTGGCGCATTGGACGACGCTCAACCGGATGCCCACCGCGTTCTGATTTGCCATCGATTACTTCTTCGTTCGCAAGAACTGTTCCAAGTGCCGGGCACCAGTTAACCGCTACTTCGTCAACATAAGCCAGCCCTTTTTTATACAATTGGATGAAAATCCATTGTGTCCATTTGTAATAAGACGGATCTGTTGTGCTAATTTCACGGTCCCAGTCATATGAAAATCCAAGCTCTTGAATTTGACGCTTGAACGTTTCGATGTTTTTAGCTGTAAATTCAGCAGGGTCATTTCCAGTATCCAGTGCATATTGCTCTGCTGGAAGACCAAAAGCATCCCAACCCATTGGGTGCAAAACATTATAGCCTTGCATGCGTTTAACACGGCTTAAAATATCTGTCGCCGTGTAGCCTTCTGGGTGACCCACATGAAGTCCAGCACCTGATGGATATGGGAACATATCCAGTGCGTAAAATTTCGGTTTAGACGGATCGTCTATCATTTTAAACGTTTTGTTGTCTTGCCAATATTTCTGCCATTTTTTCTCAACTAGTTTGTGCTTGAATGTCATTTCCAATTCCTCCTCAAAATAAAAAAATCCCGCCCCTTAAAAAATAAGGGACGGGATTTTCCCGCGGTACCACCCAAATTAGCGACTGCTCGCTCAACTTGACTCCTTAACGCGGAAAACGGTGTATCTTACTTAGTTTCACATACACTGACTCCAAGGTGAGTTCGTTTGGGCATTTTACCGACTTGCACCAACCGCCGGCTCTCTGTAAAAAATACACAAACTACTAGTCCTCTTCGCTGTCATTACCTATTGTCTTCATTTTAGACGAGTCGCCGTTTTTTGGCAATAGCTTAAGAGACTTTAACGTTTTCTGTGTTTAATGGCGCATCTGTTGAATCGATAATATCTTGAACCGTAAAGCCATCAAAGACTTCTGTTAAGACCAATCCAGCATCTGTCACTTCAATTACAGCACGTTCTGTAATGATTTTGTTAACGACACCTTTGCCTGTTAGCGGCAAATCACATTGTTTTTTAATTTTGGCAGAACCGTCTTTTGATACATGATCCATAATAACGATTACTTTTTTCGCACCGTGCACCAAATCCATTGCGCCGCCCATGCCTTTAATCATTTTCCCTGGAATCATCCAGTTCGCTAAGTCCCCATTTTCAGCTACTTCCATCCCACCAAGGATCGCGACATCAATATGTCCTCCGCGGATCATCGCGAATGATTCAGCACTTGTGAAGAAAGCCGAGCCAGGAATCGTTGTAACCGTTTCTTTACCTGCATTGATTAAGTCTGGGTCTACATTCTCTTCTGTTGGATACGGTCCTATTCCTAAAAGTCCGTTTTCTGATTGAAGAACAACACTTTTATTGTCGGAAATAAAATTCGCCACTAAAGTTGGCATACCGATTCCTAAGTTAACGTAATCGCCGTCGTTGATTTCTTTTTCAGCTCGTTTTGCAATGCGTTCTCTGACTAATTGTTTATCCAAGATTTTCTCCACCCTTTCTTAAACAGTACGTGTTGTAAGACGTTCGATCCGTTTTTCTTGGTCTGCTTGAAGCAAGCCTTGTACATAAATGCTTGGTGTTTGAACGTGATTCGGATTGATGTCCCCGATTTCCACGATTTCTTCTACTTCTGCAATGGTAATTTTCCCAGCCGCTGCAGCAAGCGGGTTAAAGTTTTGTGCGGTTTTGTTGTAAACAAGGTTGCCCATTTTATCCGCTTTATGCGCTCTCACTAATGCAAAGTCAGCTCGTAATGCGTGTTCAAGCACATATTCTTTACCATCAAATTCACGAATTTCTTTACCTTCTGCAACTGTTGTGCCTACGCCAGCTGGTGTAAAGAAAGCTGGAATCCCGGCTCCGCCTGCGCGCATTTTTTCAGCTAATGTTCCTTGCGGAGTCAATTCAACTTCGATTTCGCCTGATAACACTTGGCGCTCGAATTCTTTGTTTTCCCCTACATAAGAACCGATCATTTTTTTAATTTGTTTGTTTTTCAATAATAGGCCAAGACCCCATTCGTCTACTCCACAGTTATTGGAAATGACGGTCAGGTCGGTTACCCCTTTATCAACTAGTGCTAAAATAAGCTGTTCAGGTATTCCTACTAACCCAAATCCGCCTACCATAATTGTGGCACCGTCTTGAATTTGTTCAACTGCTTCTTTTGCAGAACTGTAAATCGGTTTCATTCCATTATGCCTCCTCTGACTCATCCACTTAAATTCATTATTAAAACGCTTCCATTTTAATTTAAACAAACTATTGCTCTAAACGCAATATTCATAAAAATCCGTTGCGCAATCAACAAGCATTGTTTGCCGTTTTGTCGTCATGCTACAATGGCTTTTGAGGAGTTGTTTCGATTGAGTAAAGAGTTTCCTTTTTCATCTGATGGAAAACGTTATTATACATGGAATCGCCATTTGCGCGATCATTTTGGTTTTAAGGTCATGAAAATCGCTTTAGATGCCGGGTTTGATTGCCCAAACCGGGACGGCACAGTCGCACACGGGGGCTGTACGTTTTGCAGCGTTGCAGGATCTGGTGATTTTGCTGGAGACCGAGTTGACTCTATTTCTGAACAGTTTGATCAAATTAAAGAAAAAATGCATCGCAAATGGAAAGATGCCAAATACATGGCGTACTTTCAAGCTTATACCAATACACATGCGCCGTTACCCGTGATTAAAGAAAAGTTTGAAGCGGCTCTTGAACAAGAAAATGTTATCGGTTTGAGCATCGCAACGCGTCCGGACTGTTTGCCTGATGACGTTGTGGATTATTTGGCCGAACTAAACGAACGGACGTATTTATGGGTCGAACTTGGATTGCAAACGGTTCATGAGCGAACGGCCCTTTTAGTCAACCGTGCGCATGATTTCGATGCTTATGTAGAAGGTGTGACCAAATTACGCAAGCGCGGCATTCGCGTATGTACACACATCATCAACGGCTTACCACTAGAAGACCGAGACATGATGATGGAAACCGCGTGTGAAGTAGCAAAACTCGATGTACAAGGCATTAAAATTCACTTGTTGCATTTATTAAAAGGCACACCAATGGTCAAGCAATACGAAAAAGGCATGGTCGAGTTTCTTGAAAAGCAAGAATACATTAACTTAGTCGCCGACCAACTTGAAGTGCTGCCACCTGAAATGGTTGTTCAACGCATCACAGGCGACGGCCCGATAGATTTAATGATTGGGCCGATGTGGAGCGCCAACAAATGGGATGTCTTAAACGGCATTGATGCAGAACTCGCACGCCGCGAAAGCTGGCAAGGGAGACGGGCTACAGGGAGTGTGACTTCATGACGATACAACGCGTATTGCCTTTTACAAAATCATTGCTTGAACAAGCCGTCACTTCTGGAGACGTGGTCATTGACGGCACTGCTGGCAACGGCCATGATACACACTTCCTCGCAAGTTTAACTGGAGCAAACGGAAAAGTTTTCGCTTTTGATATTCAAGCAGAAGCAATACATGCAACGCGAGAGCGAGTCCAAGAATTTGACCATATCGAGCTAATTCACGACAGTCACGCCAAAATAAAAGATTATGTAACAGAACCCATTGCAGCTGCTGTTTTCAATCTTGGCTATTTGCCAAAAGGTGATCACTCTATTATTACGAAAGCAAAAAGTACACTTTCTGCTCTCGAACAATGTTTAGATCTTTTGAAAATAAAAGGCGTTTTGTTAGTGGTCGTATACAGTGGACACGAAGGTGGCAGCGAAGAACGTGATGCCGTTATGGAATTCGTTTCCTCGCTCCCACAAAAAACGTTTGATGTGCTGAAATACGAATTTATCAACCAGCAACATTCCCCCCCTTTTTTATTAGCCATTGAAAAAAAACATGCAAGCAATTAAAAAAAGCAGAAAAGAGCATGTGCTCTTTTCTGCTTTTTTAGCTTAGTTTTCTATTTCCTTTTTTTCCGGCGGATTTGCTAGTAACGCCGCCACAATACCAAGGAGTGGGAAAATCATAATAACCCATAACACTTCTTTATAGCCACCAAAGAAATCGTAAAACAAGCCAAACGGTAACGGCCCGAGAGCAGAACCAACGACCATAAAGGCCATTGAAATACCGGTAATGCTACCAAGGTATTGTCGACCAAAATAATTCGGCCATATGACACTCAAAGTTACTCGTTCAATTCCCAACATAAAGCCCCATACAACCGCAAACAGAATTGCGCCGGAAAACAGGTCTGCTTCCTTCAATAAGAAAATCGAGGCAATTTCCCCAACAAAAACAAAAGCTAACATCCACTGCACGCGTATTTTATCAAGCAGATAGCCTGCTAGAAACGTTACCGGAAAACCGATAATTGCCATCAAACTCAAGACAGTCGCAGCTGTTTCAGGTGCTAATGACTGAATCGAAAAAATAGACACCAAATGGAAAGTCATTCCCGTATTAACCAAAGCAGGAACCACTACACAAAACAAAAGGAGCCAAAAAGAGCGAGTCTTTTTCGCTTCTTTTACCGTCCAACTAATATCTGAAGATAGAGGCTTTTGCGGATCCTCTTTTCTTGCTGAAGGTCCATTATCCGGCAGTAAGCCAATATCTTCTGGCCGATTGCGGATAAAGAAATAGGCCAATGGCGTAAAAATAACCAGGATTGATGCGCCAAGAATTTGCCAAGTCGTCCGCCAGCCATATGCTTCAATTAGCCAAACATTGATCAATGGAAATGCAGCCGATCCAATCATCCCACCTAACGCTGCTAACCCAAGTGCCCGACCTCGTTTTTGGATAAACCATTGTGGCACTAACGCATTTGGAACGAGCGTCATCGAGCCTTGTCCAAACAGCCGTATAGCGAAAAAGCCCATAAACAACATTACCCAATTGACTACGAAACTATTAAATATACTGGCTGCTGCTAAAATTAAAGATACCGCAATCGCCATTTTTCGTGCACCGACTTTATCAATCATTCGACCGATGATAAACAATAAAAATCCTGCAAGAAGTGTTGCTGAAGAATAAATACCGGACACGGTCGAGCGGCTCCAACCAAATTCTTCTATGTAATAATCTATAAAAATGGCGTTTGAATAGGTTTGTCCAGGTCCAGAAAAAAAGTGAGACAATCCCGCGAGAATGACAATGACCCAGCCGTAATAAAATGGCGTATGGATAACCCCGTTCCCATTAACCCAATTTTCTTTCGTACGCTTCATGACAGTCCTCCTTCAATGAAAAAAGAGCCCATTTGCGCTCTTGTTATCCGTTCTATTATTTTACAATTAACACTGGGCAATTTGCACGTTTTACCACTTTATGGCTACCACACAAAAGAGACCTTGCTCCATCAATAGGCAAGGTCTTCTGGAGTGATTTATATCACTTTAAATTCTTTTTAATATACTGCACAACTTTGCGAAGTTCTGTTGCGCTTGGACGTCCATAAGGGCTCGTTTGTTGCTGTTGATAAAGAATATTCCCTTTTTCATCAAGCAAATAATGAGCAGCTTCCCCGTGAATTCCATGATCTTCATATGGTGCATCTTCTCCGTGGTAATAAGCACCATACTGGTCTAATAAATCTGTTGTAAGGTCAGACAGGAGCGGAAAGCTTAGGCTATGCTCATTTTTCATCCCTAACGAATTTTCTTGGCTATCTGTTGATAGAGCAGTAAAATAAACGCCTTTTCCTTCAAAATAAGAAAGGCTTTCTTCAATTTCTTTTAAATCTTGGTTACATACTGGGCACCATGATCCTCTGAAAAAGACCAAAAATCTCCAACCTGGACGATCCGTCAAATCTTGTTCAAGAGAATAAGTACCGCCTTCTGCTAATGGTAATTCAAATTGTGGTGCTTTATCACCAAGTTGTAATGTTGTCATAGTTAGTTTCCTCCTTATTTTTAAAACGCAATCAATTTAACTTTATTTCCACTTTAATAATCCATTTAAATCATCAAATATATAGTCCGGCTCTAGATCGAGTTCTTCAACTGGCATTCCTTTTCGGTTGATCCAAGCTGTTTGGAAGCCGAAACTTTTTGCACCTGAAACATCCCAGCCGTTAGACGACATGAAAAGAACTTCATGGCTTTCGATTCCAAGTTGTTTTAATGCATATTGATAAGATGCTGGTGTTGGTTTAAATTGCTTCACGTCGTCAATACTCAGCACTTGATCAAACAACTCTTCTAATCCAGCATTTTTAACTAATGGATCCAGCATATCGTGAGAGCCATTTGAAAAAACTACTAAGTTTTTATCCTTTAACTGCGTAAGAACTTCTTTCGATTCTGAGTAAAGCGGTAAATGCAGATAGGCATCCAATAACTTTTGCTCGTTTTCTTTACTTGTCTGCAAGTCATTTTCATTTAGTGCATATTTTAATGCATCATGTGTAATGGCATAAAGCGTGTCATAATTGCCCATCAGCTGGCGCAACATGAAATATTCCACTTGCTTGGATCTCCATGTCTGACTGATTTTCTCGCCATATCCGGGATATAATTCTTCGCATTCTTTTTTTATCGCCGTAACGTCGAACAAGGTTCCGTAAACATCGAACACAAAAGCTTTGATTGAATTCTCCACGCCACATCCTCCTTTTGTTGACTCTGCAAACAATTTATTAATTTGCTTTACAGCCTTTTACTTCTATACCCAAAGCCAGTCGGATTAATCGGAAATAAACAAATTCATCTAATAGAAATATAAAAAAACCCGAACCGGCGCACTTTTAAAGTGCTTCGGGTCGGGTTAAATCTTTCCTTTTGTAACTATTTTAGAAGAAATTCATTGGATTCACTGCATTTGAGCGAGCACCATTCCACGGACCAACATGGATTTCAAAATGAAGATGCGGCCCGGTAGATCGTCCTGTACTGCCAACGAGTCCAACGTTTTGACCTTGTGAAACGGCCTGTCCAGATGAAACATTGATAGCACTCATATGCGCATAAACAGTCGCATACGTTTGGCCATTAATGGAGTGCGTTAAAATTACTACGTTACCATAACCACCCATGTTACCGGCATAGGAAACATAACCAGTTGCCGCCGCAGAGATTGGTGTACCCGTTACATTGGCAATGTCTTGTCCCAGATGTGATTCGGCACCGTCACCAATATCACGTCCACCAAAACCTGAAGAATGTCGTCCAGAAGCAGGCCAAATAAACATCGCACTAGGTGCTGGTGGCGCAACTTCTACTTTTACGGGTGGAGTCACAGCAGGTGCTGGTGCTTTCGGCTTGCTTACTGATTCCGCTTTGGCACTACTTTTAGCTTGAGCCTGTGCTTCTGCCTCTGCTTGTGCACGAGCTTTTTCTTCTGCTGCGGCTTTAGCAGCTGCAGCCGCTTCTGCTTCTGCTTGTAGACGAGCCTCTTCTGCAGCTTTTTCAGCAGCAATTTTTCGCTGGCGTTCTTCTTCTTCTTTTCTAGCAATTTCTGCTAAACGTGCTTGTTCGTTCATGATTTGTTTTTCCAACTCTGCACTAACTTCAAGAGCTTCGGCATGTTCAAATTCTAACTCGTTTTTTTCAGCTGCCAGTCGTTTTTGTTCTTTTTCTAAGTTTTGAACAGCTTGAGCTTGTTCTGCTTTTTTACTGCTTAACGAAGCTTTTAACCCAACCAATTCTAAACGTCGGGATTCTTGTTCAGCTAACTTGGATTCTACTTGTTCTTTTTGTTCAGCTAGCAGTTTTTTATCTGCCGCTTGTTCCCGCATGATTTCTCTGTCTGCTTCGATTAACGTATTCACCGCAGAAAAACGATCAATAAAATCAATAAAACTGTTTGCGCCAAGTAAGACATCTATGTAATCTACAGAACCGCCACTTAACTGGATTGCACGAGCTCGCTCTTTTAATAACCCTTCACGTTCTTCTATTTTTTGTTCAAGTTCTTCAATTGACTTTTTCAGCTCATCAATTTCTACTTTAGTTTTATCGATTTTCGCTTGAACATCACTGATTTTTGTTTCTGTATCGGTTATTTGTGTGTTCAATTCTTCGATTTTCGCTGTTAATTGGTCTAACTTTGATACGTTTTGATTGATTTGTCCTGCTTTTTCACTAATATCAGAAGTTAATTCACTTTTTTGTTGCTCTGTTTCTTGTTGTTTCTGCTCTAATTCATTTAATGTATCTGCGTTAGCTGTCGGTATCAATATTGATAAAGCTAAAACAGAGGATAAACTAGTTACTAACCATTTTGATATCACGTGTTTTATCCCCTTTCAATAATTACGATTGTTTCATCTATGTGTAAGTTAAATGTTCAATTGACATAACATAAAAGCATCTATTTTAATGCAACATGCTCAGTATAACAGGTCGGAATCTTTATTCTGTTACAGCAGTATTTCAATTTATTCTAATTGCGAAATATTTTTGTAATATATTAGAAGTTAAAATCTTTGGAATGTTGAGATTTTAAACTGACAAGGATTGAAATTTAATTATAATAACTTAATTTGTTGCTGTATATTCATTTTTCACCTATAGAAACAACTAAACAAAAAAAGAGCTACTAGGGTGTAGCTCTTCTTTACATAGATTATTGGATTACTATTCAGTCCATTTAAAGTTTGAAATTATAATACACCGTAGAAATTGCCCAACCAGCTAAATGAATAATCAGCAGAGTGCCTACTACTTCAATAGCTGCTAACTCCATTCCAAAAATCACAAAGACGAACTGAATATACAAGGCTACCAATGTGATCTTCCAAGCATTTGCTAAAGCTTTCGTAGTGATACTTGCGTACCGCTCATCGAGTCCTCTGTTTTCTGCAGCTTTCTTCCGTCCCCACCACAGTCCGAACAGTCCTCCCGTTGCTCCGAGCAATAATCCCAATAGACCTAATAGTTGGTTTGTTTCCATGCTTATTCACTCCCTTTCTCAAATATGAACACATCTTCAATACGAAGTTGAAATAAAGTAGCGATTTTATACGCTAATTCCAATGACGGTTTATAGCGTCCATTCTCGATTGAAATGATTGTTTGCCTCGAAACACCTAATTTCTCAGATAGCTGCTCTTGCGTATACCCGAAAGATGTTCTTAGCTCTTTGATTCGATGCTCCATATTCTATCCCTCCGTGTAAAGCTTGCTTTACGTAAAGCATACTTTACTTCAAATAAAATGTAAAGCGTCCTTTACTTTCGTTTTTAGTCACAAAAATAGAAGCCCGCACTGGAGCTTCTCTTTCGGTAATAACATACATTACCTATTTATATTTACTTAACAATTCTTCTGGGATATGACAATAATCATCGGGACATCTCGTTAGTCGGTCTTGATGTTCTTCCGCACTTTTCACATAATTCAAAAGTGGCAGCACTTCAACAACGATACGTTCACTATCGCTTCTCTCACGAATAAATGTTTGTACCTCTTCTAAATGCTTTGGATTTTCACTATACATGCCTGTTCTGTATTTTTCCCCAACATCTTGCCCTTGTCGATTTAAACTATAAGGATCAATGATTTCAAATACATACGACATCAAGTCTCGAATCGTCAACATTTCTGGGTCAAACTCTGTTTTCACACATTCCGCGTAGCCATCATAGTCCCCATCAAGTGTATGACTCGTTCCATTTGCTCGTCCTGCTTCTGTCGCCTTTACCCCAGGCAAGGTTTTAATAAACGCTTGTACTCCCCATAAACATCCACCCGCAATATATATGACTTCCATACAAAGCCTCCCTTTTTATAAAATACATTTTAACAGACTAGGAACACTATAACATTATCATATAGCTCGCTAAATAATTGGTACTTCATTCCAATGACGGGTCGTATGTTAAACAGAAATATGTCTACAACTCAATTGGTACTTGCTACTAAATCACCTTAGATGGGAATCCAAGTCCGATATTATTTAGCTGGTTTCCTTCCCTTTTCTATCTGAATTAAAAACAAAAAATTCAATCCGTATTTTTATTGTTCACCAATTGAATTCAGCTTAACAATAACCAATCACTCATTTTTGTTTTTGATTATCAAAACGATCATTGTCGCTGAAATCAAGACAAAAGCAACAAGCGCTAAAAAAAGAATCGTTACAAACCCCACCCAGTTTATATACTCGGAACTGCAGGGAACGCCACTGACACAAGGTTTGATCCCTCCTGTTGCAGGTAGTGGAGAATAGAAATCGTTCCTCCTATCAGGGATAAGGGCAAGACATAGATCGCTGCCTTTACGTCATTTCGAAATGTCGCAATTCCCAAAACCAAGACCAGCGGATACATAAAAATCTGTTGGATCCAGCAAAGGTCACAAGGAATAAACCCTCTTATTTCGCTAAAATACAGACTGCCTAACGTGGCGATTAACGATACAAACCATGCGCCATACAACAAAAGCCCACTTTTATCGGCGTCGTTCTTCCTCTCTTCCATCAATTCTCACCTGCTAACTCTTTATCAATCAACGCCTTAATCGCGTCATAATCAAACGGGTCTTCCAATTGCGTGCCATTGACCACGATAGTTGGCGTTTGCGCCACTTCAGCTTCTTCCACCAATGCTTCATCGATTTCTACCTGATCCATTGTCGCTTGTTGTTCTATATCCCCCTCTAGCTTTCCTTGGTCAATAGATGGAAACACGGATGCCACTTCCAATATTTTTTTCGGAGTGACCCAAAGTGCATCGTGATTCTGCGTCGGCTGTTCGTCAAACAATGCTTTATGGAAATCCCAATAGGCGTCTGGACTTTGCTGATACACAGATTCTGCTGCTATTGAAGCCAAAACTGATTCCTCGCCATGGAAGAGGACATTGATATAAGAGAACTTCACATCCTCGGAATCGATATAGTCTTCAACTAATTGGGGGTAAATCATTTCTCCCCACGCCTTGCAGGATGGGCATTTAAAATCACCGAATTCAACGACTGTTACAGGAGCTTCCTCTTCTCCAAATATCGGTTGTCCGCTGACATCAACTTGCGTCGTTTCCACCGATTGGATTCTCTGTTGATTTGTCAAAATCACGATTGCGGCTATGATCAAAACTGCCAACGTTGTCAGGAGAACTGCTAATTTCATGCCGGATGACTTATTTTTCTTCTTTTGGTTCATGATTGTCCTCTTTTCTGTATATTTTTTAAACTCTCAATGGTTTGCCAGCGTTCCAATACCACTGACTCGAATCAGCCTGCCACTCGCCAGTTACACTGGTTAATGGCTGTCCGCTTTCCTGCTTGATTAGAAAAAGGAGATGATTTTCTGGATGGTATTGTTTTCGTAAATGATAAACGAACCTAAACCAATATAAATGATGGCCATAATCCATCTGCTGTATTTTTCAATGACTTCCCCAATACCAGGAATGTGCACAATTTTTTGTGCAGTGAACGCTATGAAATAAATTAGAACCAGAAACACGATTAACGTAATCATCAGTTCACCCATATCCAGTGTCAGAAAATAAGGAACGAACAAACCAATATTATCCGCACCGCAACTGCCTATGGTTACCAGTGCCACCGTTTTCACTAATTTGCTGAACCCGTGTTTATTTAGCCGACCTTCCACATATTCCTCATCATCATCACCGCTTATCGCCACCTTTCCCCCGAAGTAAATCGGAATTAGCCCCAGCAGTCCTAATATCCATTTCTCGGGCACAAAGTTTAGTACATAAGCCAAAAACAAACTGACGCCGATTAAGGTCAAGGATCCTATATATTGGCCGATATAGATATTTTTGACCTGCTTACTCGTTTCAGCTCTCGCAAAAAAGATGAGCAGAATGGCGATCAGGTCTACCGCCGTTGCCAAGTATAAAATAGTTGATGTAGCAATTACTTGAAACATCTCAGCACCTCTCACTAAATATATTTATCTACTATTAAATAAAAACAGCGTCTTCAGAAACCGTGTTCTAGTAGAATGGCTCGTTGAATCGTACTAAATCAAAATTTCCATTCGTTTGAAAAAAATGTATTTAAGAGTAAATTAGTTTTTCTTGTAGATCCTCTTTTTATTCTAACAGCCAAAAAACTCATTAAAATACTCATTTGACTATTGTAATTGACAACTTTTTGAATCCTCTCTACACTAGTCATAACCAACAATCCATAAAAGGGGGGAAAACCATGATGAACATTGAACCTGCCAAGAAAACCGATACTTGTCAAACATTTTGCTATGATGAGGAAGTGGTGGAAAGAGTCCAGCCACAGATCGACAAGGTTAACGGTGTAGAATTGGTTTTTAAAGCATTGTCCGATGCCACCCGCTTAAAGGTTGCGTATGCGCTAAGCCTGGAAGAAGAGCTTTGTGTATGCGATGTCGCCAATATTTTAAATACCACTACAGCTACGGCTTCTCATCATTTGCGTTATCTGCGAAATATGGGGTTGGTTAAATACGATAAAAGAGGCAAATTGGTCTTTTATTCGTTGCCGGATAATCACATCCGCAGTTTGATTCAACTAGCAGCTGAACATAATATGGAGACAGTAATCTAATTCATTGTCGTACACAAGCTCTCTCCTACAGCAAAAAAGCCTTTTCTCAACTCGAAAGGCTTTTTTTGCTGTTTGTCTTGCCAGTTGAAATTCCAGTATACAGCCAAGTTTGCGCTTGTTTGTGCCTGGCCGGTTTTCTTATGGGCAACAACTGTATATCGAACGGCTCAATCATTATTTTTGTCTAAGCAGCCTCATGCTATTGAGTATAACTAACAAGGCAGCTCCGGTATCGGCCAAGACAGCCATCCATAATGTTAAAAGCCCCGGGAAAATCAAGAGCAAGGCCGCGACTTTCGTCAGAAGAGAAAACCAGACATTTTGTTTGATGATGGTCAACGCTTTTCTGCTTAACTTAATGGTATGCGGAAGCTTTTCCAAATTGTCGGCCATCAAGACAATATCAGCCGTCTCCATGGCGGTGTCCGTTCCGGCACCACCCATAGCAATTCCGAGGTCTGCTGTGGCCAGTGCCGGTGCGTCATTGATCCCGTCGCCAATCATTGCGACCTTTCTGCCTTCTTGCTGCAGCTTTTTCACGGCCGTCACTTTGTCTTCAGGCAATAATTCAGCAAAATAGCGGTCCACACCGGTTTGATCTCCGATTTTCTTCGCAGTCCCCACATTGTCACCCGTCAGCATGACCATTTCTTCCATGCCCACATCTTTCAGTTTCTGAATGGCTGTAACCGTAATGTCTCGGATCGGATCCGCTACGCCAATCATCCCTAAAATTTCGGTTCGCGTCCCGATTACAATGATGGTATGTCCTTCGTTTTGTAAAGTCTGAATACGCCCTTCTACAGAAGACAGGGAAACGTTCATTTCCTTGTATAGCTTCGGGTTGCCGGCGAAATATTCAACTCCGTCAATGGTGGCCTGTGCACCTTTCCCGGGGATGGCTTTGAATGCCTCACCGGGTTTTACAGAAATATTTTGTTCAATAGCATACGAAATAATGGCTTTAGCAATCGGATGAACAGAATGTTCTTCAATGGTGCGCGCAATGCTGATCAGTTCGGCCTCGTTGCCTGCCACTGCTGTGATATCCGATACTTTCGGCTTTCCTTCAGTCAATGTGCCGGTCTTGTCAAAAGCGATTGCGTTTATGGCACCTGCTTTCTCCAGGAAAGTTCCTCCCTTAATCAAGACGCCATTTTTAGCGGCATTTCCGATGGCTGACACAATAGCCACAGGAGTCGAAATGACCAATGCGCAAGGACAAGCTACCACCAATAAAGTGAGTCCTTTATAAAGCCATTCTTCCCAAGTGCCGAAACCCGCAAGAGGAGGCGCCACCATGACGAGCAATGCGAGTGCAAAAACGATTGGCGTATAAACCCGCGCAAAACGATCGACAAAGGTTTGTGTAGGTGCTTTCTGTTCTTGCGCTTCTTCCACGAGGTGAATGATTTTGGCAATCGTGGTATCTTCCACCAGTTTGGTTACCCGAACTTCTAAAGAACCACTCTCATTGATCGTTCCGGCATAGACCGGGTCGCTTTGTTCTTTATCGACCGGCATCGATTCACCGGTGATCGGTGCTTGATTGACACTGGATGTGCCAGAAATGATTTCTCCATCCAGCGGAATCTTCTCACCCGGCTTGATCACGATGACATCACCCACCACTACTGCTTCCACCGGTTTTAGAGTCAGTTGATTGCCCATTTTTACGAGTGCTTCAGAAGGCGCCAGGTTGATTAAACCCCGAATCGATTCTCTTGTACGTTCAATCGAACGGTTTTGCAAAGCATTCCCTAAAGCAAATAGCCAAACAACTGTTGCGCCTTCGAACCACTCTCCGATTAGTGCTGCCCCAATCGCTGCCGAAACCATTAACACATTCATATCCAGCGATTTGCTTTTCACGGCATAGAAAGCACTTCTCGCAGGCTTATAGCCTCCGACTACAATGGTCAAAGCATATAGAACCGTAACCATCGTTCCAGGCAGTCCAGCAAAAGAGCCAAAGAAACCAATAGCTAAAAGGACACCTGAAAGGCTTGCGGCGGTAATTCTTTTCTTGTTTTTTTCTTCGATCTTTCTTTCTTTGGAAATCAGCGAGGCCTTGAAACCGGCTCGCTCTACTTCCTGAATAATTTCTTTATCCTGCGCTGTGTGGAGTATCTGCATTTTACCGGTAGAAAAATTCACCTTCACATTTTGGACTGCCGAGTTTTTGGAGAGGTGCTTTTCAATCGTCGCTGCACAAGCGCCGCAGTCCATCCCCTCCACCCGGTAAACCTGGCCATCTGTTTTCTTTTCCACGGCATCTGTTTCAAAACCCAGTTTCTTCACTTGAATCGGAATCTGATCAGCCACTGAGGAATCACTGACACCAATAGTCATTTTTCCAGCACTATAATTAACTTTGACGGTTTCAATTCCTTTTATAGCATTGAGGCTTTTCTCGATGGTTGCTGCACAGGACGGGCAATCCATTCCCTGAACCTGATAAGTGAGGGAATCGATTGTTTGTCCAACCGGCTTTTGTTCTTCGACACTAGCCGCTCCGTTACCGAGAGTGCTCTGGTCCGTTCCGCAGCATGAAGAGGTTTTCTCTGAAGTCTCCTCCAACTGTTCTGTGCTCGAGCAAGAAGGACCTGAGCAGCAGTCTGTTTTTGCTTCTGTGTCTTTTTCTGAAACTTTCATATTATCGCTCCTATCTAGCGCTTTTCATTGGAAGAAAAACTTGATCCTCATAAGAAATGATAAGATCAATACTTTTCAGCAGTCCTACTTCATAAGATTTTTGTGACAAAAATTACTTTTCTACTTCTTATTTTACTCTTCAACTAACATTCTTATATTCGTTTGAATATGTAAATATAGATTAAATGACGCTTGAAAATTTGTCAACAAGCTTTAGTGAAGTGAAAATGCTATAGAATAAGAAGATTGCTTAATTGAATAAGTGTTTGTAAAAATGCACTTAAATAAAAAAAGAAAGAAGCTGAGTTTTTCGCTTCTTCCTTCCGATAATTGGTCATATGTTAACTTCATAATTAATCCGGAACATCAATACACTTGCACAACCACTTCATATCCCTCGAGCCAATAGTCTGTCTCTACCTCTTTAATATCGAAGCTCAAGGAAATCGAATTTTTGAAGAACTCCAGATAATCTCCGGAGATGATGACAGTAATTTGACCTTCTTTCTGTGCATGCGCTTTGATGAAAAAAGGCTCGGTTTTTGATATATCAAAAAGGGCCTCATCAATTTTCAAAGTTGCAACCTCAATACGAATATCCTTTTCTGTCTTGTTTTCCATTTGAATTTCAAGCGTGAATGCCTTGGTGACTCCATTTATAGAAATAGAGACTATAAGAAAACGATATTTCTCTGTATTCAACAAGGGTATTTCTAGATGATGATCTTCTTCAGTTCCACCGAAAGCTGCCCACTCCTCTGGTGACCATTCATCCATTTTACTGGTATCAAATTTCCTTCTGCCTTTTGTTAAATCTATCGAGATGAACTTTCGCTTCTTCGCATGAGAACGTTCCATACCTCCCTCCTCCTCTCTGAATACAAATCTCAGAACCTCTTAACATCTTTTCTATTAAACTCGTCATAAGAGTTGATTTAACTTCTGATAACTTATGATATGTAAACTAAATTTTTATAAGATTTCACTTAATTTTTGTTAGCTCTTATTGATCGTTACATATAAAGCAATCGGTAACTTCATAAATTTTTATTTTAAATTCTTTTCCCCATTGCCGTTGACTGCACTTGATAACCAAGTTTTTTATAAAGCTTATAAGCATTAGGATTAGTGCCAAACACATTCAATCCCATAGAAATAACCCCAACACTTTTCATGCTTTCTTCTAATTCCTGCAAAACGAAGGTAGCAAATCCCTTCTTCCTAAACTCTTCTTTGATGAAGATATGATAGATATAAGCTTTATTGCTATCAGATTGGATATTGTACCAGATTACTCCGACCGTTTTATCTTCGTCAGTTGAATAAATATTATAAACTAGTTGTTCTGCCGAATTTTGTTTATTTGGAAGCAATTGGTCCATTAACTCTTTTGATTCATTCATTGCTTTTTCTAAAGGAATCATATAATTTTCCGATAAATCTTTAGCGTAATCAGGTATTAAATATGCCATATATTTATCGAATTCTTCTTCTGTCATCTGTTGTAGTTTAGTTTTCATGATGTATACTCCTTTAATTCTGTAAAATTTAAGAATATTCTTTTTCTAATCTTATAAATTCAGTATACCATTATTTTCCTCTTATGTGATTTACTATTTCTTTGGTTTCTTCTTTACAACGAACCGTAAATAAACCGTTCGTAAAAGTACACTTTTACGAACGCTCTAAAATCTGACCAGAACTACAAAAAAGGACGTTCGTAAACGTGTCTACACGTTTTACGAACGTCCACATTTTTCATATACATTTACGAACGCTTTTTTGGTCCCATTCCTATTAACATCTAAATTCTTTTAACATTAAAGTTAATATAGCAATTCTTTCATTAAATATTCGAATCTCACTCAGATGTACGATTTTCTTGGTAAGAAAGTGTATCCCAGAACGAGATATCTGCATCTGCAATAGAATCATCCGCAATTGCACGAACTGTGGCATCGAGTGTCGTGATGGTTTGTTGGATTAGATAGCCATTGCTCTTTTGTCCCAAAACATACGACTCGTAAGAATGATCCGACATGCCGCGCATCTCGAATAACAGGGTAGAAATTCCATATTCTACTGCAATGCCATTTCGACTAATTGTTTCTGCATTTCCGCCTCTGTACTTGCCTAAATGGCCCCATCCTTTTGAATCGATGGCATCGAAAACTACAGCTCCTAGCTGCTTGGATTTAAGAAGTACATCTGGGTCAACGTTTGGTGTTGTCGGGTACAAAATAGAACCGGATACCAGCTCTCCATCTCGCTCACTTTGAGTACCTTGATGATGCAAATCAATCATGTAATCAATATCATATTTTCTCATCACATTTTCGTGGAAGGCTTTGGTTTCAGGTTGAATTTTAGTAATGTGATCACGGTTTAAATCGATGCCGTCCGCGTTATAGCGTGTGAGATTCCGATCTCCTTTCGCTATGTAATCATCTAATGAAAAATTCACATCTCCCATTGCGCCATCTGGATTGAGCATTGGAACGATTAAAATATTGACGCCATCTGTTACCCCTTTCATCTTGCCTGTTCCAAGGTGTTTGATAAATTCAAGTGCGCCTTCTGTTGTCAATTGTTCGTTGCCATGTTGTTGAGTCAGAAAAAGAATTGTCGGATTTTCAGGATTTGTCACATACTTTACTAAGTACAAATCACGCCCTTTAATACTTTGTCCAATTACTTCAAGTTCCATATTTTTTTGTTTGGCTTCTTGTGTTTGTAAAAAATCTGCCATTTCATCATATGTTGTCAGTATTGAGGTGTTGATGGTTTCGTTGCCACCATAAGCTGGTCCATTCCCTACAGCACCGACAGCTGGAGACATAAATGGTGATGCGCTCAACACCATCGCCCCTGCAATTGTTAAAGTCATCATTTTTTTGCGAATCATCGTCTTGTTAGCTGTTTTCGTCACATTCATTTTCTTCATCCATTTTCCACCCCTATATTTTTTTTAGAAACGGTCTTGAGAAAAATATTCCAGCTCCTTCTACAGCCTCCATTCAAAAGTATTTCGTTACCCTAAGTTCTTTTCTTCTCTTTTATTTGAAATCCTTTAAATAATTGTAAAATGAATAAAAGGATTCAGTACATTTTAAATTAGCAGTCTTTTAGTCGTGTTAAATCTTACATCTTTTATCTTCACATCAAAAAACCACTCCCCATATAGGAAGTGGTTTTTTGATGTGGAGAAAAGAAATAGTAGAAAGAATTTGTTCCAACACCTTTTATTAATAACGTTCTTTGTAGGAAAATTTCAATCGTTTTCGCTTTTTTCTTATTAGGGTAGACTTTAGCGGTGGCGCGTCTACGGGGTAGACGAAGCAAGAAGACAGGTGGTTTTCCTGGCTTCTTGCGGGAGTCATCCCCAAAGCGACCAGCGCGGTTTGTAAGCATTTGAAAACGATACAAGTGTACTTTCAGTCTCAATCCACTTCCTATATAGGAAGTGGGTTGCCTTTTAACTGTACTTATTATTTATCTAGAAACAAAGCACCTTCAGTTTATATACGTCTCTTCATTTCTTCCGCAATCAATTCATAGCTTTTGAGTTTGTCTTTAAAATCGTAAGCTGCAGAAACTAGCATAACTTCATCTGCTTCGTATTCAGAAGCTAATTTTTCTAGTTGGTTTGCAACGTGCTCTGGTATGCCCACTACCATACGGCGACGATTCTCAGCGACAAGTAATTTTTCGAATTTAGAGTATGGATAAGCAACTGCTTTTTCGGGTGGTGGCGTGCCTTGTGAAGGCATGCCCTGTGCGCCCATTGACAGTGATAAATCCAAAGAAGACGCTACCCATTCTGCTTTTTCTTGCGTTTCTTGGCAAACAGCAAAAATCGCAAATCCGACATAAGGTTTACTGCCTTCATATGGTTTAAAATGCTGTCGGTATTCTTTCGTAAAGGATTGTCCGCCTTCTCCATTGATAAAATGGGCAAATAAATAAGGAAGTCCTTTTTCTGCGGCGAGCAGTGCTGAGCTTCTACTTGATCCTAATATCCAAATAGGCGGATTATTAAGTGACACTGGTGTCGCCTTCATGCCGTAATAAGGATGATCTTCAGGAATAGTATCGGTTAAGTACATCCGGAGCTCGTCTAGTTGTTTAGGGAATAGGCTCGTGTCACGTTTCTTTCCTTCATTTAAGGCATAAGAAGCACGCGGCATGCCGCCAGGAGCGCGACCCATTCCTGCATCAATTCTTCCAGGGTACAAAGCTTCAAGCAATTTGAAGTTTTCCGCAACTTTAAATGCCGCGTAATGAGGCAACATCACGCCACCTGAACCGAGCCGAATGGTAGAGGTGACGGCTCCTAAATGCGCAAGTAACAGTTCAGGAGAAGAGCCAGCCAAAGTAGGCGCATCGTGATGCTCTGACACCCAGAAGCGCGTATAGCCCCATTTCTCGGCGTATTTTGCAAGTATAGCCGTATGTTTTAATGCTTCCTGTGGCGAACTGCCTTCTGAAATTGGCGATTGGTCTAATACGCTATACGTTAACGCCATAAGATCTCTCTCCTTTTCTTTCTAAACACGTCATTTTATTCTTCGATCAAGTAACCAACCGAACGCAATACCGTATGGATAAAGCCTTGTGCGGCTAGAAAAACTTCTTCTTTTTCAGGTTCTTGAAAAATATCATGGTAGCAATATTTCCATTCTTTATAAGTAAACTCAGTTAACTGTTGTTTTAGTAACCATTGACGAGCCGCTTCTTTTTCGGTGATTACATCTCGCTCCGCTGTATACAAACACGTTGGAATTTGTGGATATACTTCAATAGCCGCAGCGGTTTCTTTCATATAACTTTGTAATTCTTTATACCAGCCCGCCGTAATAACCGTATGATACAAATTGCTTTCGGTTTCTTGACTAAAAGAAAACTGATCTCGCGTTAAATGACGCAATTCGATGCCGTGATCCATTTTTCGGCGCCCCGTTAATTGAGCAACACCTGGAAAAGTGTTTGGTGCTTTTGGTGGCAGTTTTTTTAACTGTAGCCAAGGAGACGTGAAAATGGCTCCCGCTACATTATATTTACGGTGCCCCAACACATTCATCGCTACCGTAGCACCTAGTCCATGGGCAATGACAAATACCGGTAAATCATTATCTGACGCCAGTTTCAGCATTTCAATCACTGCTTGTTCATATTCATCAAACGATTCGCGGTGAACCTTGTCAGCTCCGGCATTTTTGCCGTGACCAGGTAAATCTCCTGTGTACACATGAAAGCCGACCGACCGCCATTTTTCAATTTGCCACGCATACCGCATATGCTGTTCATATGCACTATGGATTAACACTACTACTGCTTTAGCTGTGCCTTCAGCTTGCCATTTCCACATAATCAAACTTCCTTTCCTTGCCGATCAGCTCTTAACGCTATATTGTCATTTGACGTTTCGTTTTGTTTTGATACGATTATAGAATATCTTATCTTGTTTAAAGGAGCTTTGCCATGATTTATCCATTTAAAGACAAATTTCCACAAATCGACACATCCGCTTTTATTGCAGACTATACGACAATCACTGGCGATGTGACGATTGGTGCTGACTCATCCGTTTGGTTTAATACGGTCATTCGCGGTGACGTTTCTCCCACCATCATCGGCAATAAAGTTAACATCCAAGACTTGTGCATGCTTCATCAAAGCCCAGGCAAAACTTTGCTTCTTGAAGATGAAGTAACAATAGGGCATCAAGTAACGCTTCATAGCTGCACGGTTCGTAAAGGTGCGTTAGTTGGCATGGGTTCTCTTATTCTTGACGGAGCTGAAATTGGAGAAGGCGCATTTGTTGGTGCGGGTAGTCTCGTGCCGCCAGGAAAAGTGATTCCTCCTGGTATGTTAGCGTTTGGGCGTCCTGCAACAGTTGTCCGTGAACTTCGCGAAGACGACAAAGAAGACATGAAACGCATTGTCCGTGAATATGCAGAAAAAGCTGCTTATTATAAATCACTTCAAAAAGAGTAACAAACAAAAAAGGACGACCGGGCATCACTGCCTAGTCGTCCTTTTCGTATTGTTAACTTAAACGCCAGCTTGTTCTTTTAAGATTGCTGCTTTATC
The DNA here is from genome assembly GCF_000189395.1 of Planococcus donghaensis MPA1U2. Taxonomy (GTDB): domain Bacteria; phylum Bacillota; class Bacilli; order Bacillales_A; family Planococcaceae; genus Planococcus; species Planococcus donghaensis_B. Next base: position 17,867 of record NZ_AEPB01000012.1, on the reverse strand, counting down.
TGTACGTTCCCACGGCAAATCAACATCCGTACGGCCAAAATGTCCGTAAGCTGCAGTTTGCTTGTAAATTGGGCGGCGTAGATCCAACATTTTAATGATGCCAGCAGGACGCAAGTCAAAGTTTGCGCGTACCAAATCATCTAATGTGTCTTCATCAACGATGCCAGTTCCAAACGTATCAAATGCGATAGATACAGGATGGGCTACACCAATTGCATAAGCTAATTGAACTTCACATTTATCTGCAAGACCAGCTGCTACGATGTTTTTCGCTACATAACGTGCCGCATAAGCCGCTGAACGGTCAACTTTTGTTGCGTCTTTTCCTGAGAATGCGCCGCCACCATGACGAGCATAACCACCGTAAGTATCAACGATGATTTTACGTCCAGTTAAACCTGCATCTCCTTGAGGTCCGCCGATAACAAAACGACCAGTTGGGTTGATAAAGTATTTTGTCTCTTCGTCAATCCATTTAGCTGGTACAACTTCGTTAATTACGTACTCTTTAATGTTGCGTTGAATTTGCTCTAATGTTACTTCTGGGTGATGTTGAGTTGAGATAACAATTGTATCTACACGAAGCGGTTTGTTGTTTTCATCGTATTCAACTGTTACTTGTGTTTTGCCATCTGGACGCAAGTATGGAAGAATTTCTTCTTTGCGAACTTCCGCTAAACGACGTGCCAATTTATGTGCCAATGAAATCGGCAATGGCATTAATTCTTCTGTTTCGTTGTTTGCATATCCGAACATCAACCCTTGGTCGCCTGCTCCGATATCATCTAATTCTTTATCTGTCATTTGGCCCTCACGTGATTCAAGCGCTACGTTAACTCCTGCAGCGATATCTGCTGATTGCTCATCAATTGCTGTAAGAACAGCACTTGTTTCTGAGTCAAAACCATATTTAGCACGTGTGTACCCGATTTCTTTTACTGTTTGTCTAACAACTTTTGGAATATCCACATAAGTAGATGTCGTGATTTCTCCCGCAACTAGTACAAGTCCTGTTGTGACAGTTGTTTCACACGCCACGCGTGCATTTGGATCTTCAGTTAAAATTGCATCTAAAATAGCGTCTGAGATTTGGTCACAGATCTTATCCGGATGTCCTTCTGTTACTGATTCTGATGTAAATAATCTACGGTTTTTCAAAAAATGTTCCTCCTTATATCCTGCGAGATTGCTCTCGAAATTGATACGGTACTCGTTTCCCATGTCAAGTCCGTTCCAGAAAATCTGGATTGAACTTCAAGCCGTTTGTGGCCTTTGCACACGAGGATTAAGGGCATTTCATAAAAAAATCCCTTCACTCATTCTGCATGAGGAAAGGAAAAATCATCATAAGCACCTTTCACTCTTATCATCCAAGGCCTGTTCGCCTTGTGTCAGGTTGGGCACCATCACTACACATGTAGCAGGTTGCCGGGTTTCATAGGGCCTGCCCCCTCCACCAGCTCGGAATAAGAGTATCCGTTCAATTTTTCATCATACGGAAGTAGCACTGCGATGTCAACATTTTATGTAAATTAAATTGACAGACTTTGTGTTTAACGTTTGAAAACCACCATAAATTCGAAATGCTCAACTATTCTTACTATATATAGTGTTAATGTCATCCAATTTTTTTAATTTCTGCAGTGGATTAGTGTAGACTAATAAACCTAATGTGTTATACTAATGAACGAATATACATCCTCCCCATTGCTATGGGAATAACAGAAAAGGAAGGTACATATATATGACTTCAGTGAACTTTGCAAACGACTTGAAGGAACTTTTAACTGGCCAAAATGTGCATGTTCAATTATCAGTGCCACAACTAGTGGAAGCAGCAACATCCCGCAAGGAAGCGGTATTAACTCGGGAAGGCGCTGTAAAAGCGGAAACAGGAAAATATACTGGCCGCTCACCGAAAGACAAATACATGGTGGAAGAAGAAAGCTCTAAAAACAAAGTCGACTGGGGCAATGTGAACCGTCCAATCTCAAGCGAAGTGTTTGAAAAGCTCTACGCTAAAGTGATTAAGCACTTAAAAGACAAAGATGCGCTTTACGTTTTCAAAGGATTTGCTGGTGCTGACCACGAATCACGTGTACCTATCCAAACAATCAATGAATACGCATGGCACAATCTATTTGCTCACCAATTGTTCATCCGTCCATCGGCTGAAGAATTACAAACACATGAAGCTGAATTCACTGTTGTGTATGCTCCAACTTTCCAGGCAGACCCTGAAGTTGACGGTACAGCTTCTGAAACTTTCATCATCGTATCAATGGAGCAAAGAATCATTTTGATCGGCGGAACTGAATACGCTGGCGAAATGAAAAAATCGATTTTCTCTATTATGAACTACTTACTTCCTGAAAAAGGCATTTTACCTATGCACTGTTCAGCAAATGTTGGGCCAGAAGGCGATGTCACATTGTTCTTCGGTTTATCTGGTACGGGTAAAACGACTTTATCAGCTGATGGCAATCGTAAGCTAATCGGTGACGATGAGCACGGTTGGTCAGATAACGGTGTCTTTAACATTGAAGGCGGCTGCTACGCTAAAACAATCAATTTGTCTCGTGAAAACGAACCACAAATTTACGATGCAATTCGTTTTGGTTCAGTTCTTGAAAACGTTGTAGTTGATCCTGAAACACGCATTCCAAACTATGACGATGGTTCATTAACTGAAAACACGCGTGCTGCATACCCAATGCAAGCTATCGACAATATTGTAGACCCTTCAGTTGCAGGACATCCTAAAACGATTGTCTTCTTGACTGCTGACGCATTTGGCGTATTGCCTCCAATCAGTAAATTAACAAAAGAACAAGCTATGTACCACTTCTTAAGTGGATACACGTCTAAACTAGCAGGCACAGAACGCGGAATTACTTCACCTGAAGCAACGTTCTCAACTTGCTTTGGTTCACCTTTCTTGCCGTTACACGCAACAGTATACGCTGAAATGCTAGGCAAGAAAATCGACGAGCACGGTGCTCAAGTTTTCCTTGTGAACACGGGTTGGACTGGTGGCGTTTACGGAGTTGGTAGTCGTATGAAACTTTCTTACACGCGTACAATGGTTCGTGCTGCCATCAAAGGCGAATTAAACAATGTACCAACTGAAAAAGAAGCGATCTTCGGTTTTGAAATTCCAACAGAAATACCTGGAGTTCCCACAGAAGTATTAAACCCACGCCATGCATGGGATGATAAAGAAGCATATGACAAAAAAGCGAATGAATTAGCACAAGAATTCCAAGAAAACTTTAAAAAGTTCGGCACTGTCGCACCTGAAATCAGCGTGCAAGGCGGACCAACTCAAAAATAATTTCACAAAAGCCCGTTCGGAATAAAATCCGAACGGGCTTTTTTTACTTTTCTTTTTCTCTCATCCAGTGACACACTGCTTTTACAGTTTGTCGATTTGCTGCGGGTGGAAAGAAATGCGTGTACTCAGGAAAGTACCACGTTTCATATGGTTGATCGTTTAATTTTAACGCTTCTTCTAACAAATACGCTTGTCCAGGTGAGACGTTGTCATCTTGTAAGCCATGAATGATTAAAACGGGCGCAGCAGTTTCTTCAATACGCAATAACGGATTGCGTTCTTCAAAATGAGTCAAAGCGGTATTTGGGGTTCCCCCGTAAAGTCGCTTCATCATACGGCGCATATCAGGGCGTTCTTTATACGTTAATACTGTATCCGTAACACCTGCCCACGTGACGACCGATGTAATATCTTGACGTAAAATTGCTGTCCATAATGCCATAATGCCGCCACGTGAAAACGCCAATAAATGAACATTTCCATTGCTGAATTGTTTCAACACATCCACCGCATGCACGGCATCCCAACGGTCTTCCCCTGCAAATTCATCGCGCCCTTCACCGCCTCGATTGCCTCGATAATAAGGAGCAAACACAATAAAACCTTGCGCGGCAAACTGAGCAATTCGTGCAGGACGTACCATCCCGATTGACTGAATGCCTCCTCTTAAATACAAGATTCCACTATAGTTCCCTCTTTTTTTCGGTTCAGCTAGCATTCCTTTTACTCGCAATCCTTCTGACCAATACACGATTTCTGTCAATTGAACATGAGGATTTGGAGAAGGATATCGTTTTTTTGTTTCAATCGTTCCATTGTCCAAGTTGTTTCACCTTCTCGATTATGGTTGCCATTCCGTTATCTTTCATTAAAAAACTAAATTCATCCGTGAGTTTTAAGTCTTTCAGCAAGATGATGCCTGTTGTCTCGAGAAGTGGAATGGTGTCTATTTGGTCGACCTTTCCGATAAAAACCGTTTTACAAAAAGGCTGTTCAGTAAAAACAACATATTCTGCAAACCATTCCAACCCTTTAACGCGAGCTCCCGTTTCTTCATAAACTTCCCTCTTCGCAGCCTCTTGTAAACTTTCGCCTGACTCTACTTTACCGCCTGGAAACTCTAGACCCCGTTTATTGTGTCGCGTCAGAACCCAGTCTCCTTTATAACAACAGATCACTAACACATGTTTGCTTTCAATCGAAAATCGATTTTTTTCAAATGATAATTCGCACGAATAGCCGTTCAGATCTTGATACTGCATTTCTTCACCCCGTTGCCATAAGAAAAACGTACACTAAAACTCAGTGTACGTTTGTATAATCTTATCTTACTTCTTTTCGCCCAAAAATGCTGATAACATCCAAGAATGTTTTTCAAGATTTTGATGAACGGCATTTAACATGTCTTCTGTCATGTCATCACCGTCGTCAGCTGCTAAATGCATGCCTTTTTTCAAGGATTTCATAATTTTATCATAATCACTTACGATGGCATCGACCATTTCTTCTGCTGTTTCTTTGCTACTTGCTTCTTCTACTACAGAAAGCTCTAGCTGCTCTTTCATCGTTGCCACTGGCTTTCCACCAAGCGCAAGTAGACGTTCCGCAATTTCATCCATGTGTAACGTTGCTTCGTTATACAATTCTTCAAATTTTACATGCAAGGTAAAGAACGAAGGTCCTTTTACGTACCAATGAAAATTATGTAATTTTGTGTAAGCAACAGACCATGTTGCCACCTGCACGTTTAATTCATGGTTTAATTCGTTTGACATTCCCAATCACTCTCCATATTTTTTTGATAAGTTCTTATACTTTATTTATACCTCTCCTGCCCCTACAATAAACATATAAAGTAATTTGACGAAAAGAGCTGAACCATTTTGAAAACAGCCTTACTAAAAATATTCCGTTTTTATCAGCGATTTATCTCACCTTTATCACCGCCAAGTTGCCGATTTTATCCAACTTGTTCTCATTATGGAATTGAAGCAGTAGAAAAACACGGTGCATTAAAAGGCGGATATTTAGCAACAAAACGAATTTTAAGCTGCCACCCTTTCCATAAAGGCGGCATCGATTTTGTTCCAGAAGAATGGCCACCAAAAAAATAATTGGTGGTTTTTCTTGTGTTTTCAAAGAGCATCATGTAATATTCTACTAGTCAATAAAACGTAATCGTTACATTTTGGAGGTAGACATGAAAAAAATCTTATTATTGCTTTCCTTATTTTTACTATTAGCAGCTTGCGGAAAAACAAGCGAAGAAGCACAGAGTATCGACAATGATGACTCTAAGCTGCAAGTGTACACAACGGTTTATCCACTTACTTATTTTACTGAACGCATCGGTGGCGATTTTGTCGAAGTTCAATCGATTTATCCAGCTGGTTCTAATGAACACACGTTTGAACCAACACAGCAAGACATGATCAAACTGGCAGATGCAGATTTGATGTTCTCGATTGGCTTGGGTCTGGAAGGATTTATCGACAATGCGAAAAAGACATTGGAAAACGAAAATGTTGAATTCGTAGCGACTGCGGATCAAATTACAGATGAAGATTTAGAAGCCGCACTGGGTCATCAAGAAGAAACTCATGAAGAAGATGTAGTTGAAGATGAGCATGCGGAGGAAGCTGAAAGTCACGATGATCATGATCACGGTTCAACAGATCCGCACGTTTGGATGTCACCTGTATTGAGTCAAAAACTAGTAGAATCGATTAAAGATTCTTTAGTTAAAGCAGATCCAGAAAATGCGGAAGTGTACGAAAGTAATTACACAGAACTGATTATTGAACTAGAAAATCTAGATCGTTCATTCGACTCTTTAGCAGAACGTGTCAGCAAAGACACATTTTTTGTATCACATGCGGCGTTTGGTTATCTTTCAGAACCATACGGCTTTAAACAAATCGCCATTGCTGGTTTAAACAGTCAAAACGAACCTTCACAAAAAGAATTGACGGAAATTGTAGATTTAGCAAAAGAATACGATTTACAATATATTGTTTTCGAACAAAACGTATCCTCTAACTTAACCAAAGTTATCCAAAAAGAAGTCGGTGCAGAAGCCATCGAAATGCACAACCTCGGTGTTTTAACACAAGAAAACATCGATAACGAAGAAACTTACTTTACTTTAATGGAGAAAAACCTTCAAGTGTTGGAAACAATTTTGAAATAGAATACAAAACAGCGGTGGAATGAGTGTTTAGCACTCATTCCACCGCTGTTTTGTATTTTGATAATCTGTTCCTTCACCTTATAGTTTATACTACTTTCCTGACGTCAATTTCGTCAATCGCTTTGTCAAAAATTGACGCCATTCAGCTGCTAATTCTTCCGCTCCAAGCACTTTCATAATCCCGTCAACATCTCTTGGTTTGTGGAAATTGATTTCATTGGCATAAAGAACTGACACTTGTGTCGGACTTTTTGAGACCTTTCGAATGATCGAATCAGCTCGAACGGTTCCTTCTTCTAACACACGACAAAGATAACCTGTATAGCCTGTTTTCACCATTGCTTTTAACAAAGGCTTCATCTCAAGACGTCGGTCGATTGTGTTGCAAGGAACTCGTCCTTGCGTGATTTGAACGATGGCATCGCCTATTTGAAAAATATCACCGATGCAAACATCCCGCTCTAGCATATTCGTCACAGTTAGGTTTTCCCCGAAAGCAGCTGGAGGCAATGTCGTTTCAAACTGATCGTTCCAAAAAGCATAATGTTCATAAGGATACAAGCACACAGCGCGATCTGGTCCCCCGTGATATTTTACATCAGCCACTCCATCTCCACTAAAACCGTCTTTCGTTAAAAACGATTCTTGTACAGTTTTTTTACGAATGGCCGTTTCCATTTCCTCGCCGTTTCCATACGTCATTTTCTCAGGTAAACCAATCGCAAAATGTTTGATGATCGCCTCTTCTGAATTTTTCATATGTTCCCCACCTTATGATCCGCCAACGAATCGACTCTGATTTACTTTTCTGTATTATACACCCAAAAACACAGCAGTCGTTCAAGAACTTTTCGTTAACTTAAAGAAATATTTTATTCGGCAAGATTTACCGTATACCCTATTCCTATTTGATCGCTCAACTGAATTTCTCCACTGTCGACAATGATTGCTGGCTGAATAATATCCTTTTCCCAGAAATGGGTGGAGGCAGAAAAATCACCTGGATAGTCGATACTTGGCAACGATGCTAGTGCTAAATTATGGGCTTTCGAGACACCAAATTCAATCATGCCGCCAACCCACATACTTATCGAGTGCTCACGGCACAATTTCACGACTTTCAAAGTTTCCGTCCAGCCACCAAGGCGACTCATTTTCAATACGACAATATCGCCTGCTTTACTATCGATCATTTGTTGAACATCTTCTATACTAGCAATGCTTTCGTCTAAGCAAATTTTGGTGTTGAGTTGTGCTTTTGATCGCGCATGTAACAACCACTCACGCTCTCCAAACGGCTGCTCAATAAGTGCAAATCCCACATCATCAAATTCTGTTAATCGCTCAAAATTATCTTTATTGAAACTGCCATTGGCATCCGCGAAAAATAACAACTCGGGATAGCTATTAACAACTGACTTCAACATAGACGGATCTGTATCCGGATGGATTTTGATTTTGATTCGCTTGTACCCTTCATTGTTCGCTTGCGCTACTCGTTTTTCGATTTGTGCCGGATCTGCAGCTACGACGATGCCAGCAGGAATTGCTTTTGAAGTGCCTCCGACCAATTGCCAAAGCGGTTGCTGCTGTTGTTTTGCAAACAAGTCCCACACAGCCATTTCCATGGCGGCCTTTGCCATACGGTTGCCTTTCACAGCATTGAACAGCTCCCACACTTCTTTTGGGTGTTGAAGATTTTGACTCTTGAGTAGCGGCAGTAACACATGCTCGAGTACAAAACGACAGCTGGTAATGGTTTCTTCTGTGTACCAAGGAGTTTCAAACGCTACGCATTCTCCGTACCCAATGTGTCCTGACTCATCTCGCACACTCACAACAATCACTTCCCGCTCATCTACTTGCTGTAAAACTGATTTAAATGGGGTTTTGAGCGGTCTTCGTATTGTCTTTAGGCCAATCTCTTTAATCGCTATACCCATGCTCTCAGCTCTCTTCTCAACAGCTTATTGGAAGCATTACGCGGCAACGACTCGACAACTTTCAATTGTTTTGGCACTTTGTAAGATGCCAGCTGTTCGCGACAATACGCCAATAGCTCTTCTGCTGTCACCTCTTTTTGTAATACCGCAAATGCCACAGGAACTTCTCCCCACTGATCACTCGGTGCACCACAAACGCCAACTTCTTGCACAGCCGGATGAGCGGATAACACTTTTTCGATTTCAGCAGGATAAACATTTTCCCCGCCAGAGACGATTAAATCCGAACGGCGATCCACAACAAACAAAAAGCCTTCGTCATCTAAATAGCCTATGTCTCCTGTATGAAGCCAGCCATCTTGCTGAACCTCTCGCTCGGCAAATTTCCCGATATAGCCAGGCGTCACTTGAGGACCGCGAATCAGGATTTCTCCTACTTCCCCAGGTTTTTCTGTTTTAACTTCATATAAAAATAACGGCTTACCCGCAGATCCGATTTTTCGCTCTGCGTCCGCCACTTGTAACGTTGTTGTTTGCGACGATGTTTCCGTCATACCGTATGTTTGCAACACCGGAATTCCACAGTTTTTAGCACGTTTCATGTAAGCAATGGGAATCGGTCCACCTCCAGCAAGCACGGCTTTAAAACGATCCGATGCTCGGATGGAAGCTTGTTCAACACTCGTTAAGATACGCTCTAACGTCACTCCAACAACTGACATATGCGTCACGCTGCCATTGCAAATTTCTTCAGCACTTTGGTCTGCATCAAACTTCTCGTATAACCGAACCCCCATGCCATAAATTAATGACCTCATCAATATCGAAAATCCGCTAATGTGAAACAAGGGCACGGCACATAACCAAACATCTTCTGGTGCTATACCAATATTAAGCGCCGACGACACAGCACTTGAAAAATGATTTTCTGCTGTTTGGCGAACACCTTTTGGATGACCCGTCGTACCAGATGTATACATAATCGAAATGGTACGATTTTTTGCCCATTGCTGCTGCGGTTCAAATTGAACGGGTTTGGCATTTTCAATTTCACCGAATAAAACCACGCGTGAATCGTCCACTTTTTCTTTTAGCACATCAGCGACAAGTATAAACGCCACTTCTGCATCATTTATTTGGTAGGCTAACTCGTTACTTGATAAGCGTTCATTTAGCATGACTATTTCACAACCTAAGTGAAGACAGCCATACAAAACAAAAACAAATTCAGGAGTGGATTTTGCCAATACTGCGACACGCGAATTTTCATTTACGCCAAGTGCGCTAAGTTTCCCTGCATAATCAAGTGCAATCGTATTTATTTCACAAAAAGTCCATTGTTGTTGCTCAAACGACAAGGCCATACGCTCGCCGCTCAAATAACTTCGCTGACTCAACCAATTCGGATAGGTCATGTAAAAAATCCTTTCTTCAAAAAAAGCTGTCCCCAGAGAGGACAGCTTTCAATTATTCAATAATCATGGGAAACGTGGGAATTGACCAAAGTCCGGTTTGCGTTTTTCTTTAAACGCATCGCGTCCTTCTTTTGCTTCGTCAGTTGTGTAATACAATAATGTTGCGTCTCCAGCCATTTGCTGCAATCCAGCAAGACCGTCTGTATCAGCATTCATCGCCGCTTTAACAAAACGAAGTGCAGTTGGGCTCATTTCAAGCATTTCCTGACACCATTGAACCGTCTCGTCTTCTAACTGCTCAAGAGGTACAACTGTATTAACTAAGCCCATGTCCAATGCTTCTTGTGCATCATATTGACGGCATAAGTACCAAATTTCACGTGCTTTCTTATGGCCAATAATACGTGCCAAATAACCAGAACCGTATCCAGCATCAAACGAACCAACGCGTGGACCTGTTTGACCAAAGCGTGCGTTATCTGCAGCAATCGTCAAGTCACAAACAACGTGCAAGACGTGTCCGCCACCAATTGCATAGCCTGCAACCATTGCGACAACTGGTTTTGGAATCACACGGATTAAACGTTGTAGATCTAAAACGTTCAAACGTGGAATTTCATCTTCCCCAACATAACCACCGTGTCCGCGTACGGATTGGTCGCCACCTGAACAGAAAGCTTTTTCGCCTTCACCAGTTAAAACAATAACGCCTACATCTGAATTATCGCGTGCGCGTGAAAATGCATCGATTAATTCGTGAACAGTTTTCGGACGGAATGCGTTACGCACTTCCGGACGGTTAATCGTAATTTTTGCAATGCCGTTAAAAATTTCATACTTAATGTCTTCATATGTACGTTCTGTAATCCACTCGCGTGTCATGATTTTCCTCCTTGATAGTTCAAACTTAAATACTCTCTTACTATTGTAGCAAACTCAGCAGGTTTTTCCACATGAATTGCATGACCCGCATCAATAGTTTTATGAACAGCATTTGGCAGCTGTTCAAGCATCTTTTGTGCAATCGCCTCAAACTTTACATCCAACCGTCCCGTTACTAACAAAACGGGTATATGCAAACCTTTTAGCTCTTGCCAATAAGACCTTTGCGCACCTGTTCCCATGCCGTGCAAACTATTCGCAAGGCCTAATGGGTTTTGTGCCAACCGTTCTTCACGTACTGATTGCTGCACCCGTTCAGGCAACTCTTTTTGACTTGCAAACAACGCAATATTTTCCCAAGCATCCACAAAATTGACGAGTCCCCCTGTCATAATTTGCTCTGCAAGACGCGCATCATTTGTTCGGCGATCTTTCCTTGCTTGTTCACTATCAAGTCCAGGCGATGCACTTTCAAGAATTAATCCTGTCAACCGCTCCGGATAGTGACATGCATAAGCAAGCGCCGTACGGCCACCCATCGAATAACCAACAAGTATAAAGTTGTCCAATGCTAATTGATCGAACAAAGCATTTAAATCTTCTAGCTGACGTTCAAGCGAATAAGCTTCAAGCTCTTCTGGACTAGAGGACGCTCCATGACCGATTAAATCAATCATAACAATTTTGGCATCCGTCCACTTTTCACTAACCGTATGCCACGTTTTCGTGCTTCCTGTAAAGCCGTGCAGAAAAACCAAAGTTTCTGACTTTTCTGGATTTCTTACTTCAACATGATAAATAACGCTGCCGACTTCAAGCTTCATTGTTTCGCCAGCTCCTCGTCAAAACGGCTCCATAATTTACGGTGCGTTGTAACATTGTTTTCACGATTGGTAAATACTTCAATTATTTTCACTGATTTCGTTTTCGGCTCATCTAAAGCAGCGGCAAATTGCTCAACTGTTTCTGCAGACACATATTGCGCATCGTACATGTTCGCAGCATCGCTAAATGTTAGCCCAGTCGGTGTACCAAATAACTCTTCAAAATAGTGTTCTTCTTGAGACTGTGGCAAATAAGAGAAAATGCCACCACCATCATTATTCATAATCACAATCGTCAAATCCGTTTCCTGCATTTTTGACGCGATTAATCCGTTCATATCATGCAAAAACGATAAATCTCCGATATACAAATAAGCTGGACGCTGTTTTGCTGCTTGCACGCCAAATGCCGTTGACACTACCCCGTCAATGCCATTTGCTCCGCGATTTGCATAAAGCATAATATCCCGCTCAGTTGTTTGGAAATACGTATCTACATCTCGAATTGGCATACTACTGCTCACAATCAAATCACATTGATCCAATCGGTCAAAAAGCACTTTCGCTAATACTCCTTCATCTAGTTCATCCTGACAATGTTGCTCGACAACTTGCCAGTATAAATGAGAAGCTTGCGTCCATTTTTCACGATACGCATTTGGGGATTTCTTTTCCACCGGTAATTGCCATAAGTTTTTTTCAGCTGCTTGAATGTGATGCGTTGCGACAGATTGCGGGTCACGCAACATCGAACTTTCATCAAACACCACATAGGTTTCTGGTTTTACTGCCCCTAAAAACAAACTCAGTGGTTTTGAAACCGGTTGTGGCCCGACACGAATCACCACATCTGGCTTAACCGCATCTTTAAATCTCTCGCTTTTAAGCAACGCATCATAAGAATCAATAATTAACGATTTTGCCGACTGCGGCACATTTCCGCGTACGTTAGATAACGGATCGGCCAATACCGGCCAATCCAATTTCTCAATAAACGTCCAAAATTCATTAGGCATTTTTTGCGTTTGTTCTCCAACAATCAACAGGCCATTTTCCTTTTTTAAGAGTTGCTGTAAAAACATGCGACTTTCCGCATTTAACGACCGCTCTCCGCCCATATGAGCAATTTCATGATTGCTTACATAATCTTGTTCAAAGTCAATACGCAGTGGCTCACGGAATGGCACATTTATATGTACTGGTCCTCGCGGTTCACTCGTTGCATTTTGGACAGATCGATGCAAATGACGTGTTAAAAACGCCAATTGATTTTCCGTTTCCGGCATCGGTAAATCGGTTGCCCATTTAACGTGTGATCCAAATATATTTACTTGATTGATGGCTTGTGGCGCGCCGACTTCGCGTAGTTCATGTGGACGGTCCGCTGTAACGACCAGTAAAGGCACACGCGCATAAAACGCTTCAACAACAGCCGGAAAATAATTAGCTGCCGCCGTTCCTGACGTACAAAGAAGCATAACTGGTTTCCCAGAAGCTTTAGCTAAGCCTAACGCAAAATAAGCCGCAGAACGTTCATCTATTTGGCGATAAGTTGTTAAGCCTTCTTGCTTCATACAAGCATATGCAAGAGGGGTTGAGCGAGATCCCGGACTAATGACGACATCGCTAACCCCTTGCCCAACAAGTGAATGAGTAAAGGCCGATACATATTCAGTTAATGCTTTACGATTCGTCACTTAATTGACCTCCCAATGCCCGGAGCATCGGTCTAAATTTAACCCATGTCTCGTCATACTCTGATTCAGGAGTCGAATCTGCTACAATTCCGCCACCTGCATATAAATAAGCTTTTTCTTCATCTAATAAAGCCGAACGAATAGCAACCGCAAATTCGCCGTCTCCTTGTGTATCAATCCAACCAATCGGAGCTGCATAATACCCACGATTCATCGCTTCGTATTTGCGAATCATCGCCAATGCCTCTAATTTCGGCTCTCCGCCAAGTGCTGGTGTTGGATGAAGAAGTTCTACCAAGTCAAATAATGTAGATCCTGCATTTAACAACCCTTCGACTGGTGTATACAAATGCTGAATATCTCTAATTTTCATCAGTTTTGGGGTTTTCGGTACAATGGTTTGACTACATGTTGCTTTAAACACATCGCTAATCATACTCACAACATATTGATGTTCTGCACGATTTTTAGGATCTAGCAATAAAGTTTCGCCAAGTTCTGTATCTTTTTCTATGGTTTTCCCACGAGGCGTTGAACCTGCTAAACATGTAGATAACGCTTTTTCATTTTCTACTTTCACAAGTCGTTCTGGCGTTGCCCCAAAGAAAAATTGCTCTTCTGCCTCTAAACCGAATAAGAAACTTTCCGGTTGCTCATTTGCTACTTGGTACAATGCAGAAGTCGGTGATAGTTTCTTTTCAAACCCCAGTTTCACTGTGCGCGCAATCACAACTTTCTCGACTTCTTTCGCTTTAATAATATCCGTCACGCGTTGAATCGATTCTAAGTACTCTTCTTTTCTTAGTTCGGTCCGTTCAATCACATTCGGTTTATCGTACTTATCCACTTCAGACACTTGTGCGGCATGAAGTAATTTATCTCGTTCTTTCCGTAACGCATCAAATTCATTAAAACTGTCTTGTTTTTTCGTGATCAAGTGAATACTAACAAAAGCTTGATCCCCTTTTAAAATCAACTGAAAAGTTGGCACTACAAAATAAGCCTGTGGGAACCTTCTCCACTCACTCGGCTTCGTGTTGAATGGGTCAAACGAAAATCCTCCGAATAAAACCGGATGAACCGAACGTTCTTCATTCACGATTTGGCGACATAAATTTTTCCAGTCGTTTTTTATATTTTCAAACCTTCCAGCTGTCTCATCAGAAGAAAGAACATGCGCGTGTCCAATTCCAACAAGTGTAAAGGTCTTTTCACGATTTTTCCAATACATGCGTTTTCCTGCGTGGTCGTTCCCGCCAGCTTCAAAAAATGCCAATGCAGACATATGTGTAACTTCGATTGTTTCAGTATAAAATCGATAGCCTTCAAACTGGTCTGCCGCAAATTGCTGGGTCGATGAAGACGATTCTGAATTCACCTGATTACCTCCGTTTTAAGACAATAGTCTAGTTTATTCCACTTACTGTTTCACTTTTTAATCTCTACCCTCTATCATACTCTTTTCTGTTAAAATCAGCACATCATTTGCTGTATTCTGGACTATTTTAAAGTACAATGAAGAGTGGAAAGAATTAAAGGAGAGATTAAGATGACACATTCCCTACAAGCAGACAGCGGATGGCGCGTATGGTGGCAATTGACACGCCCACACACACTGACCGCTTCCTTCGCTCCCGTATTTCTCGGAACGATGATTGCTTTACATTATTCCCCGATCGACTGGATTTTATTCCTAGCAATGCTGATTGCTAGTTTACTAATCCAAGCAGCAACCAATATGTTCAATGAATATTACGATTTTGCAAGAGGTCTAGATAATGAGAACTCCGTTGGTATTGGCGGCGCTATTGTTCGTAATGGCGTAAAACCCAAAACCGTTTTAGCTTTAGCATTAGTGTTCTACGGTATCGCTGCAGTTATCGGCATCTATATTTGTTCACAAACTAGCTGGTGGCTTTTAGTTGTAGGCGCAGTTTCTATGGCAATCGGCTACTTTTATACAGGCGGTCCATACCCAATCGCTTATACGCCATTCGGTGAACTTTTCTCAGGGGTAGTTATGGGCTATTTAATCGTTATTATCGCTTTTTATATTCAAACTGAAATGGTAACTGTTGAAGCTTCGCTACTTGCTATACCAAGTACTTTATTAGTAGCAGCTATAATGCTAGCTAACAACATTCGAGATATCGTTGGCGATGAAGCAAGTGGCCGTAAAACACTCGCGATTTTAGTTAAAAGACCGACAGCCGTTAACATTCTTATGGCTTTCTTTATCTCAGCTTACACATGGATCTTCGTTCTTGTTATTTTAGGAACATTAACACCATGGACGTTACTCGTATTTCTAAGCGTTATTAAACCAATTAGAGTGGTTCAAATATTTAAACACCACACGGCACCGCTAAAAGTAATGCCGGCTATGAAAGATACAGGAAAAACAAACACACTTTTTGCCTTATTGCTCGGTGTTGGTTTATTAATTGAATACTTATTATGATGACAATGAAAAAAAGGATTTCAGCTGAAATCCTTTTTTTATATGCAAATTTAGTTTTGTAGAACTTTTGAGTATGCGTTATAGTTGAGAAATAATTCAAAATACTGATAGGGAGGATATTGGGTGAAACCTATAATTATCGGAATCATTGCTGCTTTTTTCTTCGCATTTACTTTTGTTTTAAATGCCACAATGGAAGCTAGTGGTGGAAGTTGGATTTGGAGCGCTTCTCTTCGTTATCTTTTTATGATTCCTTTTTTGCTATTAATCGTTTTATCTAGAAGAAATTTAAAACCATTATTACACGAAATGAACAGAAACAAAAAAGCTTGGTTTGTTTGGAGCTTTATTGGGTTTGGCTTATTCTATACCCCACTCTGCTTTGCAGCTGCTTACTCTTCTGGTTGGTTAATCGCAGGTGCTTGGCAAATCACTATCATTGCAGGCACTCTTCTCGCTCCTTTATTTCTCATAACTATACATACTAAAGAAGGCGTATTTCAGTTAAGAGGGAAAATCCCGATGAAAGGTCTAATGATTTCTTTCATCATATTGGCAGGAGTCAGTCTCATGCAACTAGAACACATTGCGATTGTTTCTACTGCTACACTCTGGTTTGGTTTTATTCCTGTTCTTCTTGCTGCATTTGCTTATCCACTTGGCAATAGAAAAATGATGGAGATATGCGACGGTAGATTAGACGCCTATCAAAGAGTTCTCGGAATGACCTTAGCCAGTCTGCCTTTTTGGTTACTATTATCGTTGTTGGGGTTATTCACGGTTGGTGGGCCATCTGCTTCACAAAGCTTACAAACTTTAATTGTTGCCATCAGTTCTGGTGTAATTGCCACAGTGTTATTCTTTAAAGCTACAGATCTTGTTAGAGGAAATATGCAAATGTTAGGAGTGGTTGAAGCAACTCAATCAATGGAAGTTTTATTCGCTTTGGCTGGAGAAATTCTCTTCTTATCAATAGCACTACCTTCAGGATTATCATTAATAGGAATTCTTATTGTTATGGGCGGCATGATTCTTCATAGCCAGAATTCCAATAAAACGAAAAAAAGAGTCATGCAATTAAATGCATGACTCTTTTTTATGATGACCCCTACGGGATTCGAACCCGTGTTACCGCCGTGAAAGGGCGGTGTCTTAACCGCTTGACCAAGGGGCCAAATACTGGCGGAGAAGGAGGGATTTGAACCCTCGCGCCGGTTGCCCGACCTACACCCTTAGCAGGGGCGCCTCTTCAGCCACTTGAGTACTTCCCCAGTATGGCTCCGAAGGTAGGACTCGAACCTACGACCATCGCATTAACAGTGCGGTGCTCTACCACTGAGCTACTTCGGAATGGTGGGCCTAAATGGACTCGAACCATCGACCTCACGCTTATCAGGCGTGCGCTCTAACCAGCTGAGCTATAGGCCCATATGTAATAGTATGGAGCGGGTGAAGGGAATCGAACCCTCATCATCAGCTTGGAAGGCTGAGGTTTTACCACTAAACTACACCCGCATAAATGGTGGGTCAGGACGGAATCGAACCGCCGACACTTAGAGCTTCAATCTAATGCTCTACCGACTGAGCTACTGACCCACAACATTGAATAAAAATGGCGGTCCCGACCGGGATCGAACCGGCGATCTCCTGCGTGACAGGCAGGCATGTTAACCGCTACACCACGGGACCATTTGGTTGCGGGGGCAGGATTTGAACCTGCGACCTTTGGGTTATGAGCCCAACGAGCTACCGAACTGCTCCACCCCGCGACAATAATATAGGTACTAATTTGAATCAATTTCTTTTAAAAATAATTGTCCACACATTTAGAAAAATGGAGGAGGAAGAGGGATTCGAACCCCCGCGGGATTTGACTCCCCTGTCGGTTTTCAAGACCGATCCCTTCAGCCAAACTTGGGTATTCCTCCGTGATAAAATACAAATGGTGGACCTTGCAGGACTCGAACCTGCGACCGGACGGTTATGAGCCGTCTGCTCTAACCAACTGAGCTAAAGGTCCTAAAAAAGTGGCGGCAGAGGGGATCGAACCCCCGACCTTACGGGTATGAACCGTACGCTCTAGCCAGCTGAGCTACGCCGCCAGGATCTTTAATAATATAG
>NZ_AEPB01000013.1 GCF_000189395.1 Planococcus donghaensis MPA1U2 | reverse complement strand
TTGTAGTCACAAACACTGAGATAAAAAACCACTTCGCTCTGATTGCCAAAGGCAACCTTCGCAAAAGCCGTTCTCGCACCGAGGTGCTCGTGACGTCTTTCGTTGACGTTTTGCTGTTCAGTTTTCAAGGTTCAGTTTGTTTCAAGTTATTGTGTCGTTCTTGACGACTCCTATGATATTAAAGCATATACTACAGACTGTCAACACTTTTGGTAAATAAAATTATATTTATAAAACATTAATTAATAGATTCTCTTTTCCTTCTATATAAGAGCTAAAAAAAGAAGTCGTTTTACTCGCTTATAAAAAGCTGTTTTAATCCGACTTCTTTTTTCTCTCTCTATATACTAGACAAATTAACTCTCTAACAATTATATCCAAAACATAATATGTCAGAATATTTTCCAATTTCACAGAAGTTTAAAACATTTATTTTGCAGTTAAAGCTCTCGTCGACCTTCTAACGCTTTCGACAAGGTCACTTCGTCGGCATACTCTAAATCTCCACCTACTGGAAGTCCGTGGGCAATTCGAGTTGTTCTAATTCCGGACGGTCTTACGAGACGAGAAATGTACATGGCTGTCGCTTCTCCCTCAATTGTCGGGTTTGTAGCTAAAATCAACTCTTCTACTTCTTCATCTTGAAGACGTTTCAGTAAAGATGGCACATTGATGTCTTCAGGGCCAATTCCATCCATTGGAGAAATCGCTCCTTGCAAAACATGATACAACCCTTTGTAGTCGCGCATTTTTTCCATTGCAATAACATCTTTCGGGTCTTGCACTACGCAAATCGTCGTACGGTCCCGCTGTTGATCTTGGCAAATATGACAAGGATCTACATCGGTAATATGGCCGCAAACCGAGCAAAAGCTTAAGTTTCGTTTTGCATCGACTAATGCCTTTGCAAAATCAAGCACTGTATCCTCTTTCATGCCAAGAACAAAAAACGCCAGACGGGCCGCCGTTTTCGGCCCGATTCCTGGCAATTTCATAAAGCTCTCCATTAATTTCGAAATGGGTTCTGGATAATGCATCTAGTTTACCTCCTAGAACATGCCCGGGAGATTTAAGCCCTTCGTGAATTTCCCCATTGTGGAATTCGCATGTTCATCCGCTTTTTTAAACGCTTCATTTGTCGCAACAACTAAAAGATCTTGTAACATTTCAACATCTTCTGGGTCCACTACTGTTGGATCAAGAACAATATCCAATACTTCTTTGTGACCAGATACAGTAACTTTGACCATTCCGCCGCCTGCTGATCCTTCAAATTTCAATGTTCCAAGTTCTTCTTGAGCCACTGCCATTTCTTTTTGCATTTTTTGCATTTGTTTCATCATGCCTTGCATATTTCCTCCACCGCGCATAATTAGTTCCTCCTTAGAATTTTCATTTTAATCGTCATGAACTTCGACAAAGTCTTTTCCGAAAAGACGCTCAGCTTCTGAGATAAACGGATCTTCTTCCGCTACTGCCCCATCACCCGAAAACGGATTTTCTTCTTCAGCCTCTGACTGTTTTTCTTCAGTGCCTGACTTTAACCCGCTTTGTTTAATAAATTCTTCACGGATTTTCAGCCAACTGGCATCTGGTACGAAAACCGGTGTATATGCTTTGCCCGCGTACTGCTCCAGCAACTGGCTGAATGTCGCAGCAAAGGTTTGGTTTTCAGAAGCCATCTGGCAATGAATATCATACTTGAATTTTAACACAAATGCATCCGCCGATGCCGCTACTGGCTCTGCATCATTCAATAAAGCCGAATGCGACCGCTGCAATTGATTCATGACAGTGGCCCAATTGGTTTTAATCGCTTGAATATCTGCTTTTGTCGCATTTTTTAAGACATCTTGAATACGGCCAGTTGGGATTTTAAAACTGCTTTGGACGCGTTGACGCTTTTTCTGCTCAGTCGGCGCTGCTTGTGCGCCGCCTCCTGCACCACTTTTCACTTGCTGCTGCAATTCACGCACCAAATTTTCCAACTGAATCACTTTTGCTTCTAGTTCAGGTGATGCAGCAGAAGCCGCGCTTTGTGTCGGCACGTCTGCTTGTGCCATTTTCAGCAAAGCTGTTTCCATGTAGATTTTTGTATGGTTTGAAAAGCGCATTTCTTGCTGCGTCTTGGATAATATATCTAGCCAATTGTAAAGCGTCGTGGATTCAAAGCGGTTAGCTAACTCTTCAAAACGCGGTTCGTGCGCCGCTAGCTCTAACATGTCGTGTAGATCTGGTGCTGTTTGAATCAATAGCAAATCACGGAAGAAAGTAATGAAATCTTCGACCAAACGCACAGGATCTTTACCATCGCGTACCAATTGTTCCAACAATGTTAACGCTTGACCGATGTCTTTAGCGAGCAATGCTTCTGCAATCCCGTAAAAGACATCTTGACTCACAGAACCTGTTACGAGTAATGCGTCTTCAACCGTCATTTCATCTCCACTAAATGAGACAACTTGGTCTAGTAAACTTAATGCATCACGCATTCCACCTGCTGCAGCTTGCGCGATAATTTTTAGCACTTGTTCGTTATAAGGAATCTTCGCATCTGTTAACACTTCTACCATACGGGAAACAATGTCCACTTGCGTATGGGATTTAAAATCAAAGCGCTGACAGCGAGAAATAATTGTCAATGGCAGTTTGTGTGGCTCGGTTGTCGCTAATATAAATACTACGTGCTCTGGTGGTTCTTCTAATGTTTTCAACAACGCGTTAAAGGCGCTGTTTGATAACATGTGCACTTCATCGATAATATAAATTTTAAAACGTGAGTTGGCCGGTGAAAACCGAACTTTTTCAATGATTTCCCGCATCTCTTCTACACGAGAATTGGAAGCCGCATCGAATTCAATCACGTCGGTATTGGATCCTTCGTTAATGCTTCTGCAAGAAGTACATTCATTACAAGGTTCCGCCGTTGGAGCTTGCTCGCAGTTTAACGCTTTTGCGAATATTTTAGCGGCACTGGTTTTCCCTGTCCCTCTTGGTCCCGAGAACAAATAAGCATGTGTTGTCTTATTGTAAAGGAGAGCATTTTGAAGGGTTTGTTTGACATGCGTCTGACCTGTCATTTCAGAAAAGGACTGTGGTCTGTAAACACGGTAAAAAGCTTGATACGCCAACTTGTTCTCTCCTTTTGAAGAATCTGTTTTTCGTCCTGTCATTATACCATAAAACACAGGTTTTTCTGAACGATTCCCTACGATTCGCGTAACGACTCTACAACTCAGAAAATAAAAAAACCTGCCCGCTACGAGAGCGGACAGGTTTGAAATTACGAATTTTTGCCGTGCACCTTTCTTCGACTGCTGTACATAAGCGTTACCCTTGTCGCTGGCTCGATCTAGGCGATCCCGCGGCACATGGAATGTTCCACTTAATGCTGCTTCCTTCCGGACCTGACATGGTTCATGGGATCCCATTGCGCAGGACCCAGATGTCAACACTACGTGCAAGAGGCAGACCTTACATACAAACAGCCTCAGAAAGGAATTCAGTCCTGCTAAAGCGGATTGCAGGTTACAGGACACCGCTATCTTCCCACCTAGCACGGCATTTACTAGTATACGAATTAATCGTCGAAAAATCAATCCGTAACCTTCAATTAACAAGAATTTCTTTTTCACTTCCCAAAGATCAAGTCAGTACTTTACTCGATTTCTGATTTTTAATGTTGAGTACCTGGGCTTCGTCCTTCTAATTCAAGAAAACAAAGCTTACTGTCTTATTTGTATTTATACTGTCCACTTTCTAGGTTAATTAAGGTTTTTTGAAATAAATTAAAAAAAACTTCAAAAACTGTTGACAGTTATTATTCATCCATGATAAATTAATTCTTGTCTTACACGGAGGAATACCCAAGTTTGGCTGAAGGGATCGGTCTTGAAAACCGACAGGGGAGTCAAATCCCGCGGGGGTTCGAATCCCTCTTCCTCCTCCATTTTTAATTTTACTTATACATAACTTCGATATAGCAAACCGAAAGGCTCTCGCCTTTCGGTTTTTTTATGCCTTTTTTATATTTCCCGGGAAATAGTTAAAACCCCTTGAGCAAAAGCTCAAGGGGTTTGTTTATTTGCGAAGAATCGATGTTTGTTGCATAAAATCGCCAATGCGTTCAACAATTTGTTCTGAACACTCTGGGTTTTTCATTAAATCATAATCATTAATGTTTAAACGCAATACCGGACACCCGTTAAACGAATTAATCCAGCTTTCATAGCGCTGATGCATTTCTAACCAGTAATCGACTGGCGTTTGCTGCTCCATAGCACGTCCGCGTTCTTGTATACGTGAAAGAATATCTTCAATAGACCCTTCCAAGTAAATCAATAAATCCGGATGCGGGAAATATGGGGTCATTACCATTGCTTCAAACAAATTCGTGTACGTTTCATAGTCTACTTTGTTCATTGTGCCTTTGTCCCAATGCATTTTTGCAAAAATCCCGGTATCTTCATAGATGGAACGGTCTTGGATAAACCCGCCACCATATTCAAACATCCGTTTTTGCTCTTTAAACCGTTCAGCTAGGAAATAAATTTGCAAATGGAAACTCCATTTCTCAAAATCCTCGTAAAACAAATCTAAATAAGGGTTAGTATCAACATTTTCAAATGATGTGCGGAATTGCAATGCATCTGCCAACGCTTTTGTCATAGTGGATTTCCCGACACCTACTGTGCCGGCTATTGTAATTACTGCATTTTGTGGAATGCCGTATTTTTCGCGTAAATTCATAAGGTCAAACTCCTCTTCTGTAAAGTTCCGTCTACTTTGTCCAAGATCAGTTGCAAGTCGCCATTGTTTTGAACAAAATCGATTTCATCCCCATTAAAACGCAAAACAGGAATTTCCGGATGCTCTCGTTCAAAGCGTTCGATAAACTCATGATAATCCGCAGCTAATTGTTCCATGTATTCTGGGGTAATCATTTGTTCAAACTCGCGTCCACGCAATTTGATGCGTTTCATCAACGTATCTAAACTTGCGTGCAAATAAATCACCATGTTCGGTTTTGGCATATCTACCGTTAAAATTTTATAGATGGCTTCGTACTTAGCATATTCAGCCGTTGGCAATGTACGCTTCGCAAAAATAAGGTTTTTAAAGATATGATAATCCGCCACAACCGGTTCGTGATTGGAAATGAACTTTTTTTGAATATCCGCTAGTTGCTTGTAGCGATTACATAAAAAGAACATCTCTGTCTGGAAGCTCCACTCTTCTATATCTTCGTAGAATTTATTTAAAAACGGGTTTTCGTCAACAATTTCTTTTAATAGCTGAAATTGATTTTGATCGGCGAGCGCTTTTGTTAGCGAAGTCTTACCTACACCAATCGGGCCTTCTACCGTGATGAATGGAACCGGCATGCGAAGTCCTCCTTTTTCGATTCAAGTAAATTGCAATGCCATTTATTTTAACACACCATTCCTTTGAAAAGTAGAGTGAAAAGTCCGCAATTAGGTCAATGAATAGGTACTTTAAAAGTCGCACCGTGCACTTCCTGTGTGTCCATAACCGTTAAAAAGGCCTTCGAATCAACATCATTAACAATTTGTTTGAGTTTTGTCAGTTCTAAACGAGTAACCACTACGTAAATGACATCTTTAGGTGTATTCAAATAACCCCCTTGACCGTGCAACTTCGTAAAGCTTCGGCCAAGACGATCGTTAATCGCCGAACCGACTTCTTCGTATTCTTCCGAAATAATAAGTACCGCTTTTGTATCTTCAAGTCCTTGTATGACCACGTCAATTGTTTTAGAAGCGATATAATAAGTCAAAACTGAATACATTGCCTGTTCTAGCCCAAGTACAAAGGCAGCCCATCCAAAGATAAAGATATTGAAAAACATCACAAATTCACCGATTGAAAATGGCAATTTTTTCGTCAATAAAATCCCAAGAATTTCAGTACCATCCAGTGCTCCACCGTTACGAATAACAAGTCCAACACCCATACCGAGAAGTATCCCACCAAATATTGTAGCAAGAAGTGGGTCATCCACAAATGGTTCAATGTTATGCATGGGAATTTCAATCAACGCTAATGAGACAATCGCAAAAATAGAAGAAATGAAAAAGTTCCGACCGATATGTTTATATCCAAAATAAAGGAACGGTAAGTTGATCGCTACGATTAACACACCAAAAGGAATAACAGTTAAATAGTTCAATATTAAAGAAATCCCAATAATGCCCCCATCAATAATTGAGTTAGGAACTAAAAACAACTCAATCGCAGCTGCAGCCATTGTGGCACCTATAAAGATAAAGATATACCGCAGAATAAAGTGTAGTTTCTTTTCTTTTTTGTGTTGTTTCATTCTTCTACCACTCCTCACCGTTTAGTATCTGGTCCTTCTATTCTACGTTGTTCTGCGTTTTTTGTCTGCACGACTCTTTTAATGGATAGAAAATGCTACACTAGATTTAAGGAGCGATGCATCATGAACGAAATGGAAAAAGATCATTTTTATATGCAATTGGCCATCGAAGAAGCCAATAAAGCAGCTGCCAAAGGCGAAGTTCCGATTGGCGCTGTGATCGTCTATAAAGACGAAGTGATTGCACGAGCACATAATTTACGTGAAACCACAAATAACGCTGTCACACACGCTGAATTGTTAGCTATTCAAGAAGCTTGTCTGCACCTTGGCAATTGGCGACTTGAAGATACAAAGCTTTACGTTACGTTAGAGCCTTGCCCGATGTGTGCAGGTGCTATTTTACAATCTCGTATTCCGCATATTGTTTACGGAGCGCGTGATGCCAAAGCTGGCTGTGTCGATTCTTTATATCGGTTGTTAAACGATGACCGTTTTAATCATCAATGCCAGGTAACCGAAAATGTACTTGCTGACGAATGTGGTCAATTATTAACACAGTTTTTTCGGAATTTGCGAGAAATAAAAAACAAAACGGAAACCCAACTATAGGTTCCGTTTTTTATTCGTTAATAAACTGATCGATCAAGTGATTGACGATTTCTGGCTGTTCGTGCTGAATCCAGTGCGTCGCTTCTCCGACAAATGCCAAATTGACTTCTTCACAAAAAGACATGCTTTCTTTTGCTAACATGGGTGACAAAAACTGATCGCCTAACCCCCAAATAATTCGGACCGGTACGTTGATTTTTGATTCAGCCAGTTGCTTAAAACTGCCCTTTCGGATAGCCCGGTACCAGTTAAGCATCGCAGTCAGTGCATCTGACTGCGACCACGCCGTTTTATATTGTGCTATTTCGGATGTTGAAAAAGCATCTGGATTGCTAGATTTTTCAATGCCTCGCTGCATAACTTTAAACTCTCGCATACCGAGAGCTTTCTCAGGCAAATTTGGCAATTGGAAAAAAGCAATATAAGAGCTTTTCATCCACTGCAATGGATTTTTCATAAATACCCGTGGCATTGCCCGTGGATGGGGAATGTTCAACACAATCAATTTCTCGACATATTCAGGACGCGTAGCTGCTAAATGCCAAGCCACCGCACCACCCCAATCATGGCCAATAATAATGGCTTTCTTTTTATGAAAAAATTCAATAATTCCAATCACGTCATCTCGCAAATAATCGATGGTGTAATAATCGATTCCTTCAGGCTTATCACTCAAGTTATAACCACGTTGGTCAGGCGCCACTACTTGATAGCCTTTTTCCGCCAAAGGCTGAATTTGATTTTTCCAACCAAACCAAAATTCTGGAAAGCCGTGCAACAAAATAACTAAAGGGCCATCCTCTGGACCGGCTACAGCCGTATGTAGCGTTATGCCGTTCGTCTTGATATAGCGAAAGCTTAAATTGTCCATCCTAATCACTCCTTTTTGTCTCACTCTTTACCTTCTCACTACCCTCTTTTCCACATAAAAAAAAGCGC
>NZ_AEPB01000014.1 GCF_000189395.1 Planococcus donghaensis MPA1U2 | reverse complement strand
TTTTTTATCCACCTAAAATGGCTTTAAACACTGAAGTTGTATGGCCGCCTTCATAAAATACGTAAAGCAATAAATAGACCATAACACCTGTTATAGCTGTAGAGAACCACACGATACTTGTGAAAGGCCCAATTTTACGGTGTTTAGCCAATTGGTTTTTCCATCCCCAGTAAATCGTGATCAAGCCCATAATGCCGCCTGTTGTTGCCAATGTAATGTGGAATATTAAAAATACTGTATAAAATAACTTTAGCTCATCAGGTCCACCAAATGCGGTATTTCCAATGAATATCGTTCGAGACATGTAGATGATAAAGAACGTTAATGCAGCAGCCCCTGCTGCCACCATGACTTTCTTATGAGCTTCAATTTTACGACGACGAACTAAATTCCAGCCAATCGCTACTAAAATTGCACTTAATACTATAAAAAATGTACTGATCGTAGGCAAAAGCGGCAAATTCATTATAAGTTATTCTCCTTTATGGTTCGTTATGCGTTGTGTCTATGGTAATCCATATTTTTTCGATCTTGCAAAGTTTTCGCAGTAATTTCATCTGCGTTATCTGTTTCGTTACGCAACCATTCATGGAAAACCATCCAAATGAAAGCTGTGAAAACAAGTTCTTGAATAATTTTCATTGTAATTCCGCCTGTACGCTGATCTTCAAGCGTTGACATATTTGAAAATAACTCTGGACCAGATAAATTCAGCTGCGATAAGGTTCCTGCTGGCACACACAATGCCATAGCTTGTAACCATGCTTCACCATCTGTATAAGTAGCGTAAAAAGGCGTACCACTAAAGATAATCATTGCACAAGCTGGAGTTACTAAAACACTTAGGCCGAACAAATAACCCAATTTTTTCAAACCATGAAATTTATGCATTCCTTCAACATTGTTGACTACTGGCCACCAATAAAAGAAAGCCGACAAGAACAACACAATATTGACCGCACCATGTAGCATCATATCTTTTTTCACAAAATCAAAAACCATTGGAATGTGATAAAACGAGAAAACCATACCAAATAATATTAAAGCTAACATTGGGTTGGCAAAGAAATTGAACAATGGTTTAATAACCGGCAGAACGATAAAGGTTTTCCAAATATATGTTGGAATGCCCATAATTAATAACGGAACCGCTAAAAGTAACAATAACGCCATTTGAACCATATGCATGGTAAATAGAATATGGCCATATAAATCGACTGGTGAACCTTTTATGATATAAAGCAAAACCATTCCTGAAACAAAAAAAGTAGCTTCTTTAGCAGTAAGCGGTTGATTTTCTTTAAACTTACTGCGCCACTTTATAGTGGTTAAGAAATATAAAATCGTTACCAAAACGAGGACTGCTAAGTAAACGGGACTCCATAAAGCTTGAAATCCGAAGATACTAATCGGCATGTTATGGTACCTCCTTTCCTCAAGTACCCTCATTATATAGCTGCTAGCAAACTATATCAATGAACGAACTATGAACAATTAATTGCAAAAAAATTAACGCTAAACGCAAAGCCTTAACCATTTTGAATTAAACAAGACTTCTTTTCTTAAGCAAATCAAAAATTTAACCATAATCTTCTTTAGTATGCCTTTAAAATCACTTAAAGGCTTGTTTCCATACCTTTAACCAAATTCATAAAAAAACCCCTTACCGTTAAAGGTAAGGGGTTTAAACTAGAGCCTACCACCAAATGATTGTAACAAATGTTAGAACCGTGATAAAAGCTACAAACATACCAGAGAACATAAAGAACGCGATCATACCATGTCCTTTACCACTCATATGCATGAAGTAATAAAGTTGAAGAACTACTTGAATACCAGCCAATAATAGGATGATTGGTACGATCAAGTAAACTGAGAATCCAGCAGCAACCATTGTAAATGCAATTAATGTCAGGAAAATCATAATTGCGAATGTTGCCAAATGGCCTCTCATTTCTTCTGCTCTTTTTTTCTTAACGTATTCGAATTCTGCTTGCGATCTTACATGTACATGTGTATCGTGTGCCATTATCCGATCACTCCCATCAAATAGACGACAGTAAAGATGAACACCCAAACTACGTCAATAAAATGCCAGTATAAAGAAGCAAGATAGAATTTCGGTGCATTATACATGTTCAATCCGCGTTTTGCGTTACGAAGCATTAATGCGATAAACCAGCTAAGACCAAACAATACGTGAGCACCGTGTGTTCCTACAAGTGTAAAGAACGCTGAACTAAATGCACTGTTTGTGTAACCAAATCCAATATGGACATAGTGATTAAACTCATAAATCTCTAAGCCTAAGAATGTTAAACCAAGCAAAACAGTAATGGCTAGCCAAGCTTGCATGGCTTTAAAGTTATAGTTTTTCATATGGTGCATTGCATAAACACTAGTCAAAGACGAAGTTAAAAGAATCATCGTCATTGCAAAAACTAACGGTAGTTCAAAAAGTCCAGCGGCTGAAAATTCCATGCCGCTTGGTCCTTTATCTTTTAATGCAAGGTATGTTGCAAAAAGTGAAGCAAATGTTACTGTTTCTGCAGCTAGAAGCAACCAGAAACCAACAAACTTATTTTTCCCTTCCAACGTAGCCGTTTCAGGATGATCTGGCCAAGATTGGGGAGTATATTTTTGATTAATGTCCATCTGTGTTGCCTCCTTTCGCATCTTCTAGTAATTCTGCTTTTGTAATGTGGAAGCCTAAGTCATCTTTCAACGAACGCACTAACATCGAAGCGAACATTAATGTCAACCCGCCAATTAATACTGCTAACGCCCAAGGCTTACCGTCCATGAAGTACAAAGCGCCAAATGACGCGATAAACATCCCTAATGAAATTACGAAAGGAATAATAGAACCGTTTGGCATGTGAATATCGCCAAGAGGTTCAGCAAAAATCATACCTTTTTTGTTGCCATCCATTTTTTCGATCCAGTACGTGTCAAGACCACGAACTAATGGTGTTTGTGCAAAGTTATAAAATGGCGGTGGAGATGGAATTGCCCATTCTAGTGTACGGCCATCGCCCCATGGGTCGTTGCCGATACGCTCATTTTTAACAATCGTCATTACAACGTTTACAAGGAGAATAATGACACCAGTTGCCATCAAAATTGCACCAGACGAACTGATTGCGTTGAATAGATCCCAACCTTGGTCAGCTCCGAACGTGTAAACTCGACGTGGCATACCCATTAAGCCCAAGAAATGCTGAATAAAGAACGTTAAATGGAATCCAAGGAAAAAGAACCAGAATGTCCATTTACCTAATTTTTCACTAAGCATCGTTCCAAACATTTTTGGCCAGTATAAATGTGTACCTGCTAAAATTGCCAATACAACACCACCGACAATAACGTAATGGAAGTGAGCTACGATAAAGTAAGAATCATGCAATTGGTAATCCAAAGGCGCGATTGCTTGCATTACTCCTGTTACCCCACCCGCTACGAATGTAGGAATGAAAGCTACAGCATAAATCATTGGTACTGAGAACGAGATGTTCCCACCCCAAATAGTTAATAACCAGTTAAAGATCTTAATACCCGTTGGAACAGCAATGATCATTGTCGCTAAAGCAAATACCGCGTTAGCTGTTGGCCCTAAGCCGACTGTGAACATATGGTGAGCCCAAACCATGAATCCGTAAAATCCGATTAGGATTGTAGCGAAAACAAGTGCAGTGTATCCGAAAAGACGTTTACGAGAAAAGATTGCAAAGATTTCAGAGAAAATACCGAAAGCTGGCAAAATCAAAATGTAAACTTCTGGGTGACCGAAAATCCAGAATAAATGTTCCCAAATAATCGTGTTACCGCCCATTTCAACTGCAAAGAAACTTGCTCCAAACAAACGATCAAAGACCATGAAGAAAAGTCCTACAGTAAGTGGTGGGAATGCTAATAAGATTAAAGCGGAAGCAACAAAAGTTGTCCACGTGAACAATGGCATTCTCATATAAGTCATACCTGGCGCACGCATATTAATAATCGTTACAAGGAAGTTAATCCCTGCGATCAACGTACCAAAACCAGATATCGTTAACCCTAGTGTATAAAAATCAATACCATGACCTTCTGATGCCAGTGCTAGCGAAGCATAGTTCGTCCAACCTGCATCTGGTGCACCACCCATAAACCAAGAAAGGTTTAAGAAAATCCCACCAAAGAAGAATAACCAAAATCCTAGTGAGTTTAAAAATGGAAAAGCAACATCACGCGCACCAATTTGCAATGGCATAACCGCGTTCATGAAAGCTAATAATATCGGCATTGATGCCAAGAAAATCATCGTCGTACCGTGCATTGTTATAACTTCGTTAAATGTTCCAGCACTTAGGAAATCATTTCCTGCTTTAACTAACTGGATACGGATCAACATTGCTTCAATACCACCGACTAGGAAGAAGAAACCTCCTGACATGAGATACAGAATTGCAATTTTCTTATGGTCGACCGTTGTCATGAAGTCCCATATTGTAGCGCCGAAGCCCTTTTTTTGAGCAATAGAACTCACACTGTTAACCTCCCTTTTTTAACTTTATTCTACTCTTCTACCGATAAGCCCATTAAATAAGCTGCAAGAGCATCAAGTTCTTGATCTGATAATTTTTCACCATTGTTTAATGTAGCTACATCAGGCATTAAATTACCAGGCTTGTATTCTTGTGGATTAGAAATCCAATTTTTAAGATTTTCTTCGTTGTGCTCTAAGTATCCAGCAACGCGGTTACGATCACCAAATGTTGCTAAGTTTGGCCCAGCCATAAGATTACCTTGACCGACACCAGAAGTTGCGTGACAAGAGATACAGCTTAATCCATCTTGACCGAACAATTCTTCGCCTTGTTGAGCAAGAGCTCCTTCAACTGCAGCTGGTTCTTCTGATTGCATTGCTGTTACCCATTGGTCAAACTCTTCACGATCAACTGATTTCACTTTGAAATCCATTAACGCGTGAGAAGGTCCACAAAGCTCAGCACATTTACCATAAAATACGCCATCTTCAAGTTCTGAAGACTCTTGGTCAAATTCTAAGTAGAAAGTGTTGACGTTTTCAGGGTTTACATCTAATTTACCGCCAATAGATGGAATCCAGAATGAGTGTTTAATATCTGCTGAAATCAAGTTAAAGTATACGCGTTCAT
The DNA here is from genome assembly GCF_000189395.1 of Planococcus donghaensis MPA1U2. Taxonomy (GTDB): domain Bacteria; phylum Bacillota; class Bacilli; order Bacillales_A; family Planococcaceae; genus Planococcus; species Planococcus donghaensis_B. Next base: position 9,135 of record NZ_AEPB01000014.1, on the reverse strand, counting down.
TTGTTGGTACAACCAACTCTTGAGCAGTTACAATCCCTTGTTCAGGATATTCAAATTCCCACCAGTAAAGTTTACCTGTTACGTTTACTGTTAAGTGAGAAGAATTACCATCTTTCGCTTCGACGTCCATTGTTGAAACATCAGCTAAGTCGAAAGTTGAATAAACTGTTGGAACTGCAAGGATTAATAGAAGGACAATCGGAATCGCTGTCCAAATAAATTCTAATTTCGCACTTCCTTCAACTTGTTCAGGAATCATGTCTTCTCCCACTTTTGAACGGCGGAATTTAACAATAGCTAAAATAAATATAATCAATACAACAACGATAACAAACGTCATTATAACTGATGATAAGATCAACAAGTTAAATTGATCTTGAGCTACTCTACCTGCTGGTATTAATGTCGAAATCTCTTCGCGCCCACATCCTGCAAGAAATACTAATAACGTGGACATTAATGCGAAAAGTCGCCATTTTTTAATTCCTTTCATCATAGCTTGTCATACCCCTCTCTCATTTAAATAGTTTCTTTTTAGAAATGGTTTTTAGATGAAAACAGCAAAAATGATCATCGAAACAAATAGAATGGTCATATAGTTCAATGAATAGATAAACATTGTCTTCGCCCATTTCAAATCATCTGCCGCTTTAAATCCTCGAATAGCCAATACTAGCCACCCGATATTTAAAAGTGTAGCTAAGATGATAAAGCCTGTCCCAAGTTCCATTAATAGGAATGGTAGAGGGAAAAGCATTACAACCCATGCAAGCATCGATTTCTTTGTTCGGTGAAAACCTTTTATTACCGGTAGCATTGGAATATTCGCTGCACGATACTCTTCTGTTCGTTTCATAGCCAATGCATAAAAATGCGGCGGCTGCCAAATGAACATAATTAAGAATAATGCCCAAGCACCCACTCCAAGTGTCGGTTCCACTGCAGCCCATCCGATTAGTGGTGGTATCGCACCAGAGATGCTCCCAACAATCGTGTTGCTGACATAACGTCTTTTTGACCACATGGAATATAAAACGACATAAGCTAAAACCCCGGCAATCCCTAAAACACCAGCCGATACAGAAGCGGAGAACAAAAATATTTCGCCTATAACGATGAAAGAAATAGCTAGTGCAAAGACAGCTGATGGCTTGAATCTTCCTGTTACTGTAGGACGCCCTTTCTTACTTTCCATTAAAGGATCTATATCCGTATCAATATAGTTATTCATCGCCGCAGATCCTGCAATAATCAGCGCTGAACCGAAAATGGTGTAGACAAGGATATCCAGCTCATTAAGAAAATGTCTGTCGGAAAACTGAAATGCGAGCCACAAACCTGTAAAGACTGTAATTAAATTAGAATTAACAATTCCAATTTTGATAAGTGCCAAAAAGTCTTTAAGAAATGTTGACGCTTCCGGTTCCTCGTGTGCATCTGCAGACATTGCCCGGCCATTTGACATATAAGTCCCTCCTTTCAAAGTTGTAAGCATATTCCGCTAACCATAACTATATCTAAATTCCAGTTGTTTTTCTACATATAACTGAAATTTCCTGATAAAAGAGATGATTTTCACGTAATTCGTCTCACTCTATGCATCTCCTATCATACCTTAACACTTACACTATTTTAAGATAGAAAAAAAATAGTTTTTGAACAGTTTGTGAAGCGGCAGTTATTATGTCCAAATCTTGAAAGTTTCTACTATTGTTGATTTCTCGTTGTATTATGAGGTAATATTCGCTATTATCGAGTATGCAGGTATATGGACGTTGAAAAGTTTTCTATAGAAAAAGTAGGTGGTATTTTGCAGCAAAATAGATATATAAAATGGTTTGCCGTCGCAGCCACAATAGGCATGTTGTTGATACTTCTTGGCGGCGCTCTTGTTACTAAGACCGACAGCGGTATGGGGTGTGGACGAAATTGGCCAGATTGTAATGGCAAATTAATTCCAGACAATATTACAACTGAAGTGCTAATTGAATTTTCTCATCGTCTTGTTACTGGAGTCGTTGGTATATTAATCGTAATTTTAGCGGTATGGGCTTGGAGAAAATTTGGACATGTTCGAGAAACAAAATTCCTTGCAGTTATGGCTGTTTTCTTTTTAGTATTACAGGCATTAATTGGTGCAGCACAGGTGCTATGGGGACAAGGTGATTTTATACTCGCCCTCCACTTCGGAATCTCTTTACTTTCGTTTGCATCTATCTTGTTATTAACACTTTTGATTTTTGAAGTCGACCGTAAGTTTGATGCAGATCGAGTTCAAATCGGCAAAAAATTGCGTTTCCACACCATTGGGGTCGCTTTATATTCTTATATTGTCGTTTATACGGGCGCTTTAGTTCGCCATACAGATTCTAGTCTTATTTGTTCTGATTGGCCCTTATGCCGAAATGACGATTTTGCATTGCCTAGCAATATGTACGAATGGGTGCAAATGAGTCACCGTGCAGCAGCCGGATTGATCGTGATTTGGCTAGGCTATATTGCTTGGCATGCTATAAAGCATTACAAAGATCAACGGGTTATTTATTGGGGATGGACCATCGCTTTCATCATCGTCCTTCTTCAAGCAACAACAGGTATGCTCGTGGTCCTGACAAAACTCAATTTAGTTGTTGCACTTCTGCATTCGTTGCTAATTTCAATGCTCTTTGGCTTATTATGCTATATGGTATTACTGGTATCGCGAAGTCGAATAAAAACAAATTCTAAATAAAAACAAGGTAGGCGCATGATGCGCCTACCTTGTTTTTATTTTTTCTCCATTTCGATCAATAGATCGCCTGTTGAAATGCCATCACTGGCAACTACATGAATATTTTGGATCGTTCCGTCAAACGGTGCTTGAACAGTCGTTTCCATTTTCATGGCTTCTGTTACAAGTAGATGGTCGCCACGTTTAACTTTGGCTCCTTTTTCTGTGAGCACTTTTAAAACAGTTCCTGGCATAGTCGCCGCAATATGACTTTCGTTTGTCGGATTAGCTTTTGGTTTTGCTGTGCTATCCGCTTCTACGGTCATATCTTGAATGCTGACTTCACGAGGTTGACCGTTTAACTCGAAGTAGATGATGCGCGTTCCGTCTTTTTGCGGTTCGCCTATAGAAACCATCTTAACCATCAAAGTCTTGCCTTTTTCAATTTCCACTTCAATTTCTTCGCCTAATCTCATTCCGTATAAGAATGTCAATGTATCTAGAACGGAAACATTACCAAATTGAATATTGGTAGCTGTGTATTCATCGAATACTTTCGGATATAGCGCATAAGCTAAAATTTCATGGCTTGTTAAAGGACGTTCTAATTTATCGTATAAAGTCTTTTTGATTTCATCGAAATCTGCTGGTTCTAAAAGTTCACCTGGACGAACGGTAATTGGCTTACGTTCTTTCAAGATGACTTTCTGCAAATCTTCTGGGAATCCACCATGTGGCTGGCCAATATACCCTTCAAAGAATTCAATAACTGATTCTGGGAAGTCAATTGTTTTCCCACGAGAAATTACCGTTTTTTCATCTAGCTCGTTTTGCACCATGAACAGTGCCATGTCTCCTACTACTTTTGAAGAAGGTGTCACTTTTACAACGTCTCCGAATAACATGTTAACGCGAGAATACATCGATTTAACTTCTTCCCAACGCAATCCTAATCCTACAGCTTTTGCTTGTTGTTGGAGATTGCTGTACTGTCCACCTGGCATTTCATGTTCATAAATCTCAGAATGCGGGCTATTCATGCCGCTTTCAAAATCAACATAGTATTTACGAACATCTTCCCAATAATGAGACATTTTTTCGAGATTTTTCACATTTGATCGAATTTCACGGTTACCACCGCTCATCGCGTAATGAAGCGAACTTGCACTTGGTTGTGATGTAAGTCCTGCCATCGATCCAAGAGCTGTATCAACGATATCTACTCCAGCTTCAATTGCTTTCGAGTACATATAAATGCCGTTACCACTTGTATCGTGTGTATGAAGATGAATTGGCAATGACACAGTATCTTTAAGTTCAGAGACTAAACGATAGGCCGCTTCTGGTTTTAACAGACCAGCCATGTCTTTAATCGCTAAAATATGTGCGCCTGCTGCTTCTAATTCTTTTGCCATATCTTTATAATATTGCACCGTGTATTTGTCTCGACTCGGATCTAAAATATCTCCTGTGTAACAAATCGCAGCTTCTGCAATTTTGCCAGATTGACGAACTTCATCAATCGCCACTTCCATACCTTTGATCCAGTTTAAACTATCGAAAATTCGGAAAACATCGATTCCTGCATCTCCCGATTTACGAACAAACTCACGAATAACATTATCTGGATAATTTTTATAACCTACTGCGTTCGCACCGCGGAACAACATTTGGAACAAGACATTTGGAATATCTTTACGAAGTTTGATCAAACGTTCCCAAGGGTCTTCTTTTAAGAATCTGTAAGATACGTCAAAAGTGGCGCCTCCCCACATTTCAAGAGAAAACAAATCGTGTTGCAAACGAGCAGTTTCTTTCGCAATTTCAAACAAATCATGCGAGCGAACACGTGTAGCAAGCAACGATTGGTGCGCATCGCGGAATGTAGTGTCCGTGATCAATACATCTTTTTGTTCGTGAATCCATTTAGTTAATCCATCTGCTCCTTGTGAATCGAAAATCTGCTTCGTCCCATTTGGTGCCGGAGCCAATAAATCCACTTCTGGTTTACGCGGAGCCGTATGGATTGGTTTGTTTTTCTTCTCAATCCCTGGGAAACCGTTGACCGTTACGTTACCGATATAGCTCAGTAACTTAGTTCCACGGTCTTGTCGCACTGGGAATATAAACAATTCTGGCGTTGTATCGATAAAGCTTGTATCAAATTCGCCTTTTATAAAGTTCTTATGTTTTACCACATTTTCTAAAAATGGAATATTTGTTTTAATCCCACGGATTCGGAATTCTTGTAAATTACGATCCATTTTAGCTGCAGCTTCCTTGAACGTTAATGCCCAAGTCGAAACTTTCACCAATAGCGAATCATAATAAGGTGAGATTATTGCTCCTTGGAAACCATTTCCTGCATCCAAACGTACGCCAAATCCACCACCTGAGCGATAAACCATCAATTTCCCAGCATCAGGCATGAAATCATTTAATGGATCTTCAGTAGTGACACGCGACTGAATCGCGAAACCAAATAATGGAATTTCACTTTGTTGTGGGATGCCTACTTCTTCACTGTGAATCATATGTCCTCTTGCAATATGAATTTGCGCGTGAACAATATCAATTCCAGTGATCATTTCTGTAATCGTATGCTCTACTTGAATACGTGGATTTACTTCAATAAAGTAAAATTCATCGTTAGCTACAAGAAATTCGACTGTGCCGGCATTTATGTAGTCTATATTTTTCATTAATTTAACTGCGGCATCACAAATTTCGTTGCGCAATTCGTTACTTATTGAGTTAGAAGGGGCAATTTCTACAACTTTTTGATGACGGCGTTGAATTGAACAATCTCTTTCATACAAGTGAATGACGTTTCCTTCTGAGTCTCCCAAAATTTGAACTTCAATATGTTTAGGTTTTTCAACGAATTTTTCGACATACATTTCATCTGATCCAAAAGCAGCTTTTGCTTCAGATTTTGCACGTTCATAAGAGGATGCTAATTCTTCTTGAGATCTGACAATACGCATTCCGCGGCCTCCGCCGCCAAGAGATGCTTTAATCATTAATGGAAAACCTGCTGTTTTACTGAATTCTTCAACTTCCTTTAAAGACTCAACTGGGCCGTCTGTACCTGGAATAACTGGAATACCAGCGGCAATTGCTTGAGTACGAGCTTTAACTTTGTCACCGAACATATCCAAGTGTTTTGAAGTAGGACCGATAAAGATGATATCTTCTTCTTCACAACGTCTTGCAAAATGCACGTTTTCCGATAAAAAGCCGTAGCCTGGATGAATTGCATCTACATTCGAATCTTTTGCAATACGGATAATATCTTCAATATCCAAATACGCATCGATCGGCTTTTTGCCCTTACCTACTAAATAGGATTCATCAGCCTTATAGCGGTGAAATGAACCACTATCTTCTTGAGAATAAATTGCAACTGTTTGAATTTTCAGTTCTGTACAAGCGCGGAAAATCCGAATAGCGATTTCTCCGCGGTTGGCCACCAAGATTTTGTCAATCTTCTTCACACCGCAGCACACCCTTTACTTTTTCGATTTTTCGTATTTGTTGAACATGGAAACATTCATTAATACTCCCATAGATAAAGATAACAAAATTACAGAAGTTCCGCCATAGCTGATAAAAGGAAGTGTTACTCCAGTTAATGGAATAATCCCAGTTAAGCCCCCTAAATTCACAAAAGATTGGATACCAATCATACTTGCAACACCGGCCGCTAACATTCTAGCTAAAGGATCATGAGTCGTCATAGCAATCCAAAGACCACGTAATACGACAAACCCTAAACCACCTAAAACAAAGACTACACCTAATACGCCTAGCTCTTCAGCTATAACCGACATGATAAAGTCCGTATGCGGTTCTGGAAGGTATCCTAGTTTCTGAATCGACTGTCCCAATCCTAAGCCACTCAATCCACCAGAGCCGATTGCTAAATAACCGTTAACGATTTGGAACCCAAATCCTAACTCATCCGAAAACGGATTAAAGAAAGCATCTAATCGACCTAGACGTTTTTCAGTGAAAATTCGATCTCCAGCAAAAATCATAAAAGGAATAATAATAATAGATGCTGCTGCTACAAAGACTGCTGAAAGTCGAATAAATGGTTTTAAACGAACCCCACTAGCCGACATCACCGATAACCCTACTGCACCAATAATCAACATGGACCCAAGATCGGGTTCCAGAAATACTGAAAATAATACAAGCGTTAAGATAATAACGGGAGGTATAATAGACTCGTTTAATTTATTAATGGTGCCATTTTTGTATTTGTTAGCAAATACGCCAGATAAGTAAAGAATTATCCCGACTTTCGCCACTTCAGAAGGTTGGATATTCGCAAATCCTAAGCTAATCCAACTTTTAGCTCCCCCAGCAGCAAAACCGATAAAATGAACAGCGATCAATCCGGTAAAGACAACGATTAAGATGGTTTTCATCATCCATCGTTTTTTAAAGTGCTTATACGGAAAAACTGCTGCCATCGCAAAGACCGGAAATGCAATAGCTAAGTTTATTAATTGTTGTATGTAAAATCGATCGGGCTCAGAGCCATAATAATTGACCGACCACGCCATACTAGAGCTGTAAATCATAATTAGTCCAAATATCGTTAAAGCCAAATAAGTAAAAAATAAAGGATAGTCAAAGTATTTTGCGTACTTCTTGATGTAAGATTTCATTTTTATACCTCTTTTAATTTAATAGAATAACGAGAAAAGCGGGAGCTGTTGCGAAGATTCATTTTAAGTAATAAATAAAGTAAATACTTCCCTAAAATTTCAAAAAAACTCAAACAGAATTCGTTTGAGTTTTAGATCATTTATTTGTATACGCATCATGAAGAATTGAAAGTTTCTTTTCTAGCGTATCCATTAAATTTTTTCCAGCCTCACGTTCGATTAGACCGAGCTTAACCGCAAAATCAATTTCGCGTGATAGACCGAACATTTGGGTGTCCAGCACCTCTTCATATAAAGGACAAGATGGTAACGTTAAGTGATCCATTTGCACCTTGATTAATTGCTCGATTTTCTCTGCATCCGCTTTGAGGAGTTCTAAAGCCTTCAAATGGTATGTTTGTTCTTCTGTATGTTCCATGAGGACTCCCCCATTTTTATGAGTTTTCTTCTCTATTTTCCTGTTTAAAGTGTATCTTTTACAAAGGGAAAATGCAAGCCTCTTAGACGAAAGAGATGAATCACTTTAGGAACTTGACACGAAAAGGTATACTATTAAAAGAGTAACTATCTAAATGGAGGGTTTACCCATGGAATTTATCATACCTTTTAAAGGTGAAGTGAAATTTAAATTGATTCTTGATCCAACTGTATGGATTTTTGACGACCGCAAATTGAATTTAGAAACGTATTTTCAAGAAGAACGGATTGAAAAAGATGAACTTGAAGAGTACAAACGCGGGATGGGCGAACATTGGTCTCGAGAAATTATGGAAGGGAATGTTGTACCCCCTACTTTGAATTCAGAAAAAACATACAAGAGCAAAGAAAAAAAAGAAATGCTAACCGGCACTTTTGGCATTTTGTTTAAGCCCTTCCTTTTAAATGCAGAACCTTTTGAACACGCAAAACGTGTGGTTTTTGAAACATTGCACGGTGAGTTTGAATTTCCGATTGAACACGCTGCACAATTAATATTTAAGTTTAGCGATCACGGAAAACCATTAAAAGAAGATGGCCCTGTTCATGTACTTCTTCCGGATGGATCTAACCAAGATAACCCCATTACCGATATCCAAGCCATCCGAGTCGAATAGGAGTGATAAAGCATGCGAGTAAAATGCGTAATCTGCGATAAAATTGAAGAGTTAGTCGATGATACACTTCAGGCAAAACGCCTACGTAACAGACCTATTCATACCCATATGTGTGATGAATGCCACGATCGCATAACAGAGAGAACAAAAGAGCGCTTAGCAACTGGATCTTTCCGCTTTTACCGAAGTTCTCGTAGCATTGAGGATGATTTCTGATGAAGCTCTTAAAAGGTCTCTGGATCGGATTTTGGAGCGGACTGATTTTAGGCATTTTACTAAAATGGGTTCAATCAGTTACCGGAGAACAAGTATATACACTCCTGTTAAATGTTGATTTTGTTCCGATAATAGGTGATGTACAATGGTCAGAGGTTACAGAATTCATTTTTCACATGAGTATTTCATTAATTATTGGTATTGTTTTCGTGTTTTTAGCGAAACGCCGCAAATATACATTCGGTCAATTGGTGATTCTTAGTTTGCTTATGTCGATTCCTTTTCCGTTCCTTTACTTTTTACTTGCGGATCTTGCGATCAATGCGGATGTGCCAGCAGTTAATGACTGGAGTGCGTTTTTATACTGGGTATTCGGCCATTTAACATATTCATTATTATTACCAATTCTATACAAAACATTTGAACGCAAAAACGA
>NZ_AEPB01000015.1 GCF_000189395.1 Planococcus donghaensis MPA1U2 | reverse complement strand
TTTTTTTATGTCTGAGTTGAGAACTCGAATTATCTGCGACGTGGTTGCTTAAAAGGAGCAGCTTTCCACTGCTCTTCCAACCAGCTTTCGAAATCTTCGCCTTTATCACCTTTGTACGTATCGTAAATATCGCTACGCATTTTTTGTAGTTTTTCTTTAAAATCTTCGTAAGTGTGGCCAGCTGGCAAACTTTTTTTGATGCGAACAAGTACTTTAGAAGTGTCCTTGATCAAATCATATTTTTTACGCTCTGGCATATGAACATTTTCACCAAAGTTTTTAAGTTGTTTATAGGCAGCTTCCTGCACTTGATAAACCGAATCGTGGTTCATGCGATGCGTCAAAAGATCGATCGTTGGCTCGCTTTTCCATTTGCCAAGCTCTTCAACCGCAGCTAAACGCTCTTTCCAGTTAGCCTGTCGGTTTGCAGCTTTTTTCAATTCGTCATAGTTCGGTGGTAAGTTCGTCGGTTTGTTATCAGAGTTACTGTTCGTTTGTGTCAAAATTTCATTCTCCTTTGTTTATGTCCCTTTGCGGGAAATAACGTGATGCTCTCCGTTGGCGGAACAAGTTCCTTTTAGTATAACATCAACTCGGGCAAAAGGAAAAAAGTCGATTATTCATACTACAAGTGATTTTATTGCATTTAGCAACCGGTCGACTTCTTCTTCTGTACTATAAGGTGCAAGCCCTGCGCGAACCCAACCGCCACTGTCGTTAACGCCCAACACATCACCTAGTGTTGAAGCATAGAAATGTCCAGCTGCTACAAAAATGCTATGTTCTTCCGCAAGCTTTTGGCAAATCTGTCCTGGTTCGATTCCGTTTACTCGGAAAGCAATCGTTGGAGTTTTTGGAACATCTGCTGCAGCTTGTGTAACGGTTACACCAGCGATTGCTGACAAGCCATCGCGAAGCCGATTCGCTAAGCGGTTTTCATGTTTTTCAATTTTTTCGATTCCGCTCACAATGCGTTCTCTTCTCGTTTCCCCGTCGCCAAACTGCGCAAAAAATTCAACAGCCGGAAGAATCCCTGCAATGCCTTCGTGATTTTGCGTGCCGGTTTCCAATTTATCGGGATAATAGCTTGGTGACGTAGTCAATTTGTAAGGCGCCAACTCTTTAAAAATTTCTTCTTTAATTGCGGCGATGCCGATATGTGGACCAAAAAACTTGTAAGCAGAGCATAATAAAATATCAATTTGCATTTGGTCACGATCTATCCGCACATGCGGTGCTGCGTGAACGGCATCGGCTACGAGTAGTGCGCCAACTTTTTTTACTCGTTCTGCAAATGGTTTGAGGTCGACGATTGTGCCAATTGCGTTAGAGGCCATACCGACAGCAACGACTTTTGTTTTTTCATTGATCTGTTGATCTAGTTCCGTTACATCCAATGTTTTTGTTTCTGTATCTACTTTCACCCAGCGTATTTTTAAGCCACGGTCTTCTGCCATCATAATCCATGGATCCACATTGGCGCGGTGGTCCATTTCTGTCACGACAATTTCGTCACCTGGTTCGAAGTTTTTCCCAAGTGCATTGGCGATAGCAATTGTTAATGTAGTCATGTTGGCACCAAACGCCACTTCATTCGATTGGACGTTTAGAAAGTCAGCCACGGCTAATCTAGCTTCTGAAATAACTTCTTCCGTCTCCCAACTAGATGGGAATGCGCCATGAAGATTTGCGCCACCTTTTCTCATATAGTCAGCCATGGCTTCTATTGCTGAGCCTACAACTTGAGAGCCTCCTGGTCCATCAAAATAAGCGACGGTCTTGTCTTTATAAGTTCTAGTTAAAGCTGGAAATTGTTCTCGAACTTGCGTAATTGGAAAAGTCGTTTCAGTAAATTTCATTTTGTGCAACTCCTTTTTGAGTAGGGTACTGTTACCGTATTCAATTTTTTGGTGGAATCTCCTTCATTATTTAGAGATTTTGAAAATACTGTCCGGATTGGCTAAAATACTGTCCGATTTACCCGAAATACTGTCCAAATTAGAGCAAATACTGTCCAATTCACACCAAATACTTGCCAAACCCGATTTCAAACAAAAAACGCCGCTCATCGCGACGTTTAAATAGCTTTTTGACACATGACAATTTCACGTAAGAACAATCCTTTTTTAGCGATGCAACGATCTGTGATAATAAATCCAGCTTCTTCAATCATATGGTCCATCGTCTCGATCGTGACAACCAATAACTTTTCAGTGATTGGATATGCCGCTTTTAAAATCCCCAATTGGTCTGCTGGTGTAGCATGGGTGTATAAATTATAAGGCATGTCAATAATGGCGACATCGTAAGTCGTTTCGATTTCTGCGATTGGACCCATATCTACTCGTCCAGTCAATCCAAAATGCGCAATATTCTCGCGCGATCCTTCGACCACGAGCGGATTGATGTCACGGCCAACAATATCAATGCCCATCGATAACGCTTCGACTAACACAGTACCAATACCACAGCACGGATCAACGGCTTTTACACCCATTGGATTTGGCACCGCAATATTTGCGACCGCACGTGCTACACGCGTGCTAAGTGCTGTTGAATATTCGCGGGGTTTTTTCATATGATGAAACCAAATTGGCTCACTTTGTGAATAGCGCCCCATATACCAACGTCCTTCAAAAGGTATTAATCCAAATGTCACACCTGGATGATGAACATCTGCTTCTCCGGTTATCGCTAAACCAATTTGTCGTTCCACATCTCGTTTTCCTGAATAACCAACATGGTCTTGTTCAGCTAAACCATTGATTTTTAGAAAAATGACTTTGAACGTAGTATCAGCCATATCCACTTCTGCAGCTTGTTCGATAATGTCTTGCAATGTCTCGCCTTCAATCAACACTTCAATCCGCTCTTTAATAAACGGACTGCGGCTTGCGTCAATGCCTACTTTGCTTTTTATAATTTTTTCGTTCGTGTCGTTACCAAAAAAAGAGCGCATTTCCATTTGGCACAATGCTTTTTCGTCATTTGTATAAGCATATGTATAAATATAGTCACCTGTTGCAGTTAATCGATTCAATTCATCCCGTCCTTATCTGCCCCATCAATCAAGACAATATCCCATAAGTATAGCAGATTTAGCTCTTTGTTAGTCGACTTGCTTACTATAATTTGCTTCGATGACTTTGATGATCCCAGTTATCATGTCATTATATGGCGTTAAAATTCCATGCTTTTTTCCAAGGTTCGCTACAGCACCATTAATGGCGTCAATTTCGGTTTTGCGCTTATGTAAAACATCCATTAGCATCGATGACTTGTTGGCAGGAAACTGTTCTTGTCCCATTTTGATGCACTTGGCGATTATTGTTTCTGTTTCAACATGAATGCCTTCTGCTTCAGCAATTTCTATCGCTTCTGTTACAATGCTTCTCAATAAATTTTGACCATCTACCGTATTTAAAATATCGCCATTCCGCAAACGGGTCAGAGCCGTTAATGAATTATATGCAAGGTTAACAAATAGTTTATTCCAGATAACGGTTTGAACATCCTCCGCTAATCTAGTTTCTAATCCAGCGTGATTTAACAGTTCCACAAATTCCGCCAATTTTTCTTGCGCTCTTTTGTCAGTAGGCTGACCAACAAAATTTGTACCAAAGCCGCGGTGAAGGATCTGTCCATCGCTTTCTACACTCGCGCCACTGCCCATCGTTCCTGCGACCAAAGAGTTGTTCGGAAAAATCTCTGCAAGTATTTCCAAATTCCCAAGGCCATTTTGCATTGTCACAAACAACGTTTGTAAACTAAATGAATTTTTTAGTTGAGTTAATACGGCTTTCGTTGCATGGGTTTTTAACATTACCAATACAAGATCGTAGTCTTTAGAAACTTCCTGTACTACCGTTAATGGTATGACAGTTTTGTTGTTATCCTGCTCAATAATGGTCAATCCACATTGATTGATCTTTTCTACGTGTGAATTTTCCCTGTTATATAGAAAGACTTCCGACGTTTGTGTTTTTAAACGCCCTGCAAATAAACTTCCCATGGCACCTGCACCTACGACTAATATTTTCATCGAATTCCTCATTTCCGGTTCTATCCGTTTGACCTGAATATACCACAAAAAAATAACGACCTCTAAAGAGACCGCTATTTCCACTGAAATTATTTACCAGTTTTCCGGATATCTGCAACTACCAAAGTCCCCACTAGCAAAAGACCAAGATAGCCAACAACAGGATAAAGCCAGTTGACGAGTGCTGTAAACCCGAAGAAACTTAATATGAATGCGACGATTCCTGAAACAATTACAAAGATGCGAAAACGCCCTGTCCCCATCTCCATAAATCGTGCTGAAAACGACAGCAACAAGCTAACTGCTGTGTTGTAGATCATCGCGAAAATAACAACAGCTGTCACAATACCAAGGAATGGGGAAATATTATCGGCAAGAGCGAGCATTGGCAAATCTGCTGAGCCCACTACATCGACTTTTGCAAAAATCGCTAAATAACTCAACAAAATCAAAAATCCAAAACTAAGTCCGCCAATCAATCCACCACGAGCAGCAACTTTTTCATCTTTTTCTGCGCCCCCCATCACAAGTGACATCGCTGCACCTAACGCAATGGCTAATGATACATAGTTGATAGAAGATAATAGCCAATGCGGAGTCGCAGACAATTGCGATTTTGCAACAGGCTCTAATTCTGCGAAACTAGAATTCATCGTTAACAAACTAAACACGGTGATTCCAACAACCAATAAAACTAAAAACGGGGTTATGCTACTGATGATGGTAATAACTTTTTTAACATTTAACATGATGGTGAGAATAACGAGGATAATCATGATGCTGGGCCCAAAAGCGGGTGCCAAATCAAATTGTTGTGAAAAAATTGACCCTGCGCCAGCAATCATTACGACAAGAATACCAAATAAGGTGACAATTAACGTATAATCAATGACTTTGCCAAGTACTTTGCCGCTTATCGCATAAACTGCATCTTCATGCGAAATGGTCTGCATTCGACTGCCTAATCGCGTTAGCACCATTCCTAAATAACCAAATAACGCAGTAGCTACAAGAACTGCGCCAAACCCCCAGTAGCCATAACTAGTAAAGTATTGAAGAATTTCCTGACCGGAAGCAAATCCAGCTCCGACTACGATTCCGATAAATGCACTTGCTATTTTTAAACTTTGTTTCATCATCTGCTCCTCTCTATTTTAGAACTGTTATCACAACAGTCTGTAGAAAAGCTCACACGCTGTGATTTTTTTATAATTATTTCTTTTTCCCCATCTGTTTTCTCTTAAACATATATCCTCTAAAAACTTCTATTTCTCTTGCTTTTACAGCGTTTTTGGCTTATCCTACCTTATTAGCAAACACTTTTAGAGAGGTTGGGATCGTATGGATCAATTCGATCAATCCCTCGAAGTATTCATGAACAACGTTGGCTGGTTAGCACCATTTCTTTTTGTGTTATTGCATTTGTTGCGTCCATTGTTGTTCATACCAGTTATTGCCATCTGCATTGCTGGCGGGTATCTTTTTGGATTTTTTGAAGGCGCCTTTTTATCATTTATTGGGTTGACGTTAATGAGTTGGATCTCTTACATACTGGTCAACAAATTTCCAAAGTTTCAAAAAAGAATGGCACGATTAAAAGACAAAATCTTCCCAGACCGTACTTTGTCGGTTCCTCAAGTGATGATTTTGCGTATTATGCCTTTCGTACACTTTCATTTATTATCTTTGTATTTAATCGAAATGACGAAATCACTAAAAGAATACATGATTATTTCTGCATTAGGTTTGATTGCTCCGGCAATTCTTTATACGGCATTTGGCCGTGCCATTTCCCAATTTCCTTGGTACCTCACATTGAGCATGTTTATATTGCTCTTGTTATTATTCAGCTTTATCGAGAAATGGCAAAATTCTCGACCAGACTCTAATTGATAAAATTTGGTGAGCACAACTTTCTGTTGTGCTCTTAATTTTCCCTAAAAGCTATTTTTACTTATGCTTAGGGTATACCTATTAAAACAGCTTATTTATAAAGGAGAATGACTATGCCTGTATTTACACGCAATAATGTAGAATTATTCTACGAAGATAATGGAGAAGGGCAACCGCTTCTTTTGCTTCACGCATTAACTAGTAATTCTGCGATGTTTTATCGTGAAATGGATTTTTTCAAAAAAACTCGTCGTGTAATTGCTATAGACGCTAGAGGTCATGGCAACTCGAGTCGCTTAGAACAATATACCTTACAGGATCATATAGAAGATGCACTTGCGCTTATTGACCATTTAAATTTAACTACTGTTGATGTGATTGGTGTCTCAATGGGCAGTTATATCGCACAAGGCATTGCCATACAAGCACCGCAAAAAGTAAACAAACTCCTCTTAGTTGCCACCAAATCTCATAGCGAACAGGCATCATTAACTGAACTTTTTAATCGATACCCTGAAAAGTTTGATGGTTTGAGCATCCCTGAGAAAATTAGTAAAGCGACTCGTTATATCTATCATGACCAAGAAAAGGTTAAAGAATGGAATAAAAAAACGGCACAAAACAGTCGTTTACTCACAAATAAAGAGCAAGGAATCGCTGGAGACGCTATCAAAGAATTCGACTTCCGCCCGCAGCTGTCTAAAATTACAGCAGAGACATTAGTGATTAGTGGGAAGCACGATGGCTTGAATCCTCCTGAAAAAGGACGCGAAACCGCAGTCGCCATTCCAGGTGCAACATTTATGGAATTTAAACGATCTGGTCATGCTCCCAATGTGGAACAAGACCGGCTATTTCTTGGCGTGACTGAAAACTTTCTTGACTAATTTTTATGAAATTGAAATGAAAAACCCGTCTAGCATATTCACTAGACGGGTTTATTTTTATTGAGCTGTATAGCCACCATCTAAAACGACGGCTTGGCCAGTAACACCTGCAGCTTTATCACTTGCTAAGAACATTGTATAATCCGATATTTCTTTTACAGCCAATAAGCGTTTTTGAGGAATTAACGGATAAAGCACTTCTTCAAATACTTTTTCAAGTGGTACATTACGGGTTTTAGCCAAATCATTCATTTGGTTTCGAACGAGTGGCGTATCCACATACCCTGGACACATAGCATTAACAGTAATGCCATGTTCCGCACCTTCTAATGCGGCTACTTTCGTTAAACCGATAACACCATGTTTTGCGCTATTGTATGCAGCTTTTCCAGCAAATCCTACAAGTCCATTGATTGACGCCATATTGATAATTCGGCCTGATCCTTGTTTTTTCATAATTGGAAATGCATGCTTGCTCGCAATAAATGGCGCCACTAACATAATGCGTATCAATAGCTCATATTTCTCTGTTGGGAATTCTTCAATCGGTGAAATGTATTGCATACCCGCATTGTTAATAAGCACATCAAGTGATCCATAATGAGCCACTGTTTGTTCAATGACATTTATAATATCTTCTTCATCAGTCACATCACATTTGATGCCGATGCAGTCTAATCCTTGAGACTTTAATGTCTCAGCAGCTTTTACGACAGCTTCTTCATTGATATCTGATAATACAATTTTCGCTCCTGCTTTTGCAAAATCACTACTAATTTCATAACCAATTCCACTAGCAGCTCCTGTTATTAAAACGACTTTATTGTCTATCATTATATTCCCTCCAACACTTTTGTTAAATTCCAAATCCTAAAGAAAATAGGATGATGGCGATTGCTAGCCCAAGTAAAGGAACAATAACGGTTACAGCACCGACAGCACCATAGGCAGCTTTATGAGTTTCTCCACAAATTCCACGAATTGTTGTTACGACATAACCATTGTGTGGCAATGAATCCAATGCCCCTGAAGAAATGGCAATTGTACGGTGAAGCGCTTCTGTGTTAACACCCATGTCGATATAATGTGGTGCTAGAAGTGGCAAGGCAATTACTTGTCCACCTGAAGCCGAGCCAGTTAATCCGGCAATAACACTGACAGCGATAGCGCCACCAATTAATGGGCTACCAGGAATGCTAGTCATCGCATCTACTGCTACTTGGAAAGCTGGTACAGATTTCGCAACGCCACCAAAGCCAACTACAGCAGCCGTGTTACCGATTGCGATCAAAGCACCAATTGTTCCATCAGATAAAGCTTTTCCTAAATTCGTGAAGTATTGGCGGTTTAAGAAATACGTTGTAAGAACCCCGCCCAATAAGGCGATGATCAATGCAGATGTTTTCAATGAATCATGGAATACAAACGAAATTCCTAGAACAACAACTAACGGTATTAAGCCCATAATTGGGTTTGGAAGCTTACGATCTTCTATAACCGGATCTGTTGAACGAGCTTCAAAACGCTCGCCTTTGTTAACGGCTTTTTGAATCATGCGTTTTAACCACCAGTAACCAAATACAGCCATAAAGACAGCAACTAAAATACTAACTTCCCATCCTGCATACGGGCTAGTTTTCAAGTATTCAATCGGAATCCAGTTTTGGATTTCAGGTGAACCAGCAGAAGTCATTGTAAATGTTACCGACCCTAACGCTAAAGCAGCTGGGATAAAGCGACGTGGCAAATCTGCTTGTTTGAACAAGCTAAGTGCCATTGGGAAAACCGAGAATGCTACGACGAACAAGCTAACTCCGCCGTAAGTCAAGACAGCACAGGCGATAACAATCGCAAGTACAGCTTTCGATAAACCAAATTTTCCAACTAACCATCTTGAGACGCTATCCGCTGCCCCACTGTCTTCCATTACTTTCCCGAAAATTGCTCCAAGTAGGAACATCGGGAACCATGCAGTTATAAATCCAGAAAAACTTGTCATATAATTTGTTAATAAGTTCGCTTCTCCTTCTCCAACTAATTGTGGAAATAATGGCAGACCACTGAAAAGTGCAACAAATAACGCAGATATTGGACCTGCGATTAATAAGTTCATGCCTCTCATTGTAAAGACGATTAAGAGAACAAGTCCCCCAACCATTCCAATCATACTCAACATCTAAAATCCCCCTTTTTTTCATGTAACGGCAATCCTCTGAAAACGCTTACTTATTTTCTAAAGAAGAGCCATTCAATTTTCTAAATATTTAGTCCTGTTTGCTTTCATTATTGTACAACCACGAAAAGAATAGGTAAAATGAATAATAACTATAAGTT
Source organism: Planococcus donghaensis MPA1U2 (assembly GCF_000189395.1). GTDB lineage: Bacteria > Bacillota > Bacilli > Bacillales_A > Planococcaceae > Planococcus > Planococcus donghaensis_B. The sequence continues at coordinate 134,390 of NZ_AEPB01000015.1, read as the reverse complement.
CTATGACAATTAGTTATAGGAAGAAGAGAGGACCCTATGGACATACGACAATTAACTTATTTTGTAGCAGTAGCGAAACATAAAAGTTTTACAAAAGCTGCCCTTGCACTTCATGTAACACAACCGACATTAAGCAAAATGGTGAGAAACTTAGAAGAAGAAATGGAAGTCATGTTGTTTGATCGGTCTTCACGCCAAATCGGATTGACTGATGCCGGCGCAGTTGTTTACGAGCAGGCACAAAAAATTATCCATAGTGTGGATGATTTATCGATGTCTCTTTATGACGTGATGAATTTAAAAAAGGGCAAAATAAAAATTGGGCTTCCACCGGTCATTAGTACCTTGTTTTTTCCAACGATTATCGCTGAATTTCAACGCGCTTATCCTGAAGTCTCTATCGTGTTAGCAGAAGACGGTGCCAAAACTGTTGAACGAAAAGTATATGACGGTGATGTTGATTTGGGATTTGTAATGCTTCCCGTTGATAAAGAGAAATTTGATGTAGTTCCGTTTGTCGATCAAGAAATCAAATTACTAGTTCACGAATCACACCCTCTTTCGCACCATGAAACAATCGATTTGATCGAATTTAAAGACGATCCGTTCTTGCTTCTTAGTAAAGAATTTACATTAAATAGCCGAACAGTGGAGTTTTGTATAAGTGAAGGGTTCACGCCGAAAATCGCCTATGAAAGCTCGCAATGGGATTTTATCGTTGGGATGGTGGAAAAAAACTTAGGTGTTACCTTGATGCCAAAATTAATTTGCGACCGTGTGAAAAATGGACCATTTAAAATGATTTCCTTAACCCACACGTTTCCTTGGAGACTAGGGATAATTATGGCCAAAAATCGATACGTACCATACGTTTCACGTGAATTCATTTCTTTAGTAGAGAAACTACCGAAAGTATGACAGACAAAAAGTGCTTCTTTTAGGAAGCTCTCAGACTGTAGACAAACTCGATTTATTCGAGTTTGTCTACAGTTTTTTTATGGGAATCCATCGCTCCGGTCGCTTTTGGGATGGCTCTCGCGAGAAGCCAGGAAGATCCCCTGTCTTCTCTCTTCGCCTACCCCGTGGACGCGCCTTCGCTAGTGAACAATTCTTTTTTAAGATAGGTAAATCGCTTTCTTTAAAACATAAAACACTTAGTTATGATTATAGAAAAACAATGATAGCTAAAATAGCTGCTAATACGAGTCGGTAAACTGCAAACGGCATCAGCTTAATACGTGCAATCAATTTCAAGAAGAAACGGATCGAAATTAACGCAAAAACAAAAGCTGAGATAAAGCCGACTAGATAAAATGATAAATAGTCCATCGATAAAGTCTCCCAATTTTTCAATATCGACACAAGGCTCGCGCCAAACATAATCGGAACTGCCATGATAAATGTGAAGTCTGCTGCAACTCTATGATTTAGCCCGAACAATACGCCCCCTGAAATGGTGGCACCGGAACGAGAAAAACCTGGCCATAATGAAAGACATTGCACAAACCCAATTTTTAATGCTTGAACATATGTAATGTCATCTAATGAATTTACAGTAGGCTTTTTAGGTCCGAACTTATCAGCAACAATCATTAAAACAGCCCCGGCAACCAATGCATAAATTACCGTTTCCACACCAAACAAATGGTCGTCGATTAAGTCTTTAAAAGCAAACCCTAAAACTATTGCTGGCAACATTCCGATTATTACATGCACTATATTAAAACGCGTATTTGTTTGTTGGCCTTCGATTTTATAAAGACCTATTAAGCTAAATAGCCGTTTCCAAAATACGAAGACAACCGCCAGTATGGATCCAAGCTGAATCACAATTTTAAATGTGTTAGCAGGATATTTACCTAGAAACTCTTGTGATTTCAACCACATATCGTCAACGATAATTAAATGACCAGTAGAAGAAACAGGTGCAAATTCTGTCACACCTTCTACAAAGCCTAAAATTATTGCTTTGAACAAATCAAACCATTCCATGAACTTTATTCCTGCTTTCTGTAAGAAATTATTTTTAGCTACGTTGTCTCACTAAATTTTTTACGATTGTTATTCAATTACTATAAAAACGTTACCCAGATAGAAAAAGTTGCCTTCTAATAGCAAAATAAAAAACGTTGCAATGTGCCTAATACACATTGCAACGTTTTTTTCTGTTTACTCTTCTACCAAGCTTGCATAAACAATTAATCGTTCTTCTCGTGTCCCCCGGTCAAAATCATATGTTCCAGAGCACGTAATCAGCACTAATTCTGGAGAAGAAGTATAACCAAATACTTTGGTTACATCCGCCAAATCCAGGGGAACGGATTCCATCGTGTGGACTTTGAAAGTCAAGGTTTTCTCTTCTCCCTGTATGACCACTTCGTCACCTAGTTGGAGTTTAGCAAGATCCCAAAAAATAGCTGGACCGTCAACACCATCTACATGACCAGCTATAACTGAACGACCATTTTCTCCTGGTACGTACCCTGGCGAAAACCAACTAACATCTTCAATATTATTCGGAACTGCCATTTCACCGTTTTCTGTCACACCAAGATGCTGAACTTGCGCTTCAACATCAATCGCTGGAATTTTTAAGAAGTTTGGCTCAATACCCGTTCTTTTTAATCCGTTAATCGGATTTTCCGTCGAAGCTGCTGGCGCGACATTAACTGAGACAGGCTCAGTTCGTGTAAATCCCACATTTTCCGATCGAACACTTACTTCATCGACTGATTGATGACAGCCTGCTAACAATAAAAGTGACAAGACAATCCAAAGCTTATTGTTGAAATCGTTTTCTCCAAACTAAGCTACTAACTCCGATAAGAACCACTGCTCCTCCTAGCAACAACCACATTGCTTGAGATTCGTTAGGAGTACCAAGACCAGTAGTTGGCATGCCATCTGGCGATTCCGCAGCTTCGTAATCGACAAGCGCAATTACTTCTAATGAATCGACTGTGTTTACTGCAAACACGCTATACACCGTATTTGCTGCTAATTCTGTGCCTTCTAATGGCAAGACTTGCGTACCATCTGGCAAACGAATTTCTAAATCATATGTGTCTGCATCTAATTCTGCATAATCTGTAATTCCTGGGAATTCTGCTCCACTAAACAAAGCGTCTCCACCGATTACGCCAACATCAACTGCTGGTGCATCAGGTGACAAATGTCCAACGCGAACTTTTGCTTTTCCATCTGATACTTCCATTGAATCTTCGGCCACCACAAATTCAATTGAATCCAATGTGTTTGCCGCAGCAACTGTATAAGCTTTTCCAGCTTCTACAGCAAGATCTGCTTGCAATACACCTTCACCTGCAGCATATTCTGTGCCACTTGCAAAAACTTCTACATCATGTGTTCCGGCAGGTACATCTAAATAACCTGAGTCTGCTTTAAAAGGAACGTCTTCTAATGTTAACTCTCCATTGACATAAACATCGACAGCAGGAGCATCTGGAGAAGCATGAACTACTCTAACTTTAGCCATATGACTATCTGCCATCACTCCAGAGGCGAGCAACGAAAATACAAGGACCATAGCGACTGAGAATGAAAATAAGATTTTCTTCATTTTTCCCTCTCCTTCTCTTGTATAGTTTTTGTAAAATTATTATACAATCTATTTATAACCTAATCCTCATAGTTTGGCAATGAATAAATCTGATTATTCTGTTTTTGATAAATAAGTACTAATTAACTGTATATAACTTAGCAATTAAACTATTCATGCACAAAAAAGAACGGAATAACTGCTTCCGTCCGATAAAAAGTAGATTCAATTTAGTATTTCACTTGTTGCGGCAATTGAAATTCCCTTCAATGCCTGGGTCGCTAATTTATCAGCTTCTGCATTTTCTTTACGCGGTGCTAATTGATACTCATCTTGAATACCGAGTTCGTTTAATTTTTCTTTTATTCGCTGTATCCATGGCCCTAATTTATTTTCCATAATTGGCCACTCGCCTTCCATCCCATTGATGACAATCCGCGAGTCTCCAATAAACGACACCACCTGACGCCGTACTTCAAGGTATTCTAATTCTTGAAGACAAAAATAGAGAGCTGCATATTCCGCTTCATTATTTGAACTTAGCTCATCCAATTTTGCATTTGTTCTGCGTCGGTAAGATTTACCGTTTTGTTTATAGTAAATGACACAGCCTAGCCCTGCATCTCCTGAAGAACGCTCGTAGCCCCCATCAAAATAAATTTGAACTTGATGAGGTTCTGCCTCGATTTCTTTTAAATAGGCCTTCACTTCTTTGAGTGTCCAACTGCTGTCAAATTGATCTTCAAAACGAATCTTTTTTACTCTTCCTGTCCGCTCCAAATCTTCAGCAATCTGAACAATTGCTTCAGCTGACATTTCATCTGATGAGAAAACAGTTTCTATTCCTTTAGGAATTCCATATGTCCATTCGATTCGGAACTTCATCTATAGTCCCCCCATCTCTTACAATCCACTAAAAAAACGTTGCTTGTTCTTTATATTATTCCCACTTAGCTTTTTTACTAAACGACAGGCACACCTAAAAAGGTCTGCTAACTTTGGAGTTAGCAGACCTTTTTCTATAAACTTTTTTCTTCTAAGCGCTTCAGGTCATCTTTATGGCCCATTACGATTAATACATCGTCTTGAGCCACCATATCATCAATGGCCGGTGCAATATTGACTTCTTCATGCTTTTTGATGGCTAAAACTATACAATTAAATTCTTTTCGAATATTCATGTCTACTAATGTTTTATTCGCCATTTTCCCAGAAGCAACTAGCTCGATAATACTGTAATCATGAGAAAGATCAATGTAATCGACAATTTTATCGGAGTCCACATGATGGGCAACGCGAATGCCCATTTCTTTTTCTGGCTGAATCACACGATCCGCTCCAACTTTATGAAGAATTTTCTCATGTTGAAGGTCACGTGCTTTTACCCAAACTTTCGGTAAGCCCAGCTCTTTTAACATTAATGTACATAAAACACTTGCTTGGAGATCATCCCCAATAGCTACGATGGCATGTTCAAAATTTCGGACACCTAAAGATTTCAACTGATTTCCATCTGTTGCATCTGCATTTACTGTAAAAGAAGCATATTCTCTTAAGGCATCGACTTTATCTGGATTGGTATCGATGGCCATAATTTCATGCCCAAGGCTATGCAGTTCCTTGCAGACACTGCTACCAAAACGCCCCAATCCAATGACCACTATTTGTTTTTTCACATACTTCCCTCTTCTCTGTTTGACTTCCTACCCCTACTTTATTCTCAAATTGGATGGATTGCAATGAAAGGTAGTGGACTTTTAACTGGCTAACTGATACAAAGAAACTAAGAAAACTAAATTTTCAGATAAAGGAGGATGAAGATGAAGACGTTAAAATATACGTTAGTCGATGTTTTTACGACTCAGTCTTTTGGCGGCAACCAGCTGGCAGTTTTTCATGACGGTTCAAACTTAACAACAAAAACCATGCAACAAATCGCCAATGAACTTAATTTATCAGAAACTGCGTTTATTTGCTCACCCAAAAAGCCACAAAATCAAATCAATCTCCGGATTTTCACACCTCAAGTAGAATTGCCGATTGCGGGTCATCCCACAATTGGCACAGCTTTTGTTATGGCTTATTTAAAGATGCTTCCTACACAAGATGGGATTAATGAATGGATTTTTGAAGAAGAGCACGGAGACATCTCTGTAACCGTCTCTTTAAACAAAGAAAAAATCACCAAAGTTGAAATGATTCAACCGATTCCCGTTTTCGGTGAAATATTAACAAGACAGGCTTTGGTTGCGGATTTACTATCATTGCCAAAGGGAGAATTGGACCCGCGACTCCCCATACAGACCGTTTCTTCTGGGCTGCCGTTCTTATTTGTCCCCCTCCGCTCAATCGCCGCGATGAGGGAAATCAATTTCAGAACGGATGTCTGGGAACGCCACTTTAGTCGTAATCCAGATCGTCAGCACATATTCGCCTTTACAACAGAAACTGAATACGAAGACTCTACTGTTCATTGTCGCATGTTTGCCCCAGCCATGGGCATTTCTGAAGACCCGGCAACTGGCGCTGCTAGTGGTCCTTTAGGGGCGTTTTTAGTAGAACATGGTGCAATTGATGAAAAAGCAGATGGCAATTATGTGATACGGAGCGAACAAGGTTTTGAAATGGGCAGGCCTAGTTTCATCGATATTATGATTAACAAAAACAACCAACAATTCGAAGAAGTTAAAATTGGAGGCACTGCAATTGTTGTCGGGCAAGGAGAGCTTTATGTTCCATAAATTAGATAAATAGATATGCCACTAGCATCTTTACTTTCGCTCTTCAAAGCGGCTAGTGGTTATTTTTGTTGAGTTTTCTTCACGCACCTATTTGCCAAAGCATACTTCTTATTTAAGAATCCCTCAATTATGCTAGAGCAAATTATCCTTCTCCTGTAGAATAAACCCAAGCTTAGTTCTTAAATAAAGACTTACATCGAGTTTGCCTAAATTAAATGCTTTAAATTTATCCCAAAGGAGCCCTAACCATATGAATAAAACTCAGCTAAAAAACCGAATCGATGCTGCTAATAACAAAAGAAAAGCCGATTTGGTAATACGCAATGCTTCAATCGTCAATGTTTTTACAAAAACCTTAACTACAGGTGATATAGCAATAAGTGATGGCATTATTATTGGCATCGGCCATTATGAAGGCATTTATGAAATCGATGCGTCTGGAAAATACATTGCTCCAGGCTTGATTGATGCCCATGTTCATATCGAATCGTCTATGGTCACACCTCAACAATTTGCACAAGTTGTCTTGCCTCATGGGGTAACGACCGTTGTTACAGACCCACATGAAATTGCCAATGTTAGCGGAACAGCAGGTCTCGAATTTATGTTGAAAGATGCAGAATCAACTTTACTCGATATTAAATTTATGTTGCCGTCCTGTGTCCCTTCTACTTCTTTTGAAAATGCAGGGGCCCAACTAACAGCTGAAGATTTAGCACCTTTTTTACAACGCGATCATGTGCTTGGATTAGCAGAAGTGATGGACTTCCCAGCCGTTATGCGGGCAGATGAAGCAATGCTTGATAAGTTGCTGCTGAGCGAGCAAATTGATGGACATGCTGCAGGTCTCACGGAACTTGATATTAATGTTTACGGCACTGCAGGAATATTAACTGATCACGAATGCGTGACAAAAGAAGAGATGCTTATACGACTTGAGCGCGGCATGTACGTCATGCTTCGTGAAGGATCTGTCGCTAAAAATTTGGAAACTTTACTTGAAGGTGTAACTGAACAAAATGCTCATCGTTGTTTGTTCTGTACAGACGACAAACACTTAGATGATTTAATAGAAGAAGGCAGTATCGACTTTAATGTTCGAACAGCTATTAAACAAGGCATTGCCCCAATTACCGCTATTTCCATGGCTAGCTTTAATGCGGCGCAATGCTTTGGTTTGCGACAAAAAGGTGCCATTGCGCCAGGTTATGATGCCGATTTCCTGTTGCTTGATAGCCTCGATGAATTCACCATTTCAGCGGTTTATAAAGGTGGACAAGTAGCAGCACAAAACGGAAAGTACGTTGGCCCAATTCAAAGTAAAAGTGACTCACAAGCTGTGCAGGATACGGTTCGGATTGCAGAATTAGCTCCTACTAGCTTCCAGATTCCTATGGGAAATAGCGAAAAAGCTCATGTGATCGGCATCAATCCCAATAACCTCATTACGGAACATTTAGTTTTAGAAGTGCCACAAGTAGATGGGGCGTTTGTTTCAAATACAGAAAAAGATCTTTTAAAAATGGCTGTGGTTGAACGTCACCGGGCCACTGGCAACATTGGTTTAGGCATTGTTCAAGGGCTTGGTTTAAAAAATGGAGCGATTGCCACTACAGTTGCACACGATTCACACAATATTATCGCTGTTGGCACAACGGATAGAGACATTAAAAAAGCAGTTGAAGCAGTGCAACAAATTAACGGTGGACTCGTGGTGGTGCAAGATGGAGAAATATTAACAAGCGTATCTTTAGCAATTGCCGGATTAATGTCAGAAGAACCATTTGAAACGGTTTACGAACAACTGAAGATTCTTGATGATAGTCTTTTGCAAATCGGAGCACCTACTCATTTTAATGCCTTTTTAACATTGTCTTTCTTATCTTTACCTGTGATCCCTCATTTAAAATTAACAGACTGCGGTTTGTTTGATGTAGCAACTTTCCAACATATTCAAGTAGCTGTTGATAAAGAGTAATGAAAAACCGCAATGCCTTTTGAAGCATTGCGGTTTTTAGCTTTCGGTCACAAGTGGACAAGTTGGATTACTCCCCATTCGTTTAGCGAACCATCATATACAGCCATATTTTTTGGCCAAGTTTATTTAGCATTAAAGCAGTCCATGTAGCAGCAATGATACATAATTTCGGATTATTTAATCGTTTTCAAGCCACTCCATCGTGATGATCAAAGGAAGTTGTTCCATTTTAAGCTCTCCTTTTTAAGCCGACAAAACCAATATGATTAACAAATATGCGTTATACTAGTACAATAAAGTTTAGACTCCAACCCGTCAATTAGAATACATTCACTGACGAACTCGTTAAAAAGAAAAATACAAATAAGCAGATGACAAATACCGTTACTTAAGAAAGGTTGTTTTCTCCATGAAACCATATAATAATATTACTGAATTGATTGGTGACACACCGGTCGTAAAATTAAATCGCATTGTTCCAGAAGGGGCTGCTGATGTTTATGTGAAACTCGAAATGTTTAATCCTTCTAAAAGCGTTAAAGACCGTGCTGCATACAATATGATTAAGATGGCTGAAGAAGATGGCTTACTAAAAGAAGGGGCTACCATCATCGAACCTACAAGTGGCAATACGGGAATTGGTCTCGCTATGGTTGCTGCTGCAAAAGGATACCGCTCTATTCTAGTGTTACCAGATAACGCGACAAAAGAGCGAATCAACTTATTAAAAGCATTTGGTTCTGAAGTCGTCTTAACACCAAGTGATGCAAAAATGCCTGGCGCAATCAGCAAAGCACTTGAGTTACAGAAGGAAATTCCAAATAGTTTCATCCCACAACAATTCGAAAACAAAGCCAACCCAGATATTCACCGGACAACAACTGCGCTAGAAATTTTAGAGCAAATGAACGGCCAATTAGATGCGTTTGTGGCATCAGCTGGAACTGGTGGTACCATTACAGGAACTGGTGAAACCTTGAAAGAACATTTGCCGGAGCTTTATATCGCGGTTGTAGAACCAAAAGGATCTCCTGTGTTATCTGGTGGTAAGCCTGGTAAACATAAATTAGTAGGAACGAGCCCAGGATTTATTCCAAACATCTTAAATACGAAAATATACGATGAAATTATGGCGATTCAAGATGAAGATGCGATTGATATCTTCAAACGAGTTGCTCGTGAAGAAGGTATTTTTGTCGGTCCATCTGCAGGCGCTACCATTTATGCAGCAATCGAAATTGCCAAACGTCTTGGTAGCGGCAAAAAAGTTTTATGCATCGCCCCTGATACGGGAGAACGTTATTTGAGCATGAACCTATTCGAAGAATAGACTCTATCTATATACATTACAAATTTACAACAGCTACTTTTTAACCTCAGCTTATATAATTTTCACTACTAATACAGGCAGACCGGAAATTTCGGATCTGCCTGTTTTTTTTGAATAAAGTATTTCTATCCAGTTGCCCACATACTTTTTACGCTTATTATCGAAATATTTTAATTATAATGTTGACAATACCTACCACTTTACTATACTTTAATATAATATCCGATAGGAAAGGTAGGTTTTACATAGGTGATAGACGATGTTTATTGAAGCAAAGAATATCAACAAAGTTTATTTTGATAAAAACAACAAACCCATTACTGTCTTGGATAATATCAACCTCTCGATTCCAAAAGGACAGTTCATTTCTATTCTCGGCCCTTCTGGCTGTGGAAAATCTACTTTTTTATCGATGATTGCTGGACTTACTAACTCAACATCAGGAGAAATCATCGTAAATGGGAAAAAAGTGGTGAAACCAGGAAAAGACAGAGGGATGGTATTTCAGCAAGCTGCACTGTTTCCTTGGATGAATGTTACTGAAAATGTCATATTTCCATTACGCAAAGAAATATCTAAAAGTGAAGGGTTGAAGCGTGCCCAACACTTTTTGAAAATGGTGCAACTCAGTAATTACCCTACTCATTATCCTCATGAACTATCCGGTGGCATGCAACAGCGTGTGTCAATTGCAAGGTCCCTAGCAATGGATCCTGCTGTTTTATTGATGGACGAGCCGTTCGGTGCACTAGATGAACAAACGAGAAGTCGCCTGCACAGACAGCTGGAGGAAATTTGGATAGATACCCGAAAAACCATTGTATTTGTTACTCACAGTATTTCAGAGTCGATCAAACTGTCTGATCGAATTATTGTGATGGGTACGAGACCCGGAACAATATTGACTGATATTACAGTTGATATCCCTAGACCCCGTGAACAACATCGACAACAAATCGGTGCATTAGAAGAACAAATTATGGCTTTATTGAAAACAGAAATTGACAAAGTCATCGAAGAGGAGCAGTCATATGAAGCCGACAGTTAAACGACTTATCTTCTTCGCTGCACTCATTGTCATATGGGAACTAGGATCTCGTTTTGAACTCTGGCATGAAACCATACTTCCTTCTCCTTTCAGCGTCTATAATTCCTTACTCGCTGGATTTTCGGACATGACACTTGTCTATGACTTAGTGGCTAGTTTTCGCAGACTGCTTATTGGTTTAGCTGCCGCAATTTTAATCGGAACAAGTGTCGGTATTTTACTGGCACGATCAAAGACTGCAGATGACACACTTGGTACATTAGTACTTGCTTTGCAAAGTGTACCCAGTATTGTCTGGCTCCCTTTAGCTATGATGTGGTTTGGACTTGGTGAAGGTTCTATCATTTTCGTTGTCATCTTAGGCGGGACTTTCGTTATGATTTTGAATGTCAGAACGGGTATAAAAAATGTCGATCCCTTATTTATTAAAGCCGCCCGAACTATGGGATCGAACGGCATGGATCTCTTCATCAAAGTTATCATTCCTGCCTCTGTTCCTTATTTTGTTACAGGTGCACGTTTAGCGTGGGCGTTTGCCTGGCGGGCCTTGATGGCTGGGGAACTGCTTAGCTCTGGTCCCGGTCTCGGCTATACATTACGATATGCTTCTGATTTTGGTAATATGTCATTGGTTATCGGAGTAATGATAATTATCGGAGTCGTTGGAGCAATTGTTGACTTGATGATATTCCAACGGATTGAGAAGAATGTCCTTAAGCGTTGGGGATTGGAAACATAAAATTCATTAGCTACTAACAAAACATCTAAAATACATTCAATATACAGGAGGAATCTATCTTATGAAACGATTTATCTCACTTATTGTACCCCTTACACTAGCAGGCGGTTTAGCAGCTTGTGGTTCACCAGATGCGAGCGAAGATTCATCGTCCGTGACTATCGGTTATTTCCCAAACCTAGATCACGTACCTGCTATGGTTGCAAAAGACCTAGAATTGTATGAAAAAAACTTGGTAGATGGTACAACTGTCGATTATGTTACGTTTGCTGATGGTTCGGATTTTATGACTGCCTTAAAAACTGGTGATATTGATGCCGGTCTTGTTGGACCAGGTCCGGCAATGAACAATTATACAAATGGTGCAGATGTCACTATGATTGCAGGTGGTGCTTCAGGCGGTACGGTTGTTATGGCTAGAAATGGCAGCGGTATCGATTCTGTTGAAGATTTTGCTGGCAAAACGTTTATCACACCTCGTGTCGGTTGCACCCATGATGTGCAATTTGAAACATTTATGAAAGAACAAGGCATAACTTCAAACCGCATCGGTGGTCAAATGTTACATCAAACAGGCAATCCGGCTCAATACGAAGCATTATTTGCTACTGAAAAAGTTGACGTAGCAGTCGCTCCTGAACCTTGGGCATCTGTATTAAAACAAAATACTGGCGCAAAAGTTATCATTGAGCCAGATGAAATTTCATTCGGTACGACATTACCAGCTTCTGTCTTGGTAACTTCTAGTAAACTGATTAAAGAAAACCCTGAGATGGTTCAAGGAATTGTAAATGCTCATAAAGAAGCTACTAAATTTATCACTGAAAACCCAGATCAAGCAAAAGAAATAACCATCAACACAATCGACGACATCACTGGACAAAAACTAGAAACTTCAATCATAGATGGAGCTTGGGAGAATATGATTTTCGATACGGCTCTTTCTTCTGAAGAAATTCAAGCATTTGGAGATTCCTCTTTCGATTTAAAATTCCTAAAAGAACAACCCGATTTTGCTTTATTAACTGATACACAATTTCTTGAATAGTGATGCACTTAACAGCAGAGATTATTCTGCTGTTTTTTTATGGAAAGTTGCCTTATGAAGAAAAACGTATGCCGAAGATACGTTATTCTCGAGTTCTCTATTTAGAATTTCTAACGAGACTTTGCTACACTAATGTAGGAAATCAATTTACAAAAAAAAGGAGCTATCTATATGCAAAACTTAACAGGTAAAAACGCATTAATTACAGGTGCTGGTAGAGGAATTGGCCGTTCTACAGCTATCGCTTTTGCAGCAGAAGGCATAAACGTTGGACTTGTTGGACGTACTGCTGAAAACTTGGAGAAAGTTGTTGCGGAACTTGAGCAATACGGTGTGAAAACTGTGTTTGCAGTAGCTGATGTAGCAGACCAAGACTCGGTCAATGCAGCAGTTGAACATGTTTTAGCTGAACTTGGTTCGATTGATATTTTGATTAATAATGCAGGTATTGGTAAATTCGGCAACTTCCTTGACTTATCACCTGAAGAATTTAAAGCAATTATCGATACCAACTTGATGGGTGTGTATTACGTAACACGCGCTGTATTGCCGCAAATGATCGAGCGTCAATCAGGTGACATTATTAATATTTCATCAACAGCTGGACAAAAAGGCGCTCCAGTAACAAGTGCATATAGCGCTTCGAAGTTTGGTCTTATGGGATTAACAGAATCGTTAATGCTCGAAGTAAGAAAACACAATATCCGTGTTAGTGCTTTAACACCAAGTACGGTTGCAACTGACTTAGCAATTGGTGAAAACTTAACAGATGGCAATCCTGATAAAGTAATGCAGCCAGAAGATTTGGCTGAAATGATGGTGGCTCAGTTAAAACTTCATCCACGTGTTTTAGTGAAATCAGCTGGACTTTGGTCAACAAACCCGTAGTAACCTAAAAAGTGCGCAGTTCAAAATGAACTGCGCACTTTTTTATTTACTTAAGCTAGTGTCTTTTTAGTCGACCATAAAACAGCGGGAATCAAGGCAAGTGCTAGAATGCCGCCACCTAATGACATGGCAGCAAAACTAGATTGTGCCATGATCATGCCGGAAAGTCCCCCACCAGTAGCTCCAGCTAAAGCAATTAACACATCTACCGTTCCTTGCGTTTTTGCTCGCATTGTTGGATCGGTTGAATCCACGACTAATGTCGTACCGCTAATAAACCCAAAATTCCAGCCGAGCCCTAGCAAACCAAGCGCGAACATCAAGCCGATTATTGATTCACTCGGTCCAAGTGCAGCAACTAAACCTGCCGCCATAAATGTAACTCCGGCTGCTACGGTCATGAAAATTCGACCTAGCTTATCCACAAGTATTCCTGTGACAATCGACGGCAAATACATGGCAACTACATGTATGCTGATGACTAATCCGATGTCTCCAAGGTCGTGACCATAATGCCCCATGTGAATCGGTGTCATGGTCATAATGGCTACCATAATTAACTGGGTTAATACCATTACAGTGGCACCTAGGATAACGCCTTTTCTATCGATAGCAGGGTCGTCTTCTTTCACGACTTCTGAACTTTCTTCAACCGTTTGTAAATGTGCTGCTAAAGCTTTGGAAACTTGCAGTGGGTCTGGTCTTAATAAAATCAAAATGACTAACCCGGCTATACTAAATGCTGCCGCAGCTAAAATAAACGGACCCGCTAAAGATGGAATATTAATAGATTCTGCAAAGCTGCCCATAACCCCAACTAAATTCGGTCCGGCAAACGCACCTAAGGTTAGTGATACCAATGCTACGCTAATCGCAGTACCACGTTGCTTAACTGTAGCTAAGTCTGTGCCTGCATAGCGCGCTTGTAAATTTGTGGCCATACCTGCCCCGTAAATTACTAAAGATACAAATAGTAAAAAGATATTATTTGATAACGCAGCACCAACAACTCCTAGCGCACCAATTGCACCTGCTAGAAATCCTGATGCTAAACCTACCCGTCGACTAAAACGTTGCGACAGTCTGCCAATGATGAGTGCCGCTCCCGCCGACCCTATCGTGAAGAAAACCACTGGTACTCCAGCATACCGATCTGTTCCCAGCATGTCTGAAGCAAGAAGCGCAGCGACTGTTACGCCAGCTGTTAACCCAACCCCAGCAAAAATCTGAGCCAAAGCGACAATCCATAAAGTACGACGATATAAACGTTTAAATTTTTCAGGTGAATCTGCATAGCTTTTCATCATTGCTTCTTGTTTTGCATTTCGCTTCATAAGCTCCCCCATTATTCGAGATTTCCCATTCAACTCATTGACCAATCAAAATCCTCTAATAAGTATACAATCCCGACTCTTTTTTCCAGTATAACGTTTTTCTTCCTGCTAGATAGACCCAATGACAAAAACTCAGTCTCCTCTTTTAGAAAAACTAAAATCCTATATACTTTATACTAATAACAAGGATAGATGAAAAGGAGTGATACTAATTATAGCTATCGCACACAAAAAAAAGTTACTATCATTTTGGTCTGTCACAATAGCTGTTATCTTTATTGCAATCGGCGGTTGGCTATTAAAACCAGAATCGCAGGAAGCTAAAAATTTAAAAGACGAACTTACCACAATCGTCAATGAGCAAGTCGGAGCAATCAGTAATATGGATAAAACTCGTGTATCTAGCATAGTCGTTTCCAAAAGTTCAGGCGGATGGGATGTTGAACTTTCTTTAAACGCGGATAAAGGATTTACTATGATTTCCACAAAGCAACTGATGTGGCAAAATGCCATCAAAATTCTAGCTAGTGCTTCAGAAATTGATCAGCTCCATGACATATCGCTTTCATGGGTTTATCCCGTTATAAATGAACAAAAAAGTATAGAAGATAAAAGCGTCATGTCTTTCACTATTGATAAAGACACGCGGGATCAAATTGTTTGGGGAAATCTCGAACCTTCTGTTCTTCCTGATCTTGTTTACGATTATGAAGAACATCCTATTCTAAGTGAATGACGACATTAACGACAAAAAACAGCACTGATTATATGCGCTGTTTTTTTAATCTTACTTATATCCTATTGAGTTTCCCTATTCATTAGTCTCGTACAATGTCACACTTTCAACATTATGAATATAGCGTCTCAATTCTTTTGCCTGCTCTCGCGTAATTTCTCCTGCTACATACATTTTATAGATGACAGAACGGCCCATGTCCATCACAATTACGCGTAATTCTTCTTTTTGCAATTCATATTTCTCATCATATAAAGCCTCTGGTTTTTTTAATCGACTGGTCATTTGTTTGTAATCTGAGATGACGGAGTCAATGATTTCTTTCGGTTGATAATTTTTAGCAGTTTCTTCTAATCCAGAAAGCGCTGCTTGTAACGCTTCTAATTGAAGTTGAAGACCTTCTTGAAATTCAACCAGCCGTGTCTCTTCTTCACGAGAATTTTTACCTCTAAAGCGTCTCCATGCTCGAATGAGCTTGCCCTGCAAATAAAGCATGGTCGAACGCGCATTATCGGCGACTACTTCTTCTCGTCGATTTAATGATTTTTCAAATGCATCATATACTTCTTCTTTCATTTTTTTATTACGATATTGTTTTTGTACATATTTGCGTTCAAGTTTTAAGCCTTTTAAACGAAGTTCGCGTGTTTTGCGTTGATATTTTTTATTTGCTTGAGCTTTTGTCGCTTCTTCCGTTTGAATATGCCGAAAATGCAATTCATATTCCTCAATTAACTCATAAGCCACAGCTTCGTTTTCTTCCGTAATTTCTGCTTTTATCTTTCGAATCGAGGCCAATAAAATACGACGTTGCGCTTCGTTCAAATCCATTTTCTCTGTAGTACCACTTTCTGCCTCTTGCCCTTTGCTAAGTAGCGGCAAAAAAATCGTGGCAACGATTAATGTGAATAAAATTGTTCCGGCTGCTAAAAACATAAGAAGGGCTCGATTTGGAAATGCCTCTCCGTTGTCCATTAAAAATGGCAAAGATAACACCCCAACCATCGTAACGGTTCCTCGTACACCCGTTAAGCTGATATACAATGTTAACTTAAAACTTGGCTTAGCTACTTGTTTCATTTTCCCTAAATGATATTCATACAGAGAAAACAAATAAGCCCAGACAAAGCGAATCCCAAGAATCATTAAGCCAACTGCTACAACATAGAGCAATAGCAACCATAAAGAGATATTAGGATTTTCCAGTACACCGCTCATCGAGGTTGGGATACTTAAACCTAATAATAAGAAAACTACACCATTCAAGATAAACAGAATAATCGTCCAAATATTTTCAGTTAATACTTGTTCTTCGGCGATTAACGTTTCTGTTTGTTCTCTTACTAATGAGTGGACAATGCCTGCGACGACCACCGCGATAACTCCAGAGGCGTGTAATATATCTTCTGTTACGATAAAGATTAAAAAGGGCGTCATAATTTGAAGTAATGTGTGAAAAGTAACGTCGTTAATGCCTTGCTTTCGTAAAACCAAACGAATGCTGATGACTAACAAACCAAGCGTAAGACCTAAAATGCCCCCTATTAAAAACTTATAGGAAAAATCAAATGCGGCTTCCGATAACGAAAAATAGCCTGTGACAACAGCGGCCACTGCGTAGTTAAAAGCAACAAGTCCTGAGGCGTCGTTGATCAGTGACTCACCTCTAACAAGATTTAATACGGTTTGAGGAATCCGAATTCGTTGGGCGATGCCATTAACCGCTACTGGGTCTGTCGGGGACAAAATAGCTGCTAATGCAAACGCGGCGGCAAGTGGTATTTCTCCAATCAACCAATGGATAAAATAGCCACCAACTACCGTTGTTAATAGTACGAGTATGATTGCATTGCCTAAAATAGGCCCTTTCATCCGCCATAATTCTTCTCTTGGAAAACGACTGCCGTCATTAAACAATAGCGGTGCGATAAACAGTAACAAAAACCACTCTGTTTCAATATTAAACGTAATATCTTCGTATATAAGAACCAAAATTACACCTAGAGCTACTTGGATTAAAGCAGTTGGTATATAAGGTGTGTAATGACTGACAACATTTGAAATCAATAAACAAATCAACAATAAAAAAATCGTAAGCAATAAGTCCATATCGGGTCCCCATTCGACTTTCAGGATGAATTATTTATGTATACCCAATATGCGGCATAGACTATGCTCGTTACTCAATGATTGTTCAAAGATTTTTTTGCATTACGAATGTGTGCAAAAGATTAGGGTATACATTTTCTAATTGATAAAAGGAGGTGTCACTCTTGTTTTATTTTAGTTTGGCAATTATCATCGCATTTATGTTTGTTCATATCTTTACTAATTATATTAAGTTTTTAAATCGCAAGCCGAAAGATAGACTCATGTCCTTTGTCTCTGGAGGTTCTATTGCTTACGTTTTTCTACATTTGGTCCCTGAACTGACGCATTATCAAAAAGTGGTTGAAGTGGCACAGTTGCCAAAATGGATTGAGTCACTTGAATACTCTACTTACCTTTTGACACTTGCAGGTATCGCTTTTTTTTATGGCATCAATCAATTAAATGTAAAATCCAAAGCTAAAAATGAAAGAGAAGAAAACCTCTCTCAACCAAGCCGCTCTATTTTCGCTTTAGAAATTTTCGGTTTCGCCCTATACAATGCGCTGATTGGTTATTTACTTGTCGATATAAGCGGAGAAAAAATTCCGGATTACATCATTTATTTTGTGGTCTTTTCTTTTCATTTTATCGCTAATAATCGCGTGCTGCATTTAACGCATGAAGACCGATACACTAACATTGGTCGTTGGGTATTAGCACTTTCTGTGTTTATTGGCTGGCTTCTTTATCAATTTACTAGTACTTCCGATTTGAATATCGCTTACTTTTCCGCTTTCCTTACAGGAGGTATCATTTTAAACATTTTAAATGATGAACTCCCAAGCGAGAAAAATAGTAGCTATCCTGCATTTATTGCAGGGATTATTTTCATCGCTGTATTGCTTCAGATGATTCTCTAAGAATCGCTAAGTTTACTGCCTTCTAAACCTTAACAGCCGGTCTTTACTCCAGGTTTATTTTGTGCGGTAAAGTGGTACAAAAGATATATATGTAATATTCAGAAAAAATAGCGGGGGGAATTTTGATGAGGATTATTGTAGCTGGAGGAGACGGTTTTTGTGGCTGGCCAACTGCTTTGCATTTATCTCAAAAAGGACATGATGTTTCCATCATTGATAATATGGTTAGAAGAAAAATGGATGAAGAACTAACTTCAAATTCACTTACACCAATTGCATCTCTCGAAGAGCGCGTAAACAAGTGGCAAGAACTAACTGGCCAAGTGATGCGTACATACGAGGGCGATTTACAGGATTTCGAGTTTTTAAAAAATGTTCTTGAACAAGAACAACCCGAAGCCTTTGTTCATTTCGCTGAACAGCGATCTGCCCCCTACTCAATGATTGATCGTGAACATGCTGTGTTCACACAAGTAAACAATGTAGTCGGTACACTAAATGTGTTGTATGGCATAAAAGACATTGTACCAGACTGTCATTTGATTAAGCTTGGAACTATGGGTGAATATGGTACGCCTAATATTCCAATTGAAGAAGGCTATATAGAAATCGAACATAAAGGAAGAAAAGATCTTTTGCCATTCCCAAAACAGCCAGGTTCTTACTATCATCTTTCAAAAGTACATGATAGTCACAACATTATGTTCGCTTGTCGAGTTTGGGGAATCCGGGCAACGGATTTGAACCAAGGAATCGTTTACGGCCTTTCAACAAAAGAAACCCAATTAGATCCTATTTTAGCAAATCGCCTCGATTATGACTCGGTATTTGGTACTGCATTAAATCGGTTTATTATTCAAGCTGCTACAGAACATGACTTAACCGTATACGGTACAGGCGGTCAAACACGTGGATTTTTAAATATCGAAGATACAGTGAACTGCATTGAAATTGCGGCAAACCATCCAGCAGACGCTGGTGAGTTTCGTGTATTCAACCAATTTACAGAAGAGTTTTCTGTACTTGAATTAGCACAAATGGTACAAAAAGTAGCAGCAGAAGAAGGGTTGGCCGTAGGCATTAGCCACTTAGAAAACCCACGAATTGAAAAAGAAGAACATTTTTATGAAGCGGTCAACACCAATTTATTGGATTTGGGATTAAAACCTCATTTACTGACTGACGAGGTTATCCGAGAAATCTTAAAAACGGTTCTAGTCCACAAAGATCGCGTTATTAAAGAAAACGTTTTGCCCACCGTTAAGTGGAAATAACAGATCAGCAGTTGCCGTTCATAAAAAGGAGCTGTTTCTATGAAAATCTTAATTGTCACGGAAACTTTTTTGCCTTCCACAGATGGCATTGTCACTAGATTAACAGCCTGCATTCGGTGGTTGCATAAAGACGGTCACGAAATTCAAGTTATCGCACCTGATTTGGGAGTAAAAGAATTTGACGGGGCCGTTGTAAAAGGAATTCCAGCTTTCGCTTTTCCTTTTTATCGTTCTAAAAAATTTGCTTTTCCAAATCGGCTTGTTAAAAAGTACATGTTGCAATTTAATCCAGACGTTGTCCACGTTGTTAATCCCGCTGTTGTGGGTTATTCAGGGGTGACATATGCCAAAAAGTTAGCGATTCCTATGGTTGCGTCTTACCACACGAATATTCCCCAATACATGGCATATTACAAACTCGGTAAATTAGATTGGCTCATGTGGTGGTTTATGAAAAAAATGCATAATTCAGCCGATCTTAATCTATGTACTTCTTATACTGTTTTGAAAGAGTTAGAAGAAAAAGGTTTTGAGCGATTGCAAGTTTGGAAACGTGGGGTTGATACTGAAAAATTCCATCCACATCATGCTACAACGGAGATGCGTTCCTACTTAACAGGTGGGCAAAACGACAAAATTTTGTTGCTTTATGTTGGCCGATTAGCTGCTGAAAAAGAAATCGAAAAAATTCGAGATGTTTTGTTCGAATCTGATCGTTTTTGCTTAGCCATTGTTGGAGATGGTCCACATAGAAATGAACTCGAAACCTATTTTAAAGGGACACAAACTGTTTTTACTGGATTTATCCATGACGCCGAATTAGCTTCAGCTTTTGCTTCTGGCGATGTGTTTGTCTTTCCTTCTACTACAGAAACATTGGGGTTAGTAATTATGGAAGCAATGGCTTCGGGATTACCCGTAGTCGCAGCCGAAAGCGGACCGACAAAAGAACAAGTGTCAGACCGCAAAAATGGCCTCCTTTACAACTCGAAAGACCCAGAAAGTTTTAAACAAACCATTCTTCAACTTGAGGATAAAAACTTTCGTCAACAACTGGCGCAACAAGCTTTACTTGATGTAGCAGATCTTGGATGGGCTGCTGTGGCAGAACAAATTCGCGATTTGTATAAACAAGTTGCCGAAGCTGAACCAGTGGATTCTTTTCAGACCACCGACTGAGAAAACCGAAACTCCAAAGAATAGGGTGTTGTAATGGAGAATAGCCGAAAACGTAAGGCCCCTATTCAGCCACTTCAATTCACCATAATCGGGATTTCCAATGCAGCAGTAGATATCGGTTCGTTGAATTTATTATTGCTTTTATACCCTACTAGCCATAGCGGAACCTTAACATTATTTAATACCATTGCCTATTGCTTGGCGATAAGCAATAGTTACTTCTGGAATTCTCGAATTACCTTTCGCCGTTCCGCTAAAGGCAGTCGTCAACAGCAATTCTTTTTTGTTTTGCAAGGATTGTTTAGCTTACTGATCAATAACGGTGTTTTTTTAACGTTCACCCTGTTGTTTCAATTCATGGAAATCTCTAATTGGATTAGTCTCAATCTTTCAAAGGGACTTGCAATGTTCGCTTCTTTTACAGCTAGCTTTTTCATGATTAAATACTTTGTTTTCAAAGACCAACAAAATCGAAAAAGAGAACTTTAATTCAAAAAACTCATCTTGTTTAAAAGATGAGTTTTTTTATTTGTAAACCCAGGGTAATGACCAAATCAACCAAGGTTCATATAGCGGGAAATACAATCTTTTTCTGCTTTCCTATCTAGTTAAATCACCTTAAAAGTAGTAATCTATAGTTGAAGATCCCACCGATGACCAACTCTTATTCGAATTGCGGCAAACTAAAACTCCGCCTATGAATTTTATGTCTTTGAGTTCCAAGTGGATGCATGAACCAAAGCGACTTTTACATATAGGAAGCGCTCAAGATCTTACTAAACTTATGGAGTGAGAAAAGTGAACTTCAGTAAAGTCTCTCTTTTTCTATTATTAGTTGCTGCAACCTTCTCTCTCATTGGATGTTCACTCGCTAGTAACGCCAATGAAAGCCAATCAATTGCTTTTGATATTCGAAATCCTCCCATTGCCACTAGTCCTTCAGAGCTAAACTTAGAATATTCCGCCTCACTATCGGCTGTTGGAGATATTCTAATTCATGAACGTGTGTACTTAGATGCTAAAAATAATAACCGTTTCGACTTTAATCCAATGCTTGAAAAAGTAACACCTTTTCTTCAACAAGCTGATCTCACTATCGCCAATTCTGAGAGCATAGTCGGCGGCAGTGAAATTGGACTTTCGACTTACCCTTCTTTTAATAGTCCTTACGAGATAGGCGCTGCTTTAAAGAATTCTGGAGTAGACGTTGTGACACTGGCAAACAACCATACACTAGATCGGGGAATACCCGCTATCGAAAATGCTATTCGTTACTGGGATCAAATCGCCATGGTGCATACAGGCGCTGCTTTATCCAATGAGGAACGGTCGCAAATTACTTTAGTGACACGCAACAACATCACTTTTTCTTTTTTGTCCTATACATATGGGACAAATGGAATTTCTACGCCTGTTGGAATGGATTATTTGGTTAACCGAATTGATCCTTTGGTCATCCAACAAGACTTAATGCGTGCGAGAAAAGTATCGGATGTGGTCGTGTTAAGTCTGCATTTCGGACAAGAATACGAAAGTATGCCGAATGCGGAACAAATCGCATTGGCTCATTTTTCTGCTGCAAACGGGGCTGACATTATTTTGGGACACCACCCTCACGTGTTGCAACCCCCAGAATGGATTGACACAGAAGACGGACGCAAAGTTTTTGTGATGTATTCACTTGGAAATTTTTTATCTGGACAAGACGGATTGGATCGGCAAACCGGTGCGATTTTGCACCTTGATATTGTAAAAAAGGTAACAGTAGATTCAAGCTCCATTACTTTGCAAAATCCTGCCTTTACAACTACTTTCGTCAAAAGTTTTAATGAGAAAAATTACGAAATGGATTTGCTGAAAAACGTCGATGAAAATTTAAACGCTGCTACTAAAGCCCACCTGTCTACATGGATAACAGATCTTGAATTTATCGAGTAAAACGTGCAGAGCCCCTTGCTCTGTACGTTTTACTTTTTTAGCGTTTATTAACCCGAATGCTTCGGGTAATTGATACTATCATGAAAAAGGTGGGGTCGATATGCGAATCTCCTGTATGGGCAGCTTGCTCATTTCAATTATTCTTTCAATTGTTTTGACGATTTTGTTGAATTTGTTATTTTTTTAGAAACTGAAGGGGTTACTACTCTTTCTTTTTCAATACCGCTTTTAAAACATCTGGGTAATTGGTAAAGATGCCCGTCACACCCCACTCGATCAAGCGCTCCATATCGGCACGCTTATTCACGGTATATGGATGGATCAGTAATCCGTGATTTCGTACTTGCTTCACGTAATCTCTGGCGATTCTTTTATGGTTCACGCCTACACCGATAGCATAATTTTTAATATCATCAAGTTCGGCATCAGAAATAATTGCTGGTGTGGAATACGAAATCAGTTGAACTAAAGGAATTTCTGGCGCAAGTTGCTTCATTTTCAGTAGACTGTCTTGACTAAAAGACTGCACGACCACTTTATTATCTCGTCCCTTTTGATCAATCAACTTATGCTTTTTCAATACCCGTACAAGTTCTTCCTCCATGCCTGGATAAACGTCTGGCGCTTTTGTTTCAATATAATAGCGAGAAGTTTTCCCAAACGTTTCAATCACTTCCTCAAGAGTTGGCACTTGTAATCCTTTATATTGGAAGTGAGCTTTTTCGGGATGGGCTGCATTAAACCAAGAACCTGCATCTAATTTTTTGATGTCTGAAAGTAGCATGTCTTTTACATCACCCGAACCGTTAGTCGTTCGGTTTACCTTTTCATCATGCATCACGATCAATACACCGTCTTTTGTCATTTGCAAATCAATTTCTATATAATCACTATGCATGTCTTTTCCCAATTGATAAGCGGTCATTGTGTGTTCAGGCGCATGCCCCGATGCTCCGCGGTGTGCAATCGTCAAAAATTGATTGGAATTACTCTCCGCTTCTTTCGACTTTCCCCATGCCCCTTTTGCATTTTTGGAAACAACTAAACTAAGCAATAATAATCCTAATAAACTAACCTTAATTTTTATCACCACTCCATCCCCTTTTTGCAAGTCTACGATACTTTTCCCATTCTCAATATCTATTTAAACTGAGCACTTCATAAAATTTATAGCGACTCACCAGAAATTTTACAGTGATTTTCTAAAGTGAGAATGTATATTTCTCTTAGTTGGCTCGCCCCTTTCTAAATTTCTTTTTAGTTAAGATTCATTTATACTAGAAACACATCATTTTCTTACTTCCAACTCGTCAATATTTCAACATCAATTATTACTCAGAGGAGAGAATAGTATGTCCCGCCAATCCTACAAAAAAGAAAAGAACCAGTTAACTTATACACAACAACATCTGGCTAATGAACGCACTTACTTAGCGTGGATTCGAACAGTCATTTCCATCGTTGGCGTTGGTTTTCTCGCAACTAGCTTACATTTCACAATGGGTGTCACGCGCAACTCATTTGTCGATACATTCACGATCGCACTTGGTATTTTCGCTTGTATTTTCGGTCTCATCGTTATTTTTTCAGCAACCCAAAACTACAAGAAAAAGCGTCAGCAACTTATAAATGAAACATTCACTCCATCGAATATGCATATCACTTTGATTTCTTCTATGCTGGCTATCATGATTATGATGGTCGTTGTTTACTTTTTCATGATTATGTAATTTTTTTACATAGACGTTAGATTTGCAGTAAAGGAGCAATTATTATGGATCCGCTAGATATTCTCGAAAACTTATCTGATGTAAAGCCCGCTTTTCAACCTATTGTTAGCGCGGTCAAACATACCGTCATTGGGTATGAAGTTTTAGGACGATTCCATTTTGACAACGAGTGGATCAGTTTAGGTGATTTTTTTCATGACACCGATGTTCCCGATGAATATAAAGTAGTAGTCGATCAACACCTTTTAGAGCTTGCTATTAGTCAGATGCTCGATTCAGGCAACGATAGACTGTTATTTATCAATCGAAATGCTAAACAATTACTGATTAATAGTGGAGAAGATTTTTTAGAAACGCTTCAGTCATATGAAAAAAAAGGCTTCTCAATGAACCGCATTGTATTAGAAATTACAGAACATGATTTTGACGAAGATTTTGATACGCTTCATCACCTATTAATGTATTACAAAACTTACGGTATTCAAATTGCGGTAGATCATGCCGGAGCAAAGAGCTCTAACATCGACCGAATCCGTCAACTTCGCCCTCATATTTTAAAAATAGATACAAGTCTCGTCCGAAACACCAATCCTGAGGCCTTTCAAGACGTTGTTCAAACGCTAACCGTATTAGCACGAAGAATTGGCGCAAAACTTTCCTATGAAAATATCGAAGATAGTTACCAATTGTATTTCGCCTGGAAAAATGGTGGTCATTATTACCAAGGTTTTTATTTAGCAAAACCAGCATTTGAACTTCCAGTTGAGAGCTTTAATCCGCTTGCAGTGGGTGAAAAAATCACCGCCTTTGTCCAACGTGAAAAGTCGATAATTCAACAGCGATATGCATTTACAGTCAGCCTAGAAGAAAAAGTGAAGAAACTTCTTTCTAAGTGGCACGGCCCTGACACTGCAGACCTATTTATCGAAACACTAGCTGAGTCCTTTGATAAAGAAAGTTTCCGTTTGTATATTTGCAATAGCGATGGCCAACAAGTGTCTTCTAACTTACAAAAACGACAAGGTCACTGGATTTTCGAATCGGATCACATCGGCTCCCAGTGGGCATTCCGACCTTACTTTTTAGAAAACACTATGCAAATGAAAACCTGGCATAAAGGGATTTTGTCCGACGTGTATTCTGATATTGAAACGACTAAAATGATTCGGACATTCAGTTTCCCTTTATCTGAGGACTGCTATTTGTTTATCGACATTAGCAATGAGTTTATTTTAGAAGAAGATTATTTACTGTTTCAATAATAAGTTCATATAGCTGCACAAAAAAACTCTTCAGTTTAGGAAACTGAAGAGTTTTTTAACATTGGATTTTTCATGAAGTTATCGTCCTTCCGGAAATTCCCCATAACTTCCATCGTCTCACTAATGCTAACAAATGCATTCGGATCAATATTTTTGATGAGAGGGCGGACAAATGCCAATTCGTGACGACCAATTACGCTGTATAATACTTTTACTTTAGCCGATGAATAAGCACCTTCGCCATCTACTACTGTAATGCCTCGATATAAATTATCGAGCAATTCTTTTTTAACTGCATCGCCTTGAGCCGTTACAACCATCAAGCTAAGCTTAATGTGACGTGTGTGGACACGGTCAATAACAAGGCCAGAAATGTAAATCGAAGCCATTGTATACATCGCCAGTTCCCAAGAGAACACAAAGCCAGAAACGAAAACAACTGCACTATTGAGAACAAACACTAGTGCACCTAATGGGATGTCGCGCTTCATCGATAACAACAAACCAATAACGTCAAATCCACCTGTAGAACTATAATAGCGAATAATAACACCCATTGAAGCTCCGGCTATAACGCCGCCAAACACAGTAGAAAGCAAAGCATCTTCTGTTATTTGAACAACAGGAATATACAACATAGAGATCGATGTCACAACAACTGAAAACAAGCTATTGGCGATAAAATTTTTCCCAAGTTTCATCCAACCTACAACGAGAATCGGGATATTTAAAATAATCATCCATAGTCCTGCATTTAAAGGCGTGATCAAACCGAGCATCATCGCAATACCCGTAACCCCACCTGCTAATATTTCATGTGGTAGTAAAAACATATTAAACGCAACACCAAGAACGATTGAGGAAATAAAAATAATTAACAATCTCATCCATTTATTCATAACCAAACTCCAATCCTGAGGCAAGCCCCAGCCAAACTATTTTGTTCATGCCACAAAAAAAGGGCGTGCAGCTGCACGTCACCTTAAGACTATTTATTATATTGTAATTTTTCTTTTCAATAAAAACTAAGAAAAAGCGAATAAATTGTTCTTTTTATAGTGAATCAATGTTTTATATTATAGGTGCTTTGGAGTTCAGAATGCAAGCCTTTCTTCTTTTATTCATAGACTGTTTGAAATTCAGTTGAAAAGAATCTTACGAGTACTAGTTTTTCCATTTAATCGGCCGTTTTAATTTGTTTCGGGTTCCACTGAAATTTGCCAGTCGATGCCAAATTTATCAGTCAAGCTTCCGTATAACGGCGTCCAGAAAGTTTCCTGCAACTCCATTACGATATTACCACCCTCGGCCAACTTATTGAAAATAGTTCGTCCTTCTTCAATACTATCTAAAAATAAGGTAACGGATACATTGTTACCTTGTTTAAACGATGACATGCCAAGACCTGGCACTACATCTGAAATCATTAGCATATCTCCGTTTTTCAAATCAATTTGAGCATTCATCACCAAATCTCTTGCTTCTTCGGGCATGCCATCCATATCTCCCTCATTTGCATCACCAAACGTCATTAGGCTTACTAACTCACCGCCTAACACTTCTGTGTAAAAATGTGTCGCTTCTCTTCCATTTCCATCAAAGTTCAAATAAGGAAACAATTTTTTAATCATAATTATTCTCCTTTTTAAAGCAGATTTTTTGAACATCATTTAAATTTATAAGTGAATACTGCTAATCAGTTTAACGGCTGTCATTTGATCAATAGCAAGATTGACTTCCTCTTTACGTGTGGTGCCTTTGCTATTTCTTGTATAAACGCCTGCATGTAAGACAGATTCCTCCTCACTCATGTATGACGTTACCTCTAGTTTTTTTTGAAACGGCATGATACTAATAATGGGAGCAAGTGAAATTGTATGACCCGATGTTTTATCTGCTGCTACATCACTAATGATCGTTGGTTCCATCATTGTATTATGCCGACTGCCACCAACTAATACAGTCGCTCTCTTTTCAATCATGTTTCGAATCCATGTTTCTGCCTTTTCTGCAGCTATTAAAGTTGCCATGGGACCAATGTCTACGGTGTCATCTAGAGGATCTCCTAGTTTAAGTGTTTGCACTTTTTTCATGAGCGTTTCTAAAAATTTCTCGTACACTCCTTTTTGCACGTAAACATGCTGAGCAGACATAATTGACCGATCTGTATGCAGCAACCCTGCAGTAACAATGGTAGTGATTGCAAAATCCAAATCAGCTTTATCAAAGACAATTGTAGGATTCTTTGTTTTGAAATCTAGCAAAACTTTTTTCTTCCCAATATTGTCTTTTTCTTTCCAAACGGCAGCACTGCTTTTAGTGCAGATCAACCGTTTCACTTTCGGGTGATTCATCAAGTTGTCTACTAAACTTTGTTGGGGCCCCGTGATAATATTGATAACCCCTTTTGGCATACCTGCTTTTTCAAACAATCGATAAAGCAAACCCGTTGAATAAACGGTGGTCGCGGTGGGATTCAAGACAATGGTGTTACCTGCCGCAATTGCTGGAGCCACTTTATATAACAACAAGGTGAACGGATAATTAACAGGCAAACTGATTGCAATTACGCCAAGCGACACCCTTTTAACTATACCTAGCTGACCTTCTTTAGCTACTTGATTCAATGATACTGGTTCTTCGTAGATTGATTTTGTAGCCTGTGATGCAAAACGCAGTACTTGAGCCGCATGAGCTACATCCAGGCGACTCGCTTTAATTGGCTTGCCACTTTCTATAGTTAACAGGTGTGCAAATTGCTCTTTTTCGAGTTCGAGTAAGTCAGCTGTTTTCCGTAGAATTTCAGCACGTCTATGTGTCGGCATCTTTTTCATTGTTTTCGCGTAAACACGATGTGCACTAGTAATTGCGTTCTCCGCATCTTGTGGAGTAGTGTAAAAAACCTTTCCAATCACTTCAGCATTGTACGGATTGCGGATTTCAACTTCGGGACGGTCACCTTTTTCTAGTTCTTTGCCATCGATTATTGAGCCGAAATGATAATTTTTCATTTTACTCATCTCGGTCTCTCCCCCTTTAAAAGGTAATTTTGATATCGTTTTAAAATCACTAATACGTTTTATGCTATTACTTTACATAGTATTCTTTTATGAAGAATTGTCAATATTCAAAAAACTAAAAGTCGACTTATGCAATTTTGACTACTAAGTATAAAAAGACTGTCCTCTCGTTACGTAGAAAAGCTTTATTGTATTTAATCTATTCATATTTAGCATGCCCTATTTGCTTTTCTTATATTATAATACTTATAGTTATTTCACCATGAACAAGGAGTGTTTTTTATGAAGCAGACGATTCGCCAATTACAACTAGGCGATCTTCATTATATAGAAAAAATGGATACAGGCATTACAGACGATTACGTTCTTAATATATATGAAAGAATATCTAGCGGCTCTAGTCGTATGTACGGGCTGTTCTTGGATGACCAGCTTGCAAGCATCGGAGGTTACACGATTTTTGCAAAACAATATGCCATGCTCGGCAGAATGCGTAGTGATTTGCGTTACCGTGGAAATAACCTTTCTACCCAATTGATGACTTATATTATGGAACAAGCTTCAACATTCCCAACCATTCAGTGGGTTGGTGCAAATACGCAGCAGAATAATGTATCGGCTCGACGCGTTATGGATAAATTGGGACTTAAAGAAACTTCTACGTTATATAGCGCGACTGCAACTGATATATCTCAACTAAAGACTGGTGGAGAGAATTGGACGGAAGTAACTGATCTCGCTATAAAGAAAATATGGGTTGACCAACTTTATTTACAAACGAGTGAAGTTTTTCCTTACGAATGCTATTACATGTTTCCTGCTTCGGAAAGCCTGTTTATCGAAACAGACCTTGCACGATGGTCCTTTTTTGAAAACCGCTCGAAAGACCGCGTGTTAATTACAAAGCAAGATTACAAACGAAACCATTATTTACATGTTATTTACCCTTGGAACGACTTTTTCGAACAGCCAGGTTTTTGGGAAACCATCACTACGGCACAGCATCAATTAAGCACACAATTAAAAACAACTCCTTTAGTCTGGATGGACTTAACGCCTTCACAAAAACAGTCCTTACCAAAAAATCATCCGTTTGATTTGCCTTCGCCTTGGCTTTTATATGGTAAATCAAAAAAAATCTAAAAACGAGGCACGTCTTTTGAAATTTCAAAGACGTGCCTCGTTTTTTATTGGGATGAGAACAGGGAAACTTATACGCCTTCGGTCAACTCATTTTCACGAGCTACTCTCTGTTCTTTTACTTTTAATTCTTCAACTTCGTCTTTTGTTAGAAATTGAACTTTGTAACCAATCAGCCCCATTACAATGCCGATAACCGGAACTGTGTAATTTAATACTGCATAAGGAGCATACGCAAATGGATGCACAGCTAGAGTCGCCAAGATAAACACACCACACGTATTCCACGGGATAAACGGCGATGTTAACGTACCTCCATCTTCTAGAGCCCGTGAAAGATTCTTCGAATGCAGTTCTTTATCTTGGTATGCTCTTGCATACATTCTTCCCGGCACTAGTATAGAAATGTATTGCTCTGAAGCAGTCACATTTGTGAAAAAAGCAGATGCAATTGTCGCAGCGATTAAACTTCCTGCTGATTTGGCCACTTTCAAAATCTGGTTAACAATTGCTCTCAACATACCCGTGTGCTCTAATATCCCCCCAAAAACCATTGCGAAAATAGTCAAAGAAACGGTAAACATCATGGAAGTTATGCCCCCACGGTTAAACAAATCATCGACCATTTCATTGCCAGATGTAATGGCATAGCCATCGTGAAGGGCATTAAATGCAGGACCAATATCTCCGCCTTGTACAAAAACCTGACAGATAAACCCTAAAAAGACTCCAATTAATAATGATGGTAAAGCTGGCACTTTCAAAGCCACTAAAACGATAATCATTGCAGGTACTAATAATAACCAAGGTGAAATTAAGAAGTTGCTATCTAATGAGGACAAAATCGCTTGGATATTTCCTTCATCAATTGTTGATCCAACAAATTGGCGACCTAAGAAAAAGTAAACGACTAAAGCAATCACTAGTCCTGGTACAGTCGTATACATCATATGCTTAATATGTTCAAATAAATTGGTATTGGTAATACCCGATGCTAAATTTGTCGTATCTGATAAGGGTGACATTTTATCACCAAAATAAGATCCTGATATAACGGCTCCTGCTACCATCGCAGCTGGAATTCCCATGCTCATTCCGATTCCCATTCCCGCAACACCAATTGTGCCCATTGTCGACCAAGAACTCCCAATTGCAAGTGCAACAATTCCACAAATAATACAGATAGTCATTAAGAAAAGAGAAGGCGTAATAATTTGCAGACCGTAATAAATCATCGTCGCAATGATACCGCCGCCAATCCATGAAGCAATAATCATTCCAACTACGATAATAATAACAATTGCGGGAAGCGCAAGACGAATTCCTTTATAGGCTCCTTCTTCGATTGTTTCCCATTTATACCCCATACGCCATGCAATAATTCCAGCAACGATGGCTCCTATTGCTAAAGGAACGTGAGGGCTTCCTTCAAACACAATAATGGTGAGTGCCATAACGGCAATCATGACGACTAATGGAATAAGTGCTAATCCAAATGGTATTTTAATGTCTTGTTGTTTCGCTTTCATTCTATGTATCACCTAGCCCTCTGTTGTAATACTTTCATATTACAACAAAATTTCAAATTATCTATCTATTTTTAATAGACAATCTCTTTTTTACTATAACTTATTTATTCTTAACAAAAACAACCGCTCAATTGGTATTGAGCGGTTGTTTTCCTTATTGCGTATTTTTCATTTACTCTTTTTTGGTCAGCGCATAATAAATTTCCGCTTCAAAAAACTGCCGACGATGATCAGCAGACCTCCGTTTAGATACTTGGCCATTTTCTAAAATACGACTACACAAATAAAATGGGGCTTTCTCATTTTCTACAACTTGCCACTTCCCATAAAGTGATTGTTGTTTTCCGTAATCTATGGTGAAGTTTTGTCCAATAGATAAAACGGGGTATTTGCATCCGTTATTTTCCAACGCGTTACTGCTTGAAGTTTTTTTTGATAATGTCATAACCAGCACTCCCTCTTCTATCAATCTTTAAATCGCCCTTTCATTTCTCTCTTTATTAGTAAATACCCGCTGTCCTCTAGTATTTAAACGGCAAATCTTGTGGGTCAATACACAACAATGTTTCCACACATCTTTCGAGTGGTAATTAAAAAGTATAACGCTGTTTTATCCAGTCCCAAATTGTTAATAAAGCAGAAAATTTTAGTTGGAGGTGCCTAATGAAGTTTCTGGAGTATTGGATTTACTTAATCCTATCCATTTCAAAAATATTCTTATTCAGCTTATACGCTGGTACTCAGTTTTCATTTAGTTTTTTTGTTCTCAATCTCGCTTCTATTGTGGTCTTATCTAGCTGGACTTTATTATTAAATAGAAAAAAGCGAAACTGGATTTTGCTGGTGCTGCTGTTTTTGCATAGTACCTTACTAGTCTCTGACTTATGGTATTATCGTTATTTTACTGATTTACTATCTATCGTACTCATTGCCGATATTACGCAAATGAGTGATGTTGGTGGTGGATTCTTAACATTAATTGAAGCGAAAGACTTCCTCTTTTTTGCCGATTTGCTTTTCTTCTCGTTATTCCTTTTTGCTACTCGTAAGAAAGAAGACGTGGTGACTAAAAAAACTAAACGAATTTATGCGGGTACTGGCTTTGTAGTAGGACTTGCATTGGTTGTAATCCCGTTAGTCATGAGTTACAGCAATGAAGAAGAGTGGCTTGTTGGGGAGCCGATTTCGAATATGCGTGAATATTACCAGCTTGGATTTTGGGGTTATCACGGATTGGATTTTGCTCAAGGTATCGGCTCTTTTCTCTTCGATGAGAGCACGTTAACTAAAGAAGAAGAACAACGAATTCGTAAAGTTGTACCCGATACACCATCAACTGTATCTGACTCAGAAAAACCGAATATCATTATGGTCCAATTAGAATCGTTTCAAACCTCTGTAATTGATCACCAAGTTAACGGACAAGAACTGACACCTCATTTAAATGCCTTGAAAAAAGAAGCGTTATTTTTTCCTTCGTTTTATCACCAAACACATGAAGGTCGTACTTCTGACGCAGAATTCATTACGCTGACTTCGCTTTATTCATTAAAGTCAGGATCTGTTTATACGCGCTACGCGGCAGAAAATGAATTTGATGCGTTACCAGAGCTATTGAGAAACGCGGGCTACGATACAGCCGCTATGCACGCCTTCAAAAAAGATTTCTGGAACCGGGACGAAGTATACAAAAATATTGGCTTTAATCAATTTTTTAGTCGTCCAGATTTCCCTGATACACAAGATATTGGTATGGCTGTAAACGATGAAGATTTTTTAACTACTTCTGTAGAGCTTGCGGAACAATTAAAAGAACCTTACTTTGCATTTATGGTAGCCTTATCAAGCCATACACCGTATACCATTCCTGATAATTTCGAAGAACTGGATTTGACCGGTTATGAAGATCCATTGTTAAAAGGGTATTACGAAACCGTTCATTATGTGGATGGCGCTGTTGGCACTATAATTGAACAATTAAAGCAAAAAGAGATGTGGGACGATTCTTTAATCGTTTTTTATGGCGACCATGACAGCGGCCTTACTCAAGAAAAAAGTGAAATGGCACAAAAAGTGGGTGCTGACACTAAAATGGAATTATTTGAACTTGATCGCCAAGTGCCCCTCTTTATCAAACCGCCTAATTCAAAAAAAGCTGGATCAGTCGACAGTGTAGGCGGACAAATTGATATTGCCCCGACGATTCTTGATATCGTTGGAATTACTCCATCCCACATGTTGGGAGAGTCTTTATTAGATGAAAGCAGCAATTTAACAGTATTTCGAGATGGTGCATTTCGATACGAAGAGCTTTATTTCGAACCTGATTTAACTTCACCAGCTGGAAATGGTAGTTGTTATGAAATTGATTCAGGCCAAGAAGTAGCGATTGAACGATGTAGCGAATTTATTGATACGGCTACTGAAGAACTTCACGTATCTGATTTGATCATTCGAAAAAATGCTTGGCAACAAATTAAAGCAAGTGAATAGACTAAAGCCGAGTCCAATTGGAAGTTCACACTACTATACACTTTAATAAAACATGGTCAATAAGCAAACCCCTCTTCTACCGAAGAGGGGTTTGTCGAGTTGCCCTAATGTCTTTTAGCGCATGTTCACTATATGATAGAGGTACAAAGATTTGCTAAGCTCGTTCACAGTAAAGGATGATTGCGATGAAAGTGTGGGTGAAAATCAGTTTACTGCTAGCTTTATTATTTGTAGTGGGTGGATGCGCTCCAACTGAAAAAAATGCTACAAAGCTTGCACCGTCTTTTGAGTTAGTGGATTTAGAAGGCAATCAGCAAAATCTTGCTGATTACGCTGGACAGAAAGTGTATGTGAAGTTTTGGGCTTCTTGGTGTTCGATTTGTTTAAGCGGCATGGAGGAATTGAATACGTTAGCTGGTGAAGAAAATGACTTTGCTGTGTTG
Source organism: Planococcus donghaensis MPA1U2 (assembly GCF_000189395.1). GTDB lineage: Bacteria > Bacillota > Bacilli > Bacillales_A > Planococcaceae > Planococcus > Planococcus donghaensis_B. The sequence continues at coordinate 99,970 of NZ_AEPB01000015.1, read as the reverse complement.
ACGATTGTCTCCCCTGGCTCGAACGCTGAAAAAAGCAGCGAGTCATTTGCGAAGTGGTTTGAAGGCTTTCCAAATGCAGAAAATATTATGGTGTTATTGGATGAAGGCGGTACTTTTTTTGATGAGTATGGTGTCATCGGCTATCCAACATCTGTTTATATTGGTTCTGACGGTACATTAGTTAAAAGTCAAACAGGTCACTTTAGTAACGAAGAAATTAAAAATTCGTTTGATAGCATTCAATAACTAGCTAGTAAAAACCGCATGTAGTTTGCCTCACGGCTTCCACATGCGGTTTTTTTTGTGCAATCATACAATGTCATTTTGAGAAAAATGGAATCTTTGTGCGAATGGTTTTGTACAATGGTCCAAGCAATTGACGAAGTGCATGAACAGGTGGCACTGGGCTTTTGCTGTGCCATTGAATCCATTCTAATGCAGTGAGGTTAAGCATTAACCAAATCAGCCCCGCTATATATCCTGCCAATACATCACTTGGAAAATGTGCACCCAAATAAATTCGACTTGTGCCAATTGTAATAATAAGTAAACTCAATACAGTAACCGCCGTCCATTGAATCCATGGTCGTTGACGTGTTCGAATCACGAGGTACATCACAAAGCCATAAAAAATCAACGAGCCCATTGAGTGACCACTAGGAAAACTATAACCGATTGCATCAATTTCCTCGTTAATGCTCGGGCGTTCTCGGAGATACAGATTCTTCAACAATAAGGTTAAAAGAGAGCCTCCCCCTACAGCGATAATAAAAAACAATACACCCCATTTATCTTTCATTTTTACGCCTAACACAAGTAAAATAATGATGGATGATAAGGTTAAAAACCAAACAGAGCCCATTTCAGTAAAAACGAACATAATGGTATCCATAGTCGTACTTGAACTTGCTTGTATCCCATTGATAATAAAATCATCAAATAAACTTACTTCTTGATCCATGACTTCTTCAGCTAGTTCTGCAAATAACACAATAAACAATGACGCAAGACCTAAGCCGCCAAGCAATAATAGAAAAGCCAGTCCTGCTAGTTTTTCATTTTTATCCATCTTATCGCTCCCGATTCTTATTGATAATTTATCTTTACCCTTTTAAAACAGAAATATGTAAAGAAAACAATTTTCTAAATTTCACTATTTGTTACATAGCGTGGAACATGGTATTTTTATGTAAGCACAAAGTCCATTACTCAGGAGCTGATCGTTTGAAACAATTAACTGGAAAGATTGCGATCATTACAGGCGCTAACAGTGGCATTGGCTTAGAAGCTGCCAAAGTCTTTGCTGATCGCGGTGCACATATCGTGATGGCTGTACGCAATATAGAAAAAGGCCAGCATGCACGTGACATGATTCTCCAAAACAATCAAGAAGCACATGTAGCTGTGATGAAACTAGATTTAGCAGATCTTGCAAGTATTCATCTATTTGCAGAAAATTTTCAAAAGCAATATGGCTCTCTCGATCTACTGGTCAATAATGCTGGGGTTTTAGCGCCGCCTTATTCTAAGACAAATGATGGCTTTGAACTCCAATTTGGTAGTAACCATCTTGGGCATTTTGCCTTGACAGGTTTGCTAATGCCTTTACTGAAAAAAACACCGCATTCGCGGGTTGTGTCTCTTAGCAGCCTTGCTCATAAAGGGGCTCGCATTGACTTTGAAAATCTTGATGGTTTCAAAGGATATAAAGCGATGAAGTTTTATGGTCAAAGCAAGCTAGCCAATCTATTATTTGCACAAGAATTGGATACACGCCTTAAAGAACACAATATACAAACTTTGAGCATTGCTTGTCATCCTGGAATTTCGGCGACCAATATTTTTAAATTAGGAAACCGAGATGCACCTCAATTTTTAAAATCACTCATGCATAATATTTTACAGCCACCTGCATTAGGCGCTTTACCTACTGTTTATGCTGCTACAGACTCCCAACTTACAGGTGGAGAGTATATAGGACCGGATGGCAAAGGACGACGTAAAGGCTATCCAGCAATTGATGCACCTCATGCATCTGCCCGGGATAAAGCCGTTTCTTTAAAACTGTGGGACGTTTCAGAAAAACTTACCGGTATAGAATTCGATTTTTCTTAAAAAATGGCATTTTCATTGTTTTAAATGAAAATGCCATTTTCTATTCAGTGAGAATTTTTTTAGTTATTTGGCTATTAGTGCAGAATAGTGATACTTAAGAAATTCTTTTATCACCTTTCGATGACTGCCAACTAATCTGTCAGGCAACTCTTCTGGGGCAAAAAATTTAAAACTAATAGATTCTTCTTGATCGACCGTTAACTGACCACTAAACGTATCTGAATAATAGGCAGTGGTTACGACGTAGTATTCATCACCATTTTTGGCCACTACAAAGTGATTGGGGCCTGAGTAAACATTTATTAGCGTTAACTCGTCAACGCGAAGTCCGGTTTCCTCTAAAACTTCTCGCTTTGCTGTATCTTCTGTAGATTCCCCCAGCTCCATTAAGCCCCCAGGAAGTCCCCACAAACCTTCTGGAAATTTTCGTTCTTCAAGCAATAGACGTCCATTTGGATCAACAAGGACGACAACTGCACCTACCAAAATAAGCGGCCTGTGCCCCACAATTTTTCGTAATTCTTCTACATAGCCCACTTATACATCCCCCTCTTTTGCTTACAAACATCGGTGTAACGTTTGTTTTATCCACGCATCTTCTTTCTAAACCCCCATCTAGTAATGCCAAATAGCGCAACTGTATACGTCAACACCCAAACCATGGGAACTAAAACAGCAGCATAATCACCAGCAAAAGCAGCTCTTGAAGCATCTACCGCATGGGCAAATGGCAAGTAATAAGCAATTTTTTTAAAGCTACTTCCGATTAGATCCAATTGAAACCAAGTTCCGCTCAACCATGATGTGAGATTGACGAAAATCGCGAACAAGGCTCCCACTTGTCGATCGGTAAAAAAAGTGCCAAATAAAAGTCCAAATCCAATATACAGAAACGAAATGACTGTTACTACTCCGAATGCAGGGATTGCAGAAAATGTCATAGTCATTCCTAACAAAAGTGCGGTAATATAGCAGGCACTTATTTGAATTAGCGCCATTGGCACTAATGGTAAAGCATAGCCGATTAAATAATCAGTCGCAGTCAATGGGGAGGCAAAAATTCTCATTAAAAATGAGCTGCTTTTATCTCGCCCAATGAGCATCCCGCTAAACAAGGAAATAAACGAAAAGCTAAAAACAATAATAGCAGGTGCTAGCTGATCCAGCTGAAAAAGGTCAAAAGGCATATTGTCAGCCATCAACGAAAATAGCCAAAGCATTATTAGTGGCAAGATCATACCGAAAAGCAAGGTCATTGGATCGCGTAAAATTTCTTTGCGATTGCGCTCTGCAAACACCCATGCTTTCTTCATTTTTCAACCTCCGCCGTCAATTGTAAAAAGATATCCTGCAATTTGTTTTGTCCTGTTTGTCTCTTCAATTCTTCTAGTGTTCCAAGAGCACATAATTTCCCTTGATGCATGATACCGATACGGTCCGCTAAGGCTTCGACTTCCTCTAAGTAGTGTGTAGTTAAAATAATCGTAATGTGCCCTTTTAACTCCAGTAGCATTTGCCATAAATCCAATCTTGCTCGTACATCCAGTCCTACTGTTGGTTCGTCTAGAAAGAGAATCTGCGGGTCCGAGATTAAGGCCATGGCAATACTCACGCGACGCTCTAATCCTCCAGACAAAGTTCTGCCCTTGTTTTGCGCCCGATCCGCAATTCCTAACTTTTCCATTAGCTTATTTGCTTCTTGTTCTGCTGTTTTTTTATTACTGCCATATATTTTAGCAATAAACTCCAAATTTTCTTTAACCGTTAAATTACGTGCGATTGCTGTTTCTTGTGGAGAAATATTCAACTTTTCTTTGACTGCCTGAGGATTTCTCGAAATGCTATCCCCTAGCATAATTGCATCACCACTCGTTGGTTCCATTAAACAACTAAGTAATTTGATGGTGGTCGTTTTTCCAGCTCCATTTTCGCCCAAAAGCGCAAAAAATTCACCTTGTCTAATTGTCAGCGATAGATGATCTACGGCTAGCCGATCTTTAAAAGTTTTAGTCAACTCGTTAATCGAGATATCCATGGATTCATCTTGCCTCCTTTGTTGTATGTGACTGATAACTTTTGCGCGCGACCAGTCCAATAACCATATTATCAAGCAAATAAGATTTCCAAAAGTGGTATATAACCGATAAAATGAATAGCAGCAATTCTTGCTATTCGAAAAAACGGAAATAAAGGACGTGATCTTTTGCTTACAGGAAAAACAGCGATCATAACAGGTGGCAATAGCGGGCTTGGTTTTGAAACAACCAAAGAGCTTATTGCACAAAACGCACAAGTGATACTTGCTGTCCGCAATACTGAAAAAGGCAATCTTGCACGTGAAAAATTATTGAAACTTAATGATTCAGCTCAGATTATCGTGATGTCGCTCGACCTAGCAAATTTAGAGAGTATCCGGTCTTTTGTAGAACAGTTTAAAAAATCATTTCCTACACTCGACTTATTGATTAATAATGCCGGCATTATGGCACCGCCTTTTGGGAAAACTGCAGATGGTTTTGAGTTGCAGTTTGGCAGCAATCATCTCGGACATTTTGCGTTGACTGCCCTACTTCTACCGTTGCTCGAAAAAACGCCAAACTCCAGAATTGTCACTGTCAGTAGTCGTGCCCATAGTCGGGGTTCAATCGATTTCGATAATCTTGACGGAGCAAAAGGCTATCAAGCAAAAAAATTCTATAATCAAAGCAAATTAGCCAATTTGTATTTTGCACTCGAGTTGGATAAACGTTTAAAAGAACATGGTTTTCAAACGATTAGTATCGCTTGTCATCCAGGAGTTTCTGCGACCAATATTTTAAAGCTTGGCAATCGAGAAATTCCAGCGATTTTTAAAAAAATCGCTAATTTGTTTCTTCAGCCACCACATATGGGCGCTTTGGCCAGTGTTTTTGCCGCAACCGAACCGGAGTTAACAGGAGGAGAATATATTGGGCCACTTGGACAATTTCAGCGAAAAGGCTATCCGGCAATAGGAACTCCTCATAACAATGCCATCAACCTTGAAATCTCACGTAAACTTTGGCGTGTATCCGAACAATTAACTGGCATCTCTTTTCCCTTTATTGAAAATTAATCAAAAACAGCGGTTCTTTGAATTAACTCAAGGACCGCTGTTTTTAAAAATTTATTCTTCTACTCGGAACCAGCCCGGTGCATTAGTAACCATATTCCAAAGATTTTCTGGAATATCTAATTGATCTTTTTTGCTTAAATAAATGGCTTGGTGTATTTCTTCATCCCGACTTTTTTGAACTTTAGAGAGCCAGTCTGGATCCATTATTAATGCGTGTCCTAAAGAAACGAGCGGCGTGACTTCTAATGCTTCTTTCACGTCACTTAAAGTCTGCAAGCCGCCTACTCCGATGACGGGTACGCGAGTGCCGATGTGTTGTTGAATTACTTCTACACGCGACCGGCTGTCTTCCACACGGATAGACCCCCCGAAAAATCGGCCGACAGAGACGTGAACATAATCGATGCCTTGATCTGCGATAGCCGTTAAAAATTTCAACGTATCGTCCATCGTGATGCCCGGTTCTTCCCGTTCTTCGGGGCTAATACGATACTCTACCACAAATGGTTTATCCGCATATTCTGCCACTGCTTGTTGAATCGACTCAATCACAGCGAGTGGGAATGCCATTCGTCCTTTGACATCACCTCCCCATTGATCGGTACGAGTGTTGGAGTGTGGAGAGAAAAATTGCTGAATCAAATACGTATTAGCTCCGTGAATTTCTACTCCGTCAAAGCCCGCTTGAATTGCACGTCTTGTTGCTTCTCCAAACGCTTTAATCGTTTCTTTAATTTCCTCATGGCTCATTTCGCGTGGTGTTTCTGCATTGGGGCGTAGTGCTGGAACAGCACTTGCCGAAACCGGCTGTTCGCCATTTAATAGTTTTTCATTCGACATGCGACCTGCGTGATACAGTTGCAGTATAGCTTTAGCCCCTCCATCTTGAATGGTAGTGGCCAATCGCCTTAAACTATCTATTCGTTCATCGCTGTCCGCACCAAAAGGTCCTGGAAAACCTATCCCAAGCGGTTCGACATGCGCACAAGCTGTAATAACTGCTCCGAGCCCACTTTCAGCGCGGCGCTTATAATACAGCAATTCTTCATCTGTAACGTTTCCATTTGCATCTGAAGATGATGTCGTCATCGGTGCCATTAAAATGCGGTTTTTAACGGTCAGTCCCGAAATAAAAGTAAACGGTTCAAATATATTTTGTGTTGTAATCGTCATATCGATTCCTCCTTATCTAGTTCTTTACCCATCCGATGGCATGAGCATGCTTATCTTTTGGAGAAATTCAAAATTTGGCTAAGAAGAATGCGTCTTCTGATAAAAAACCATTAGCGATTGTGTTCTTACTCTCCCAATCGTTAATGGTTTGTTTTGAGCTTTTTATTGTTTTGTTTTCATAAATTCGTAATATCCATTTTTGAAAAAAGCGTACCATTCATCGATTTCCTGTTGCGGTGCAGAATTTAATGCCTCAAGCACTTCTTTTCCAAACTCTAAAAATGCAGAGCCGTTTGCCGTGATTATTTTTCCGCTTCGCACGGCCTGTTTTTCCAAATAGCCACTTTCGTTACTGTAGCTATCTCCTGCTACTTTTTTTAAGCTTTCCAAATAGTTACTGGTGTGCGGAATCGTATTGAACAAACCATTTCTTCCTAAAAATACGGTGGCATCGCAAATTGCACCGATTACAACTTCTTTTTCAACAGCTTTGTTCACCAGCTCCATAACTTGGTGACTTTCTTCTTTTCTCCAAGAATTGCCGCCAATTAAAATTAATCCTGCAAAATCTTCTGGGGCATCTGCTATTTCGTAATCCGGTAACACCGTGAAGCCACCAATAGACTTAATGGGGACTTTCGTTAATGATACGGTCTTCACATCAAATTGCCGTCCTTGACCTTGTGGCTCTTCGTTCAATGCAGCCGCCAGTGAAGCCGCTTCCCAGTCTGCATACTCATCTAACAACACAAAAAGAACTTTTTCGTTACTCACCACTTCTCCTCCTTGTTGTTGGAATATTCAACCATCAATTAACCAAATTATAGCACATACAAACCACTCAAACAGCTGAGACATGTTTACCCATCTAAGAGGGTATAATGAATACACATCCTACTAAAAAAGGAGAATTTCTAATGAATAAAAAAGAACAAACTCAATTCGGTTGGCAGCTCGGTGATAGCTACTCTCGCCTACCTGAAATTTTTCATAGTACGTTTTCAGTCAATCCTGTACCGGCTCCCAAATTGGTTATTTTCAATCAAACACTTGCAACTGCGCTTGGTTTAGACCCCGCTGAGTTAACGAGTCAAGAAGGCATCGCGATTCTTGCAGGCAATAACATGCCAGAAGGCAGAGCACCACTTGCACAAGCTTATGCCGGACATCAATTTGGCAATTTCACGATGCTTGGTGATGGGCGCGCTTTATTAATTGGCGAGCAATTAACACCTGCTGGCAAGCGTGTTGATATTCAGTTAAAAGGTTCTGGGAGAACAGCCTATTCAAGAGGTGGCGATGGTCGTGCAGCGCTAAGACCGATGCTACGCGAATACTTGATCAGCGAAGCCATGTACGGACTCGGTATTCCAACCACACGCAGTTTAGCTGTTGTTGAAACTGGTGAAATGGTTCGTCGTGAAACTCCACTTCCCGGTGCCATTATGACACGCATTGCCGATAGTCACTTGCGCGTTGGGACATTTCAATACGCCGCACGTTTTGGTGAAAAAGAAGATTTAAAAGCACTTGCAGACTACGCGATAGAACGGCATTTCCCACACGTTCAAAAAGATGAAAATCGCTATTTGGCATTGTTCCAAGAAGTTATTCAGCGCCAGGCTGCGTTGATTGCCAAATGGCAATTGGTTGGTTTTATTCATGGCGTGATGAATACCGACAACATGGCTATTAGCGGTGAAACCATTGACTATGGCCCTTGTGCATTTATGGACAAGTTTGATCCCAAGACCGTTTTCAGTTCGATAGATATGCAAGGTCGTTACGCATACGGCAATCAACCGATGATTGCTGGTTGGAATTTAGCACGTTTTGGTGAAAGTCTACTACCGCTATTGCACGATACACCTGAAGAAGCTGTTAGTATTGCACAAGCTGAGCTAAGTAAATATATTGGATTATTTGAGCACAATTGGCTTGCTGGCATGCGTCAGAAACTGGGTATTTTCAATTCCGAAGCGGAAGATTCGGCATTAGTAGAAGAATTGCTAAATCTAATGCACAAGTATGAGGCCGACTATACGAATACATTTCGTGCGTTAACATTTAACAAACTAGAAGAAAGCGAATTATTTAACGCAAACGACTTTAAAGCTTGGCACAGCTCTTGGCAAGCACGCCTCGACCGACAAGACGAGACTTTAGAACAAAGTCACCAATTAATGCGAGACAATAACCCGGCAATAATCCCTCGTAACCACCGTGTTGAAGAGGCATTAGAAGCTGCTGAGCTTAGAGGAGATTATAGTGCACTGCACAAGCTGCTTGCCGCATTAGCTAACCCGTATGCTCATTCAACCGAACAACAAGCTTATACGGAGCCTCCAGAGCCAATGAGTGGACCTTACCAAACATTCTGCGGGACTTAATAACCGTTAATACGTTTACTCGCGTTTAGTCAGGGAAAACCTTAACTAAGGCTGGATTAATAATTTTTTTGTAGTTTCTTCTAGATATTGTTATAATATTCTGTGAAAGAGTTTCTTTACAGTAAATTTTTTAATGCACCGATCGACTTTCAAAATTTATTTAAGGAGCTGGGATGATGAATCAGGAACAAATGGATTTTGTAAAAAACGGAAAAGGCTTTATTGCGGCACTTGACCAAAGTGGCGGAAGTACACCAAAAGCGTTAGCACTTTATGGCGTATCGGAAGATCAGTACTCTTCTGAAGAGGAAATGTATGACTTGATCCACGAAATGCGGACACGTGTAATGACTGCACCTTCTTTTAATTCCGATTCGATTATCGGCGCCATTCTTTTTGAACAGACAATGGATCGTAAAGTAGAAGGTCACTATACACCTGATTATTTGTGGCAAAAAAAAGGTGTGGCACCGTTTTTAAAAGTCGACAAAGGACTTGCGGATGAAGAAAACGGCGTCCAACTGATGAAACCAATGCCAAACCTAGACGACTTATTAAAGCGTGCCAACGAACGCAATATTTTCGGCACAAAAATGCGCTCTGTTATTAAAGAAGCAAATGCCGAAGGGATTAAAAAAGTCGTGAAGCAACAATTTGAAGTCGGCAAACAAATTCTTGCCGCTGGTTTAGTGCCAATTCTTGAACCGGAAGTGGACATTAACAGCACAGATAAAGAACAAAGCGAAAAAATTCTTAAAGAGGAAATGCTAAAGCATTTGGACTCATTGGATGAAGATCAAAATGTCATGATCAAGATCACCATTCCGACAGAAAATAATTATTACAAAGAAATGATTGATCACCCTCGTGTTGTTCGTGTGGTCGCACTTTCTGGTGGATACAAACGTGATGATGCCAATGAAAAATTAGCAGCCAATAATGGGCTTATTGCTAGTTTCTCGCGTGCTTTATCTGAAGGCGTCAGCGCCAATCAAACAGATGAAGAGTTTAACGCTACGCTAGAAAACTCCATTAAAGGCATTTACGAAGCTTCTATTACGTAAAAACCCATTAAAATGCCCCGTAGCCTGTTTTGGCTTCGGGGCTATTTAATAGAGAGGAAAAGTTAATATCGGCTCTCTGGAACTTTTCGGAACCATTCGAATTCACTAATATGCAGCTCCCGTAATTTGTATTTCATAATTTTTCCTGAAGCATTTCTCGGTAATGACTCAACTATCTTATATTTCTTCGGAATTTTATATCCTGGAAGATGCTCCAAGTAGAAATCCATTAATTGTTCTTCTTCAATCGTTTCGCCGTCTTTAGGCACAATGATGACACCCACAATTTCTCCCCACTCTTCTTCCGGCAAACCAACAGTTGCCGCTTCAGCTACTTGAGGATGATTCATAGTAACCTGCTCGACTTCGATCGAAAAGATATTTTCTCCAGCTGAAATGATGCGATCTGCTTTACGATCCACGAGTGAGATAAATCCATCCTCATCGATTGTTGCTAAATCCCCAGTTAACAGCCAACCATCTCGAAAAGATTCTTCTGTTTCCTGTGGTTTATTATAATATTCTTTCATCACTGTTTTACCTTTTATAATAAACTCACCAATCAGCCCTGGTTGAACATCCTTAAATTCATCGTCCACTACCCGCACTTCCATGAAATACATCGGTTTCCCGCCAGATCCTAATTTAGCTTCATGCTGTTCTGGGAGCAAAAACACTCCTCCTGGTCCGCCTTCAGTCAGCAAGCATAAATTATAAAATTGCTTGTGACCGAAAAAGTCCATTGCTTTTTTCACAAGTTCTGGATCAATCGGATCTGCCCCGTACATGCATTTGGTGACTGAAGACAAGTTAGATGAGTCTGCATTCGGAACTTGCAGTAAGGCTTCATACATGTTCGGTAAACCAAAAAACACAGACACTTGGAATTCCTCAATCGCTTTAACTACCTGTTCCGGATCAAATTCAGACAAGATGATATTAGAGGTTCCAAGCAATATACCTGTGACTAAATAAAGGTTTAATTGAACCGAATGGAACAAAGGTACTGCATGTAAAATGCGGTCCTCAGCATCGATTCCGACACCAAATACAAACGACGAACTGACATTTACTAGACGCTGGTGATCAAACAATGCACCTTTTGGCTTGCCAGTCGTTCCAGATGTATACAAAATTTCGGCATCATCGGTATTTAATACTTCGACCGACGGATCTAATGCATTTTCGCTTAACACGCTTTCCCAACTGAGGTAATCGTTATTTTCAGGTGCAGGGTAAACAATCACTTGTTGAAGTGAAGTTGCCTGTCTTTTCCCTTCGGCAATAACCCCTTCAAATTCTGCATCACAAAAAATAAATCGACTTTCAGATTGCCCAAAAATATAGCCGCTTTCATCGGCACTCAATCGATAATTTACAGGTACGGCAACGCCCCCGGCTTTTAGTATTGCAAAAAAAGCCAATACATTATAATCCGAGTTTTTCATAAATAGCGACACCTTATCACCTTTTTGTAAACCCGTTTCAAGAAGTCCATTTGCCATTCGGTTTACTTCTTCGTTTAGTTGTTGGTACGAATACGTTCTCCCATCGTAAGCAATTGCCACTTTGTCTGGAAAACGTTTTGCATTTTGTCTCAGTGCTGCTGTTATATTCATGCTCGCTCCTCCTCTTATAATCGTTTTGTTACTCCTATAGCAGTTCCTCCTGTCTTGGAAATTTCTAGCACTTGAGCGCCCGTTAGAAATCTCCGGATTTTCTCAAATAGTAGTATTAACTTTACAGTATTCTGAAAATATAGTCAATTCTTATTATTTGTTATTCTTATACTGGAAAAATAAAAAAACAAAGGAACTCATCAACTTTTTGATGATTTCCCTTGTCTTAAAGTGTTTCAAAATATCTATTTTATCACTCTATATGTTCAGTAGTTGGTACGATATGCGCCCCTACTACTTGCCCCAATAACTCCACACCTTTAACGATTTCTTCTTCACTTGCATAGCTGAATGACAACCTCAAATACTCAAGTCCTTTTTGCTGGTTCAAGAAAAAGTATTTTCCTGGAACAAAAGCTACTCCTGCATCAAATGCCTCCTGCAGCAGTTGAGAAGTATCAACATTTGGAATTTTGACCCACACAAAATAACCGCCTTTTGGTACAAACCATGAAACAGTAGGTGGCAAGAATTTCTCTAAAGCAGCTAACATCATTGCACACTTAGATTTATATGTAGTTGTTAAGCGCTTTAGATGCTCATCAAAATCAACCGATTCAAGAAATGAAGCCATAGTTGCTTGATCAAACGGATGATCTAGGTCCTTTTTAAACCAACTTAACGGGTCAATTATTCGTTTATCTGCCACTACCCATCCAATACGCATGCCGGGTGCTACAACTTTCGATAATGATCCCACATAAATCACACGGTTTTGAGTATCTAATGCTTTTAGCAGACGAGGTCTTTCTTCATAGCCGAGTTCTCCGTAAGCATCATCTTCTAAAACTAGAAAATCATATTGTTCAGCAAGTTCTATCACGTGTTGTCTACGTTCGAGCGATAAGGTTGTACCAGTCGGGTTTTGATAAGTCGGAATGGTATAAAGCAAGCGCGGAATTGGTAACCCTTGCGCTTTACGAGCAGCTAACATCTCTGCTAATACATCTGTTTGCAGTCCATTTTCATCAATGGGAATGGTTATGTAATGATCCGTATAGTTTTTGAAAATTTCCAGCGCTTCCATATAAGTTGGTGATTCAACTGCAACAACTGCTTCATCGTCTAAAAGAATACGCGCAATCAAATCAATAGCCTGACAAGCACCTGATGTGACAAGCAATTCATTACTTGTAGTTTCCACATCACGTAGCGCCATTCGATTTTGAAGAAATCTTTTTAACTGTGGAACTCTTGGACTGCCTATGTAATGAAGCGGTAAATCCCGTTCCTCATCCAGTAAACGAGCAACCGCAAGTTTAATTTCATCAGAAGGAACAAGTGAAGGTTCGGGATAACCCGAACTGAGACGTAAGCACCCTGCTGGTAATGGTGACATCCACTGGCCAGGAGGATCGTTTTTAAATGCCCTTTCAATTTCTTTCGAAAAATGGAAGTCTGTTTTCATGTATTTCGTTCCCCTTTCACCCAACTGATAGAATAATGCGAAATCTTATAAACCCTATTCTACAGTGTGAGCCCCCCAATGTGTAGGCTGTCGGTAAAATATTCAGCTGATTCTTGCTGAGAACTGTAACTTTTTAGGCACTTTAACGTTCTTATGTGAAAGCAAGTTTCTAGTTTCTAACCCCATTAGGAGGAATTATGATGAAAAAACTTACCTGGTTCGGAGCTGTTCTGGTTTTATTGGCTGCCTTATTTTTAGCCGCTTGTGGAACCGAAAAAAGTAACGAAAACGATAATGATTCTGAAGAACCCAAGACGGAAGAAACCGAAACAAATGGCGAGGAAGTTGCAGAAATGAAATCGACCATTGAACAAATCAGCGACAATACTTATCGCTATAATGTGGTGAATGAAACCGGCGAAGCACAAACTTTTGAGTTTACGAGTAGCCAACGCTTCGACTTTTCATTAACAAATGACAGCGGCGAAGTAGCTTTTCTTTTCTCGTCTGTTAGTACGTATGCACAAGCCTTAGGCGAAGAAACAATCGAAGACGGAGATCAACTAAGTTACGACTTGGAAATTCCACCACTTGATCTTGAACCTGGAACTTATGAGCTAGCCGCTTGGTTTACTCCAAAACAAGGCAATATGTACAAAGTCACAACAGATCATATTGTAAAATAGGAAAAAGCATTCTCACTCTTATGTTGGAGTGAGAATGCTTTTTATTTTAGTGTATTTATTTACTTTCTAAAGTAGTAATATATTCTTTTACAACTTCATATACATATTCTTGATTGGCAGCAGCAGTGTCTGGATTATACGCGCCGTCGTTTGTTTTGTTGTTTGATAGAATACGAATTGCTAAAAACGGCACATCGTATGCTTTTGAAATCATTGCAGATGACGCTGATTCCATTTCTTCAACAGAAGTTTCAAAGTTTTCATGGAACCAATTAATGCGATCGACTTCGTTATTCCAAACGTCAGCTGAACCGATCGTTCCTTCAACTACTTTTCCTTGTGTATAGCTGTCTTTTACCTTGATGGCTGCCGCTAATAGCTCAGGATCTGCATCATAATAACGCGCTTTTTCAGCATTTGGATCTTCTCCAGCACTTCCTTCAGAAGCCATAACATCCATTGGCTTCCACTCTGTTGCTTCAATGCCTTCACCTTCTCCACGGTCTGCTGTTTTCATCGAACCGATATTAACTGTGCGTTCACCGATGACGATATCAAAAACGTTTAACTCTGGATCATGTCCGCCAGACGTACCTTGGTTGATGATAGCAGCAGGGTTGTATTTTTCAATCGCAATTGCTGTTGCAGCTGCTGTATTTTCCATCCCTTTACCTGTTTTTGAAACAATAACAGGATAATCGTTTACTGTACCGATATAAAATTCGTATGTAGATCCTGATTCTTCTATTTCAACATTTTCCAAACGCTCTGCGAACTTTTCAGCTTCGATTGGCATTGGACCTTGAATAAGAATTGGGCGCTTTGTTTCTTCTTTGTCTTTTTCTGTTTCGCTCGATTCAGTTGCTGAACTGCATCCCGCCAATACGATTAATACCAGCATGGCCATCATGGATACTAGCAGTTGCTTGCTAATAGCTGTTTTCATTTTTGTCATGTGAATTTCCTCCTAGATGTATGCTCAATTCGGCAATTGGACCAAAAAAAGGTCCAGGACCAGTTTCTACCAGTCGGACCTTTGGAGCCAAAGCATAAATTGAGTCGGAGAGTCTACACACGCCAAACAATTAAAACTTTAGCTCGTAGTCCGGTTCTTTAAAGGGAACCTGGTAGAAACATTCGGACCATATTACCGAATATATACGAGCGATATAATGTTTATCACTTGGCAACTATAACAAAGCGAAAAAAATCGGTCAACCCATTTACGAACATTTAATTATATTAAATGTAAAATAGTTCGTTTTTAAAGATTTTAAAGGTCCTGAATTACCTTTTTCCCAATGAAATACATCTTATTTATGTAATTCATTTATTTTTCTAACTTTTTCTCATGAGTAATTATTGAAGTGTAAACACATCTTAAATTCCACAAGTTGACTTATCGCAGCAAATACTCTATTGTTAACTACGCGATGAGCTCGTTTGCGTAAGACGGACAAGCACTCCTTTTAGGAACACGTTGTGGAGCGTGGCTTGGAACGCCGCAAACTATCGAAACCCACCTTGCCCTCGGGCAAGGTGGGTTTTTTCTGTCTTTTTGATGCGATTTTTTTGATTACACAAGGACTAATCAAGCTAGATTTGCGTTTGCTTGCGGGATGATGGGGTTTATTTGCGGTGTCGGATCGTTTGTTTGCGGGATATCGGATTTTATTTGCGCTATCTGTGAGTTTGTTTGCGCCATAGCGAGGTTTGTTTGCAAATTACAAAATTAAGCCTGTTTACACAAAAAATCTCCTCGTGCTCAAGAGCACAAGGAGATTTTATTTTTACAATTCGTACACGCGTGCTTCAAAAGGAAGCAGCTGTTTCGGATCAAGTTGCTGATAATTTTGTAATATGCAGTTTGCAGATTCCGGTTCATCCCAGTAACATGGATACTCTGTCAAATTGGTGATAACCAATATTGTTTTTTCTTCGTTCGTACGCGTATACGCATAAATCGATTCATGCCCCACGTCTTGGAGTTCATAGTTTCCGTAAATAAGAACATCATGCTGCTTGCGTAGCCAAATCATCTTGCGGTAAAACCAGAGAATCGAATGCGGATCGCGAAGCTGTGCTGCTACATTGATTTCTTCGTAATTTGGATTAGTGCGTAACCACGGTTCCGCATCCGAGAATCCAGCGTTCGGGCTGGCGTCCCATTGCATCGGCGTTCGTGAGTGGTCACGACTTTGCGCTTTGATGATAGTCATTACATCATCATGTTCCATGCCTTCTGAACGATTAAAGTGGTAAAGGCTATGGGTTTGGATATCATTGTAATGATCAAGTTCATCAAACGGTGCATTGGTCATACCGATTTCTTGTCCTTGATAAATAAACGGTGTCCCTTGCATGAAAAAGTACATGCAGGCAATCGCGGTCGCGCTTTCCCGCCAATATTGTTGATCGTTCCCCCACGAAGAAACAATACGTGGTTTGTCATGATTTTCAACAAATAACGCGTTCCAGCCGTGACCTTCGACAGCTTTTTGCCATTTGGTCAATACTTCTTTTAACTTCGGAACATCGATCCCAGTTGTCGAATCTGTATCCCATAAGCTCATACTTTCAAACTGAAACACCATATTGAATTTCCCATTATCCTCGGAAATCCACTCGTCAATGTCAGTTGCTTGAACGCCATTTGCTTCGCCAACTGTCATGATGTCATGTTTCGCAAATGTCTCGTCACGTAGTTCCGCAAGCAATGGCTGAATGCCTTTAACATTCATCATTTTTTCCCAAGCTGGAACATATAGGTTTTGTTCAGGGTCCACCACATCGCTCAACTCTTTTTTAATGTGACTAATGGCATCTACACGGAAGCCGTCGATTCCTTTGTCGAGCCACCAATTGACCATATCGTACAATGCTTTTCGCACTTCTGGATTTTCCCAATTTAAATCTGGTTGCTTTTTAGAAAATAAATGCAAATAATATTGTTTGGTTTCTTGATCGTACTCCCATGCTGAACCACCAAAAATACTTTCCCAATTGGTTGGCTCATCGCTCCAAATATACCAATCGCGTTTGTCGTTTTCTTTTGAAGCGCGTGACTCCATAAACCACGGGTGTTCATCACTTGTATGATTGATTACCAAGTCGATGATTAACTTCATCTCACGGGCATGGACTTCTTCAAGCAAACGATCAAAATCTTCCATTGTTCCAAACTCATTCATAATGTCTTGATAATCACTGATGTCGTAACCATTATCGTCATTCGGCGATTTGTACATTGGGCAAATCCAAATTACATCAATCCCGAGATCTTTCAAATAATCCAACTTACTCGTCACACCATTTATATCGCCCACACCATCATTATTCGAATCCTTAAAACTTCTTGGATACACTTGGTAGGCAACTGCTTCTTTCCACCATTTTCTACTCATAACTCATCCCTCACAAAGACCCCAGGCACCCTTCCGATTAAACCGCCTTACCAGCAAATTAAATCTGAAAACCTTCGAGTGTCTATTTCAACTTTTATCTATTCCAACATCCAGCAACATTTTTTCAGAAAATTAATTTCAAGTTGATAGTGTAGCAGAAATCGCAAAAAATTACCAAGACAATAAACCGAAATTTTTATGGACTTTAGATGATGTGACCACCTTCTTCCGTTTTAATATCTTTCAGTATAACCGCTATAACAACAATAAAACCTAAATTCTCTTAATATTTTAAAGTTTTATAAATGATAACGGTTTCATTTTTTAAAAGCATGAATTATGACTAATTACCCTACCTAAAAATATCCATTGTTAATTATTAGTGATACTTAAATAATAATGGGTATGTTGGAAGCAGTGAAACAATATTAATTTTTATCATTAAAATTTGCGAAAGAGGGAATAGACTAGAATAGAAGCGAAAGGATGAGGAATAATGAAAAGCAAATTAGCAGCCGGACTACTCGGCATATTTCTTGGAGATTTTGGGGCACATAAATTTTATTTAGGCAAACCGGGTATGGGTATTCTCTACTTACTGTTCTTTTGGACAGGGATACCCGCAGTTATTGGATTGATAGAAGGGATTTTATATCTTCTGCAATCTGAAGAAAGCTTTCAAGAAAAACACGGCAGACGCTAAAGGGGGCTTTATACTTTGCAACTAGAGCCGATTCCTGATCATTTGCAAAAAGACTTGAACATCTTGTTTGTCGGATTTAATCCGAGCATCCGCTCTTCTGAAACCGGCTTTCACTACGCTAATCCAAACAACCGGTTTTGGAAAATCCTCTATGAAGCTGGATTAACTCCTCGGAAATACCGACCTGAAGAAAATCGTGAACTGCTAAAACTGGGTTTTGGTTTAACGAATATTGTGGCACGCCCAACTAAAGAAGCAGCGGAAATTTCTAAAGACGAATACGCAGAAGGTGCCAAATTGCTAAAAGAAAAAATTAGGCAGTTTCGTCCAAAAGCTGTTTGTTTTGTTGGCAAAGGCGTATATCAGCAATTTAGTAAAAGAAAATCCGTATCATGGGGCGTCCAACAACATTCAGTTGTCCCAGGTGTTATTGAATATGTTGCACCTTCATCGAGCGGTTTAGTACGGATGAAATTGCATGACATTGTCGAGATTTATAGTGGTTTGAATAATTATCGTTAAAAAAATCCCGACTTCTTTTCCAATAGAAGTCGGGATTTTCATGTGCTTGCTAATAACGCCGCGAGTTTTCTCACCGTATTTACATTACGAACTGTTATACGCCGGTAAAGAGCCGTTCCTACGATTTTGCTTAACCCACTCTTTGTAACCAAATCTTTATCAACCGACCAAAGAATTGCCCCCGGTACGTATTTGACACGGTCAATGTCCGGTTTGATGGTTAGTTGATTTACTACTGATTCGTCGTCTACATCTTGCCATAAAAACAATACATCGCTTTTCATGTGTTGATCGTTTGACCAGTTTTTTGGAACCGATTGTGCAATTTCAAGAAACTCCGCTGAGCTATAGATTAATACGTGAATCTGCAAATCAAAATGACTAAGAATCGCTTTTCCTAAAATTTTTGCTACAGTTTCTTTCGAATGGATTGTTGAAGTAAAAACGACATTTCCAGAATTGATATACGTAGTAACTTTCGTCATGTCCGCTTCTTCAAATACTTGTTTTAGCTTTTTCATTTCTACTTTGTTTTTTCCACCTACATTAATGCCTCGCAACAATGCCACATACTTCATTAGCGTCCCCTTTCTGATTATCTATTAAATCCAGCATCTTTCATAATTTTTGTAAATGCTCTTGTCTGAACGGACGCTTCAAGTTCTTGGATTAATTGACTTAGCTTTTGTGAAAACTGATCGTAATCACCTTTTGTTGATGTCAGTTTGACTAGTGATAGCAATGAAAAAACTGTAGCACCACTTAAGCTGCCTTTGTCCATCTTCAATCGCGTCTCTAATGCATCTAGTTCTATCGGGTGTGTTAGGTGATAACGGTATAGTATTTCTTCATGAGCTGATTTATTGCGATATGGAAAAACAATGCGCAAAATAGCGTCTAACTCCGTCGCTTTCAAAGTCATCGACTCGTATTGTTCGCTGTATTCCTGAGCAAAATCACTGGCAATTTGCTCACGCAATTGTTCATCAATAACCGTATAAAAATGTGTAATCTGACCAAGCGATAAAAAGTTAACTAAAACCCAAAGCGGTACATCTTTGTGTTTATCGTAAAACTCTCGAATGGCTGGATATCTTACTTTGTCGCGTTTTTTATGGCTTTTGATTAAGTTGGCAAGTGTCGATATAATTCGATCTCGTTCATGATGATATTGGTTATCTTCACTATAATTGCCTGGCTCTAGAAAACTACCTGCTTCTTTAAATTTTTCAGAAAAGCGATAAGCTAACTTCGACTTTATATTTTTTTCGAACTTTAATAGTTCATTTAATACTAACATTCGTAAATCTCGATCAAAACGATGCAACGCATAAATGTGATTAAACTCAGTCTCTTTTTGATAACGTTCTAAACCATACGGGTTTACCTGAATATCGTGTTCAAGAAAAGGTTCTTTGTAGCCATCGATTAACGCATAATAATTTTCGCGCGATAAAATTCGTGTTGCTGCAATTTTATCAGTTATTTTCAAACCACGTTTCTCTAGTATTTCTAGCTGCTCTTCGTGAGTAGCAAAATCTTTCACATTTCTCATCCTTTGCATATTCTTCTTATTACTAACTGTAAGTGAAGCAGTACTTTTAATAAATACTTATCTCTAGATAAAAGTTAATTCAACAAAATTCAGTGGACACAAACAAATTATTCCCTAGAAAAATTTCTCTTTCCGAAAACTGCTTTCTTTAAAGTTTCTCTGTTACTCTTCCCAAAATATGGGTATGTATACAATAAAGAATAGTTGCTACTGCTGCCACTCTAGTTGAAAACGACCTTCGTTGCTAAAGGCTGTGAATCGAACGTGGAGGAGTGAGCAAGTTGAAAAAGGTATTGGCCATACTTTGTTTCACCTTAACTTTGTCGTTAGCATTTCCTGTTGCCGCAGCTTCTGATTTACCAAAAGCTCATCCGTTTTACGACGAAATCAATTATCTCATTAACCGCGATGTGCTAAGAGGATACCCCGATGGTACGATGCGCCCTGATGTAGGCGTGACACGTGCAGAAGCAGTTATTATGATTGGCCGTTTAAAGGGATTCGATAGTAAACAGCGCGCAACAAATTTTTCAGATGTCC
This sequence comes from Planococcus donghaensis MPA1U2, assembly GCF_000189395.1. Lineage (GTDB taxonomy): Bacteria > Bacillota > Bacilli > Bacillales_A > Planococcaceae > Planococcus > Planococcus donghaensis_B. The sequence continues at coordinate 79,637 of NZ_AEPB01000015.1, read as the reverse complement.
CCGCTTCCCATCAAGCAAGTGGATATATCGCAGCCGCAGCAACAGCAAAGTTAATCAATGGTTATCCAGATGGTACTTACCGTCCAAACAACACGATCACGAGAGCTGAAATGACGTTTATCTTGTCGCGCTTGTTTGTTGTACCGTTTCGTGCAGGTGTTAGCTTTACAGATATCTCGCCGAATATGCCTGTCTATGAACCTATTCAACAAATTCTAGCAGCAAATATCACCATTGGTTATCCAGACAAAACGTTTCGGCCCAATGAAAAAGTAACGCGTGGGCAGTTTTCTGCATTTTTAGCACGCGGCCTTGAAGCTAGATTTAAAAATGACGCAACCATTTCACAATCTTATTTACGGGATAAAACAAAGTCTTACGTTTACAATACCGAATATGGAACAGAACGCCATGTCTACAATTATGTACCTACACGCTACGGATTGGAAATGGGTTTTGTTTGGAGTATCTATCATGATGATGGTTCTTTATTAACAGATACATTAGAGTTGGAAACGCATGAAACCTATACATTTGGCCTGCCCTATTCAGAGTCGTACATGGAATTAATGTATCCAGTGAAAGTTGGGCAAGCTTGGTATACAGATACCGAATATTCAGCTCCACGTGTAATCACCAAGACTAAAGTAACTGTAAAAACTGCGTATCAAACGTTTACCAACGCTGTAGAAGTAACGGTCGCTCCTAACCCTAAGTTCCAAGAAAAAGGGCATGTTTATTATATGGTTGAAAGGTTCGGCGAAGTTAAATCAGTAGATTTCGATGGTACCGTTACAAAAGAATTGATAGCTATTGAATGAAGTTGTTACTAAAAAAGAAGTCACCCAAATCAATGATATTTGATTTTGGGTGACTTCTTTTTTTCTGGAGTTACGAGTCTATACAACACTTATGTATAATGACTCACTCGAGTTGTCAGAATATTCTCTTCCAACAAGTAACACCCCACATATAAAATTTATAAAAATACCTTTCACCTCATAAGAATTACAACTCCACTAATTTTTAAAAAATTGTATTTATAAAAAAATACTCTTCCATTCTGCTTATAGCTTAAAGTTATTTAAAAATAATATAAATAAACCTTGTAATTTGATTATTCAATAATGTATAGTCTATACAAGAATGAATAAAGGAGGTTAGTAATGAATACTTTATTTCTACTTCCCAATACTAATGAAGAAATTATCGAAACGTATGATGAAGATATTATCGTGACTACACGAGAAGGACGCATCATCAAAGCTTCCCCGCGCAGTGGCGAAGCTTATGGTGTGGCGGCTGAAGAATTACTCGGGAAATCTGTTTATGACCTAGAAGCAGCAGGTATTTTTTCTCCTGCTATCACCCCTCTCGTATTGAAACAAAAGAAAAAAGTGGTCATCAGACAAAATACGCCTTCTGGAAAAAAAGCGTTGATCACGGGCATTCCGCTTTTTAACGATAGCGGTGAAGTGGATTTTGTTGTCAGCTACTCGTATGACATGTCCCAATTGATGGTCATGAAAGAATACTTAGTAAATCTAGAATCGGAAATGTCTAAAGTTAAAAGAGAGCTTGCTCACCTCCGCAACCAGCAACTTCAAGTTGAAGGGTGTGTTATGGAAAGTCCTTCATCAAGCCGCGCACTTCAAACTGGCATTAAAATGGCGCAGCTCGAAGTACCTGTTGTGATTTACGGAGAACCTGGCACCGGCAAAACGGCATTGGCTAAATTTATTCACTCACAGAGCAGTCGACAAGGTGCCGCTTTTATCGAAGTCAATTGCAGCGCAGTCCCTGAATCGGTGTTTGAAATTAGCTTTACAGGATTAAATGGCGAGGGCTATATGAATTTAGCTGCCGGCGGAACACTTGTACTGAATGAAATTGAACAGCTTTCACCTGCTTCACAAGTAGCGTTATTGAAGATTTTGCAACAACCACACACTGCGCGTGTAATCGCTATTAGCACCTCTTCAATTGAACAAGCTGTTACTGAGGGAAAATTTCGCGAAGATCTGTTTTATTTCCTACATTTAGCTTCCATTGAATTGCTTCCGCTAAGAGAGCGACCCGATGATTTAGATCAGACTATTAGTCGTGTAGTAGAAGAGTTAAATCACAGATACGCTCAACAAAAATCTGTATCCGATGATTTATATTTTCATTTGTTGCAGTTGCCATGGAAAGGGAATTTCCGAGAATTGGGCAACGTGTTAGAACGTAGCTTTATTGAAAGTGAATCTGAATTCATCACACTCGACGACCTTCCCATCACCTATCAACCTGATCATGACGAACGCATTGGTTTTGAACTTCACGGCCAAACGCTTCCGCACATTCTGGAATCGGTTGAAAAGAAAGTAATACTGAACGCACAAAAGCGCTACCGGACGACAACTGAAATGGCAAATATTTTAGGCATTAGCCAACCATCCGTCGTTCGCAAACTAAAAAAATATACAGACATACCTATTGGGGGGGAAATTATATGACTATGCTACACAGCGAAAAAAAGACAATTGAATCAATTGATACGTGGAAGTTTTTAATACCTTCTATTATCGGAGCATTGCTCTTCTTATGTCCTATTCCTTATAACGGAGAAATAACGATTGGCGTCGGGATTTTAGCGTCATTCTTATTAAAAACGTTCGGCGATATCATTCCTGCATTTATTGTTATCTTACTTGGTTTTTCAGCACTGGCGAGCGTACTGGCTACAATCACAAAGCCAGAATTTGTTCAAAACTCACCCTTTTTAAAGAGCACTTTCATTAACGGAGCTTTTGGGCTTCTTGTTCGCATATTGGCATTTGCTTTTGGATTTATGGCATATTACAAAATGGGTCCTGAAATCATTTCTTCTAGAGCAACAGGAGGCGTTGTTCTTTATGACCTTGCGCCTGTGTTGTTAACATGGTTCTTATTTGCTGGGATTTTGTTGCCTCTACTCGTAGAATTCGGGTTGATGGAATTCGTTGGAACTTTACTAAACAAATTCATGCGCCCTGTCTTTACTTTACCTGGCCGTTCTTCTATCGATGCAATGGCATCTTGGATGGGCGCTGCACCTGTTGGGGTACTGGTTACAATGAAGCAATACGATGAAGGTAACTATTCTGGACGGGAAGCTTCCGTTATTGCAACTACATTTTCAATTGCTTCTGTTGCGTTTAGTTTGGTTGTCGCAAATGTTGTCGGTATTGGCCATTTGTTTCTTCCATTCTATGTGGCTGTATCAGTTGCTTGCTTAGTAGCAGCAATTATTATGCCACGTATTCCGCCATTGTCTCGTAAAAAAGATGAATACTATGCACCAGTTGGTAAACAAGTTGATGATACGATCCCTGAAGACGCATCACTATTCCAGTGGGGATTTGATGAAGCACGACGTAAAGCTAGCAGCGCGGCGAGCCCGAAAAAACTTGCGAAAATGGGAATTGAAACAGTTCTTGATATTTGGTTAGCATTAATCCCACTCGTTTTTGCACTTGGTACAACCGCTTTGATCGTGGCAGAATACACGCCGCTTTTCAAAATTATTTCTTACCCACTAATTCCTGTACTTACGATGTTCGGATTGCCTGAAGCTGCTGAAGCAGCCCCTACTTTCCTAGTTGGGTTTGCAGATATGTTCTTGCCAGCCGTACTTGGTGGTGGCATTGAAAGCGAACTAACACGCTTTGTTCTTGCAGGTGTTTCGTTAACGCAAATTATTTATATGTCTGAGATCGGTATTTTGATTTTACGTTCAAATATTCCTGTTAAGTTCTGGGAACTGGCAGTGATCTTTGTTTTACGCACGATCATTACACTGCCGATACTTGTGTTGTTCGGTCACCTATTTGTATAAATAAGAAAATCCACATCTGATATAACGGATGTGGATTTTTTAATTTTTAACTCATTAAAAAATCCGCATGATAGCATGCGGATTTACTATTTTGTACTCACTTTGCCCAATGATGGAAGAAGAAATAGGACATGATGAGCACGATCATGATGGCCGAGATAACAAGCATAGGCACAAAACCAAAAGTGGTTTCCATAGAAATTCCTCCTCCTTTACCCTCATCATACTCGCTTTTAACGGAATGTCAAAATATTAATCCGAACATTCTGTCATTAATAATTTGTTAATGCAATGGTTCACTTTGGGCTCCTGCTTTTTAGAAATGTTTTTTATTTTCATGTACTATCTTCAGAAAAGTTAACAGTCTTTCGATTTTTAAGTTTTCCAAAAAAGTTAAGCATTATATGTCACGTCGTGATATAGTCAAGGTGTGACATATAGAAATGGGGTACTATCAATGGATATACAAAAAATGTTGAAAAAGTACGTCCCTATGACGGAAACTGCTTTTTACATCTTATTATCTTTAACCACACCTCGTCATGGCTACGGCATTATTAAGCACGTTGAAGAACTCACATCAGGTCGGCTTATCTTGGGATCTGGCACTGTTTATGGGACCTTAACCAAAATGCAAAAAGATGGCGTGATTGTCGTATTCGCAGACGAACAACGAAAAACGGTTTACGAAATTACCGATACCGGCAAGCAATTAATGAACCAAGAAATTCAAAGACTAAAAGAGTTACATCAAAATGCACTGACTTTTGAGGAGGATTTCCAATGAAGAAAATGTACAGACCTTTTTGGAGCTACGATGTTGAAAAAACCGAAGAATGGTTGTCACAAATGGAGAACAATGGCCATGTCTTTGAAAAGCTGAACCGATGGACGCGCTGCTTTTATTTTAAAGAAGCTGTTCCTGAATCAAGAATTTATCGAATTGCTTACGATAAATTTAAATCGCCTGCACTTGCCCCTACTTTGCAAAAAGAGGGTTGGAACGTGGCTTCGCTGGCCGGAAAATGGCAAATTGCGACGAACCGCCAACCTGCGGAGACAATTAAAAACTCTCCATCTAGAGATGGTGTTATTAAGCACAATCAAACAATTACATACGTGTTTTTTGGACTTTTATTTTATTTACTATCTGTATTAATCGCTCCCATTTCACTAGCATTTTCATATCTTTTTACAGACGAAGCCATTGTTATAGAAGAAAGCCCTTACTGGATAATTACGTATGCATTCTTTGCGTTAGTCATTAGTTTAGTTGCGATTGGAATTTACTCGATTACCAAAATCACAAAAACAAATAAAGATCTTAGAGGCCGAATTGCTGTAGAGACTCTTTCAAAAAGCAAAAAACTCAACAAACAGGAAGAAAGGCAACTGAAACATTCAGGACGGCGGGTAACCAAAATTCGATTAGCTTGGATGTATTCTCCTGATAAATTGGAAAGCTGGCTAGAGTCTATGGAACAACGTGGATTCAATTTGTATCACGTCAATCGAATCGGCATGATTTTTCACTTTACAATGGGCGAACCACGTTGCGTAGCATATAAAGTCGATTACCAACGGCAACCACCTGCAAGCTATTTCTCCATTCACAAAGAAGCTGGTTGGTCTAATTGCTTCCACTCCATTTCGAATTTTGAAAACTGGACAATCTGGAGTCAAGAATATTCACAAGATCAAGAGCGCCCACAATTGTATAGCAATGATTCAAGTCGAATCAACCAAGCTAAAAAGATGGTCTTTACGTATACTGTCTTCTTTTTACCTTTTACCCTTTTGTATCTATACTTTCTTGTTAATAGCTTCCAACATGAAACAGCAATATCTCAATGGGTATCATGGGGAACTTTTGCATTTATACTGTGTATCACTATTTACGGATCTTTATTAGTTAAATTATGGTCGTATTATATCCGTTTGAAAAAATGTGCATCTGCTTAAAAAATGAACAGCAGCCAGTTTTTTATCGATCAAAAGAATTTAGACAAACAAAACCGCTACGGGGATTAATATCCTCATAGCGGTTTTGTCATTTATTTACGCTAACTTTTGCCCACAGTTTGGACAGAAATTGGCTCCTTCATTTTTTTGACCGCAGTTCGGACAGAATTTCGGTACTGTTTTTTCACCGCTCGTTGTTTGGGTGTTCGAATCATTTGTACTCTCAGCAGCGCTTTGCTGTTTGTTGGTCTCTGATTCTTTTTGGTCATCCATCATTTCTTTCGCGATGTTCATGCCCATCATCATGCCCGCCATATCAGAAGCTGTATTAGAACCAGAAGATTTGCCCATAGCGTCTGCCACAGAAATCTGTTGGTATTTCGAGACGTCACCAACCATGCCGTGTGACGCACTTTTATTGATCATCTCTTGAATTTCCTTCGGATAGTTAAAGCTCATTACTTGGAAACGCGTCACTTTCATGCCGTCATCCATTAGTTGCATGTTCAAGTCATCTTGAATACCTTGACTAATTTCATGCGCATTTGCTTGTAAGTTAAACATGTCTTTGCCTTCTTTACTAATCCATCTCATTAAGAGCTGGTCTAGTATTGCCGTGATGCGGATTTTCACATCCTCTACTAAATAGCTGCTTCGGACACCTGCAATTTTATCGATCAAGCCAATATAATCACTTACCTTGAATTGGAATGTACCATTCGCACGAATGGGCATGCCCCCTGGAAGCTGTGGTGATGGGATATTGATTGGATTTTGCGTTCCCCATCTAACAGTGAATTCTTTTGTGTTAACAAACAATACTTCTACACGCATGCCACTATTAAAACCAAAACGGAATCCCTTTAACGTAGATAGAAAGGGCACAATTTCTGATTCGATATCATACTCGCCTTCTTCTTCGAATATCCCTTCGACTTTTCCGTTATTAATAAAGATCGCATCTTGGCCAGGACGAATGATGAGCTTACTGCCTTTTTTCACTTCATTATTGGTCCATTTCCAGAAAATCATATCTTCTCTAAATTCTTCCCATTCCACTACATCTGAAAATTGATTTCCAAAAAAACCCATTTTGTTCATTCCTTCCTTTAGTTCCATCCACTTTTAAAAATTGCGGCCACCGCCACTAAATGAACGGCCACCGCCCGTACTCCCCCCACCACCGAAACCACCGCCACCGCTGCTTTTTTTCGGAACTTTCCGGCGTGATACGGTTTTATTGCGGAATTGATCTCTCGTACCAGTGACTCTTGTATGGTCGCTATCCACATACGTACTCGCCGTTGTCGTAACACGGCCAGCTGAATTGTAAAGCATAAAGCTGACTACGATTCCCCCTAGAATTAGCGCAATCCCTAGTTGAAACCATGTTTTAAAAAAGATATTTTCCGGATTTACACCCGGTCTAAACTCCATATAACGACTTGAAGTCGTTACTGTTTCACGGAAAGCATCTGCATAATCGCCATTTTGCATTTCAGCTATGATTCGATCTAATACTAGATTAATGCGTTGGTCATCTAATGTTGTTTCAGTTGTACCAAAGCCAGCTAAGTAAACATCACGTGTGGCAATGTTCATCGTTAGCAAAACTGCATTTTCCTGATTGTTCTGGACTGCCCACTCATCAAAAAAATCACCCATATACGTAACAATATCTGGCGATTGTTCATCTGCAGTGGTTAAAAATAAAAAGTCTGCGTTTTGTTTCTGACTGTATTCTGTGGCGACAGCTTCCAACTCGGCTATCTCTGATTCGCTTAGTAAATTGGCCTCGTCATATATGTGCTGATCTACTGCAGCAAACGCAGTAACACCACTTATGCCGGTAAGTAAGAGCACTAAACAAACAATCAGTAACGCTTTTGCTTTAAAAGTGTTCACCACAAAACACCTCCCACAGCAAACGAAATTGCTTTTACAACAGCAAATGTGGAAGCTGCAATTCCAGTAAACCAAGCTGCAACTTTAAACGCACTAATCGGCGGCTTGCCGACTACTTTCCCAGTTTGACCATTCATCGCAAAAGTATGTTCTTTGTTATCAAAGTCGTAATATACCATCCATACAGGAAACAAGGTATAGTAAACATTTTTTTTATGCGTGTGAATTTGTTTATTGGTGTAACTAACAGTTGAGTATCCTGAAATGGTGTTGCTTATATACGAGTCGATATACGGAACGATTTTCGATTCGATTCGCGAGAACAATGCCTCATCATCAAAATCGTATTTTTCCGCAAGATAGCCTGCCAAATAAGGCATTTTAAAATCTTTCAACTCTCCATAGTTGTAAGGTTCTAGTTTATCCATTAACTCATCGTCCATTTTCTCTGATGCATCTGCTGGTACTTTTAAATAACTGAGATCTAGTTCCCGACGAACATCATAAAAATCGGTCTCTGTGTAAATGGTATCTCCTCTTGTATAGCTACGGACTCTCGTTGCGAGTGCATCTACATCGGCTTTTCCTTCAATATCGTATAACCAAAATGGCACATACATGCCTGTCATTTTTTTAATGCGATCACCACTCGTAAAACCTCTCGGCGTTAATCTGCCATTTTTTGTCCATTTTTTAAAAGCAGCGATAGCTTCTTCCTTACTGATAGTAAAAGGAATGACTTTTGCAGGAGCTAAGTCTCCTGTCAGTCGATCGGCTAATAACACTGGTGCCCCACAAAAACTGCAATGGGTTGCAGTGGTTTCAGCCTCTGTTAAAATAACCGCTCCGCAGTTTTCACAATAGTACTCTTTCGCTTCATCCGGGTCGAACTTCCGAATAATATTTGTTTCCGGAAAGGTTTCAATGTCATCTTGTCTGCCACAATTTGGACAGGAAAGATGGCCTGACTCACTATCGTACGCCATATCCGAGCCACAGTTTGGACATTTGTATTGAATGACCATTCTACCCGTCCTCCTTTAGCTCACAAGTACATAATCTCTATCAATACTCATTGGTCTTTGCCTAATTGTGTTTTTAATGCCGCTAACTCATCGTCTACATTGATCCCGTCTTTTAGCGACTCTAACTCATCGTCGACAGATGAATCACTGTCATACTTCGATGCTAAATCTTTAATATCCGTTCCCGAGCTTTTATTTAATTCCGACATAGCATTGGCTTCATCAAGTTCTTGGTTAATTTTTTGTTCCATTTTATCAAAAGCAGAAATTCGCTCGCCCGCCCCATCGACGGATGAAGCAAAATCGTTCATGCGTTTTTGTGTTTTCGCCACAGCTGCTTTGCCTTTTAGTTCTGAGCGACGAGATTCAAGTTCGCCGATATCCGATTCCAACTTGTCATGCATTTGGCGCATTTGTTGGGTATTGGCAGCGGCTAGTTCGACAGCTGTTTTTTTGTCTGTTAGTTTTTCCGAAAGTTCGGCTTTACGCTGCAAAAATTTACGTGCATCGTCTTCGTTACCTGCCTCTAATGCTTTTACAGCATAGCGCTGCATGTCATCCATTTCTTTTTCAACTTCACTTAGTTCACGACGTTCACGTTTTTCAGCCGCCATGATCGCCGCTGTTTCTGATTTTACTTTTCCTAAGTCGCTATTCAAATCACGCAAATATTGGTCAATCATTTTCTCTGGATCTTCCGCTTTGTCTAAAAGTGCATGAATGTTGCTTGTCATAATATCTTTAAATCGTTTTAAAATTTCCATCATCATTCTCCTCTTTGTATGGTTTTTTGAAACTGCCAAGCAGTCTTTCTTACTGAAAGACTACCCTTTAGCTGTAAAGATTAAGCATGTGAACAGTTTAATCTGCTTAGTGTGGCATATGAAAGATGAAAAGTTTTCTCTTATAGTATAACCTATAGGCCCCTTTAAGTAGTCGTAGGAAATAGAAAATTCAGTCAAGTTTAGTTCTACTGACATTATTCACTGACACTACTTTGCTGTTCCCAAACTGGCAATGTATGCGATAAGGCTTTGTCTTCTTTATAGCCTAAAACATATTCTGCTTGCATAATGGTATGAATCTCACGTGTTCCTTCGTAAATAACTGGAGCTTTTGAATTGCGTAAATAGCGACTTACTGGGTATTCGTCAGAATAACCATAAGCACCATGAATTTGGAACGCATCATCTGCTGCTTTGTAGGCAAAATCACACGCTTGCCATTTTGCCAGTGAAGTTTCTCGTGTATTACGCTTCCCTTGATTTTTCAATTCGCCCGCACGATAGACGAGTAGACGGCTCATTTGAAAGCCAGCTTCCATATTGGCAATCATTTGTTGAACAAGTTGGTGACGCCCAATTTCTTTGCCAAACGTCTGGCGTTGTCGGCAATAACTAACGCTCGCTTCTAGACATGCCATAATTTGCCCTACTGCTCCTGCCGCAACGGTGAACCGTCCGTTATCCAGAGCTGACATCGCAATTTTAAACCCTTCTCCTTCTTTGCCTAGCAAATTTTCTATTGGTATTTTGACATCTTCAAAAAACAGTTCGCCTGTATTTCCTGCGCGAATTCCATGTTTGCCTTTAATCGCTTTAGAAGAAAATCCTGGCCATGTCCGTTCCACAATAAATGCAGAGATTGCATTGTGTTTTTCTGCTTGGTTCCCTGTATAAGCAAATACAATAAAGTGATCTGCCACATCACATAGCGAAATCCACGTTTTCTGTCCGTTTAATAAATAATGATCATCTTTTTTTACAGCGGTCGATTTCATCGCCGCCACATCTGAACCAGCACTTGGTTCGGTCAATCCAAAAGCTCCGACTTTTTCGCCTTTTGCTTGCGGGATTAAGTATTGTTGCTTTTGTTCTTCTGTTCCCCACTGCAAAATGGTCAAGCTATTCAACCCCGTATGAACTGAAACCGCCGTCCGAAATGCGGTGTCTCCACGTTCAAGCTCTTCACAAACAATCGCCAGTGAATTATAATCCATGCCACTGCCGCCATAAGCTTCTGGAATGCAAACACCCATCAATCCCAGGTCAGCAAGCTTTCCGTAAATCGCAGGGTCTGATTTACCTGCGCGGTCCCATTCTTCGATATAAGGCATAATTTCTTTATCCACAAATCCGCGTGTTGTATTTCGCAACATTTCTTGTTCTTGAGTGAATGAAAAGTCCATGATTGATCGCCCCTTTTTTAATGGTTGCTGTGCAATATTCTCCCTAACTCTTCGTCATTATGTTCACTGGATTTGGTGGATATACCAACTTCGTACAAACACCATGCAAAAAAGCCAGTCCAAAAAGACAACAGCAAAACTGCTTGTCTGGATGAACTGGCTTATATCTACGGACACAACTTCCGAAACGAAGTTTAGGCAGACTAGGCAGTGTAGAAAGGTAACATTTCACCGTATCGAACAACTATTGTCTTGTACCGATACGCTTCTTATTGTCACTGTAATACAGAAAACAATATTTGTAAATGACTAGTCTGAATAGTTTGTAAACAAATCAACTTTAACCTTATTCGTTTTTAGGGGAAACATGCTTAGAACGATCTTTCGCCTGTTTCATTTCATCTGTTGCTTCATCATAATCTGTTGCTTCGTTATCACCGTCGAGAGCTTCTTTTGTTTTCTTCACTACTTTATCAATTGCTGATTCTGTAGGTGCTGATTGTTGATCCTGCGTTCTGCCTGCTGTTCCTTTTCTCGCCATTTTGATCACTCCGCTTCCAAAGATTTACTTGTTGTTTACCCATCGAAGCTGAAACTAATCATCTTTCTTAAGCTATTGCTGTTTGAATTTGTGTTTTTAGTAAGTAGAGGATTATGCTATGTATAGCTTTTATCAGTTTAAAAGAATCGAGGACGAATAGGATGTATAACAAAAAACAAAGTAATATTAAAGTGGTCATCGGCGGATTACTGCTGGCCATTTTAGTAGCAGCGATGGATAACACAATTGTCACGACTGCTCTTCCCTCAATTGTCGGAGAGCTTGGCGGAGTCGATAAATTTGTTTGGGTGACCTCCGCTTATTTAGTCGCACAAATGGCAGGGATGCCGATTTTCGGTAAGCTGTCGGATATGTACGGGCGTAAACGGTTTTTCATTTTTGGCCTGGTTGTCTTTATGATTGGTTCGGTTCTATGTGGTACTGCCGATACCATCAATGAACTAATCATTTACCGCGCGATTCAAGGAATTGGCGGCGGTGCATTAATGCCAATTGCATTCACGATTATGTTTGATGTTGTGCCTTTAAAGCATCGCGGTAAAATGAGCGGCATGTTCGGTGCTGTATTTGGAATTTCTAGTGTCTTCGGTCCATTACTTGGCGCCTATATTACAGAATACATCGACTGGACTTGGGTTTTTTATATTAACATTCCCCTTGGTTTAATCGCTTTTGTCATGGTCGCATTTTTCTATAAAGAGTCTCTCGAGCATGCGAAGCAAAAAATCGACTGGCTTGGCGCTTTTACTTTAGTGGGAGCAGTTGTGTCTTTAATGTTCGCAGTTGAACTTGGCGGCAAAGAATTCGCTTGGGTATCTCCTCAAAGCTTCAGCTTATTCGCTAGCTTTGCAGTGTTAACAATCGTCTTTATCATAGCTGAGCGTCGCGCGGCAGAACCTGTTATCGACTTTAATATGTTTAAAGAGCGCTTGTTTGCAACAAGCGGACTTATTTCGATATTTAGTGGTGCTGCATTTATTACTGCGTCTGTTTATATTCCTTTTTATATTCAAGGTGTTCAAGGTGGCAACGCGACGAATGCAGGATTTGTTCTACTTCCGATGATGGTCGGATCAGTTGTCAGTGCTTCAATCGGTGGAGCTTTAATGACGAAATTTAACTATCGCTCGTTTTTGATTCCTACACTTGCTTTGTTGACAGTTGGAATGATTTTACTCGCAACGTTATCAGTCGATACTTCTAAATTTATGGTTGTTGTATTTATGATTCTCGTTGGACTTGGTATTGGTGCGTCGTTCTCGGTAATCCCTTCAGCCGCAATCCATCCATTTTCGATTCGCAAGCGCGGTGCAGCAACGTCTACAGTCAGCTTTTTGCGGACATTCGGCATGACAATTGGCATTACAGTTTTTGGGATAATTCAAAGCCAACTGTTTACACGCAACTTAACGGAAAGTTTTGGTGCTGAGGCAGCCAAATTCTCAGGAGACTCGCGCGCGCTTCTTTCTCCTGAAGGACGTGCAAATATTCCTGCCGAAATTACAGATCAATTGATAGCTGCTTTATCTTCATCAATATCAAGCACTTTCTTTTGGGCTATCGTTCCTGCTTTTCTCGCACTTTTAACAGCAATTTGGATGAGTAAAGAAAAATTGGCAGATAAGATCGAGTAGTTTTTGGCTGTCTAGCTACCTCTCTATTCTATTTTCTTTCCCACTTCAAGCAATAATGAGGTGGGAATTTTTTTCTGTAATAAAAAAACAGAAAATTATAATAATAATTTGACAATCTTCCCGTAAAGTAGTATGGTTATACACATAAGTATATAACCATACTACTTTTTTATTTTAGGAGGTGTTTTTAGTGAGTAATGGGTTTGATTCGAATAAGCCAATTTTTTTGCAAATTCGTGAATTAATCGAAGATCAAATTGTTAATGATCAATTAAAAGAAGGCGATCAAGCTCCTTCTACCAACCAACTTGTTAACTTTTATAAAATCAATCACGCTACCGTTTCTAAAGGAGTCAATCAGTTAGTAGAAGAAGGTATTTTATTTAAGAAACGAGGTATTGGTATGTTTGTTTCAGAAGGCGCAAAACAAATATTGATGGGCCAACGGAAAGAGGCATTTGTCGATAGTTATGTGAAAGGTCTTGTCCAAGAAGCAAACAAGCTTGGTATTACACAAGCTGAAATCATCGAACTAATAAAAAACACGAAAGGACGTGAAGTTTGATGGCTGTCGAAGCTAAATTGAGCAATGTCACGTTAAAATTCGGTAAATTGGAAGCGTTAAAAGATGTTTCTTTAACATTTGAGCCTGGTAAGATTTATGGTCTTATTGGACGCAATGGCGCTGGCAAAACTGTCCTGCTTTCCTTACTAGCAGCATTCCGTGAACCGACACAAGGACAGGTTGAAATCGATGGCGAACCTGTCTTTGAAAACGCGGATAAAATGCAACAAGTTTCTTTTATCTATACAAAAAACTATGAAGAAGAATACGAAAATATCCCATTAATGTTGAAGTTTTCAGAGCGCTATCGCCCGAACTTTGATAAAGACTATGCATACCGTTTGCTAACGCGCTTTAAGCTACCACTAGATAAGCCGATTAACAAACTGTCTAAAGGTATGCAGGCAGCATTAAACGTCGTTATTGGACTTGCCAGTCGCACGCCGCTAACTATTTTTGATGAAGTTTACCTTGGCATGGATGCTCCGACCCGCGTCATTTTTTATGAAGAACTTTTAGCAGATCAAGTTGAACACCCTCGCACCTTTATTCTTTCGACTCATCTCGTTTCAGAAATGGATTATCTTTTTGATCACGTTGTGATTATCCATGAAGGACGTTTGCTGCTGGATAATGATTATGAAAGTATTTCTGCACAAGGCGTTTCAATTACAGGCGCGGCAAACCAAGTCGATGATTTTGTGTCTGGCATGAAGCTTTTGAATGAACAAAAGCTTGGTGGTACTAAATCGGTTATGACTTATGGTGCATTGAGCGAAGAAGATCGACTTACAGCCCAAGATCAAGGTTTAGAAGTTGGCCCCGTATCATTACAAGATCTGTTTATTCATTTAACAGAGGAGGCGCATTAACATGAAGCCAGTTAAACTTTACCCAAAAGTTGCAGTTGACCTCTTTACTGAACAGTTGAAATGGAGCTTATGGTTTTTCTCTTTTGTTACTATTGCTCATATCATTGGGTTAGTAATTGTGTCAATAAACGATTCACGCATTCAAGAGTTTTTCGTTTTCTCGAGTTACTCTGTCGCTATTTTTCTGTTAGTCTGTGGGATTATTTCAGCCTATGGATTTATGGGCCAGTTTGTTCAACAAGGCATTACACGCAAAGACCTTTACATTGGGACAGTCCTATCAGTCTTTATGTTGGCTTTAGCAGTAACCCTTATCCCCCTTGCAATTACTGGCATCGAGTACGTGATTTCTAGCTTTGTGCATTTGCCTATCAATACTAACACCGACACCGTATTCGACTTATCATCGGGATGGTTGTTAGCCATATCAACTTTCTTCTTAAACGTAACCACTTATTATTTGATTGGCTGGTTAATTGGAATTGGTTATTATCGATTTGGTTGGATCATTGGATTTGGTTTTATTGCTATTGCAATTGCTGCATTAAGTCTCAATAGCTTTTTCTGGGTTAACAATTCTGTCGTACCATGGATTCCTTATAACTCTGCCGGCACTAGCATTGCACTATCGATTGGCGGCTCGTTAGTATTGATTGCTTTATTGCTTCTGTTCATTCGAATGCTAACTAGACGAATCATCATAAAGTTGTAAATCTATAAAGGCTTTCTCATGGTCGAGTTGGACTTTGGAAAGCCTTTATTTTTTATTGTTCATTGCCATCCCTTCTGCACTCTGCAAAACCTATGCTAAATAACTTTCTTCTTATTTACCCTTACAATATAAACCAATAAATGATACCATTTACTGTATTTGTAATGGGTCGAGACGAAAGGATGTTATACATATGAAAAAGTACAAAATTTTAATTTCTTTATTGATCAGTGCTGGTATCTTAACTTTTTTGACTGCCTGCGGAGCAGAGGATCCGAGCTCTACGGTGGATGAATTTTTATCAGCGATTCAAAAAAATGACTTTGAAAAAGCAGGGACATTGGTTCAAGGCGGTACCGATAGCCTCAGCACTGCGGATGAGGACCTCAACAAGGAAGAAGAAGAGCTGGCAATGAAAGTGATTGAAAGCATTTCAAAAGACTATGAATTTGAAAACCTTGAAGAAGTGTCTATTAATGAAGATAAAGCTATCGTAAAAGCCGAAATCACTTCACTTGATATGGGACTTGTAATGACAAGCACCATGGCTGAAATTATGCCTCTCGCATTTGCCAATGCATTTGAAGAAGATACTCCTGAAACCGAAAAAGCATTTGAAGAAATGACTGAAAAAATCATGTTGAAATATATCACAGCTGAAGATGCTGCACTCGTTACTAGAACAGTTGAATTTAACTTGGAAAAAGATGAAAATGGCAATTTCAAAATTATTGACGATGAAAACTTAGAAGAAGCACTTTTTGCTAACATCTCACAATTAGAGGATTTTCTTGATGAAGAAGGTTCTGATGTGACGAGCAATGAAACTACCGAAAACCAGTCCGAACAAACTTTCGAAGTACTTTCAGTGGTGGCCGAGAATAAAACATATGATGCAGACCCAATCAATATAACTTTGGAAGAGTTATCGTTTAAAAAAGCAATCAATGTATCAGAAGACCAACAATTCGACATTAACAATATGTATACGGATGAACCCATAAGTGATGAGTTTACTTATTTCTATATTAAATTCCATGCAGAAAACACTATCGAACAAGATGTAGCTTTTAGTGGCATTAATGAAGTGGTGTTATTCGCAGAAGGCAAACAAGAAAAATTTGACATTGCTTACGATTGGAAAGATTTTATCGATTATGACGAAGCTCAAGATGCTGATTATTATGGTCCTGTCAGCAAAGAGGGTGAAGTTGGCGTGGTCATTAAAACCGATCCGGCGAAAGTAGAAAAAATACGGATTGCGCTAAGTGAATCTAGAGATATTAATAGTTACGAAACACTCGCAGAAGAACAAATCATAGAATTTGATCTTACTAACTAACGACTCTTATCAACTGCCCCCTTCCTTTCCATAATTTTGATTTGCTAATTGTTCATAAAATTAATGCAAGGGTACATGATATGATTGTAAGTAATGGTGTTAACAGTTTCTTCTCACCTTTTTGGATTTCAAACAAAAACTACTATCAATTGGAGGTATTGCCATGGAAAAAAAGTGGAGTCTTCGTTTAATACAGTTTTCAGCAGTTTTCGGATTGTTTGGTACGTTTCTGGGATCTAAAATGGCCGGCGAAATGGATTATGGATTACGTCCAGTTCATGCACATATTTTGCTCGTTGGTTGGCTATCCGTATTTGCTTGGGGTATTTTCTACCGCGTTTATACCATTCGGTTCAAAAAGTTAGTCGCCATACATAGTGTACTTGCAATGGTTGGTGCTTTGGCGTTAACTAGCGGTATGTGGATATATAACTTAAATCCATTCCATTGGAACGAGACTTTTGTTACTATCTTTTTCATCGTCGGCGGTAGTTTACTATTGCTTGCGTTCTTCCTATTTTTGATCATTACGTTCTTAACTGAAAAAGAGTAGACAGTAAAACCCTAGCTCCATATTTTATAAAGAAAATGAAAAAAACGGAATCCTTAAAGGAATTCCGTTTTTTTTTTAACCTTCTACTACAACTGTGCTTGTACTAGATTGTTTCTTTTTATAAATAATTGTTGCTCCAATCAGCACTATTAAAACGACTTGTGCACTTAAGGTTTCAACTGATGGGTAAAATCCAATCACATTAATCACTGGTAGATCCGCAATAATATGCGTTGGTAAGACATTGGTTAATTGCAATGTATGGATACTTGCACCGATGATTTTAAACGCTAGTAAGTAAATAAATATCGTTGCGACACCAAAAAATAAATGCATCGGTAATTTTTTACTCGCTTTTGCAAAAAAGAATGCCGCCACGACAAGGATTAGTAATGCTAAGACGATTCCTAAACTAAAATCAACTGTCGACATTTTTGGTGCAATCCCCATATAGAAGACTACTGTTTCTGCGCCTTCTCTAAATACGGTTAAGAAACTAAGTAGCGCCATTGCCCATACGCTTTGGTTGGATAAAGCTTGGTTCATTTGTTTTGAAATGTACCGATTCCACGCTGTGACAGTCGATTTGCTATGTAACCATACGCCAACCCCGAGCATCATGGCTGCTGCTAAAAGTCCAACATAGCCTTCCATTACTTCACGGCTCGCATCAATTGTTCCTGATTGGAACAAAGTAGACATTAAAACTGCAGCTAAGATGCTGACACCAATTCCAGCAGCCGCTCCCCCGTAAATATAATGCTGCATATGCTGTTGACCCGCTTTTTTCAAAAAGGCAATCAGTGCCGAAATAATTAGCAACGCTTCTAATCCTTCCCGGAGTAAAATCAATGCCGAGTCCCAAAAGCTGTATTCGGTATCTTGTTGAATAAAATTGATTTGTTGTTTGAATGCTTCTAGTTTTTCACTCACTGCGTCTGGCTGTACGTTCTCGCGTGTTAACTCGCTAACAAGAAGCGGTAACTCTGCTTCAATTTCGCTGTACAAGCTGGCATTTTTAGTTCGCACATCACCTTCAACTGTTGGCCAGATGGTGATGAATTTTTTTAACGTGTCTGCAGCTTGTGTGTATTCTTCTTGTTGAATTGCATTTTCACTGTCATCCAACAAACCGACTAATGTTGCAAGTGAGTAGTCGTTTGTTGCTTTCGCTTCCTTTATATTCCCTGCTCCAAATTCTTGAATGGTTTGTTCGACTGCTGTCGTTTGTTCATTAAACGCGGCAACGTCAAACTCATCACCCGCTAAAGAAATTCGCATAAAGGACATTTGCGTTTCGATTTGGCCATAAGCTGTGATACTTTGTGCTTGAACAACTCGTTCGTTTTTTCCCCATCCAGCAAGAAAAACCGAGTAGGCTTCTTGAATTCTCTCTTTATCGCCAGTCTCAACTGCTACTTTTAAATCAGCCACAAAAGGCTCCATCGCTTGTAAAAATTCTTGGCGCCCTGCTTCTTCATCTACTGGATTTTCAGCTTTTTCATAAGCAGTTAGTGCTTTTGACAATGTAGTTAAGGCGGCCAAGCGCTCATCACCAGCTGGTGCATTGGAAGCGTTTTTAAGCGCGTCTGTAACTGCTTCGGATTGGGTTCCTTCTGTAACCGTCAGTTGTTGCCATTCTTTTTGAAACTCATCAATCGCGCTAAGTGCTTTTGCATCATCGCCATTTTGCGTACTCATAATAGCATCTGTAATCGATACATAAAAAGAGCCAAAAGATTGTTCAGCAGCAAGAGTATGAGCAGGAACGAGCAGAATGCTAAAGACAAGAAGTAAAATTTTAATATGTATTAAAAAATTTCTCACCTATATAACTCCCTTTTTGAATCCCTGGGAAGCAAGCAAAAACACCGCTACCCCGGTGGGTAATGTATTCGTTCAGCTTATCGACGCGCCCCATTGCATTTTGGATATTGATAAATTGTTGTGGATTTTTCTGGAATGAAATAAATAACAAACCGGCATCATATGCACCCGTCTCATCAACCAAACCACTTGAATAAGAAAATCCTCTTCTCATAATCTGGTCTTTTACTGTTCGTGCTAAAGCGACATGTGAGTCAACGGGAATGTGAGGATTGCCTGTCGCATCTTTTGAATCTAAGTCAACTTCATCAAACTCATTTTTCTTGCCAATCGGAGCACCGCTATCACGATGTCTGCCAAACGTTGCTTCTTGCCCTTGTAAGGAAGTTCGATCCCATGTTTCTAAATGCATTTGAATTTTGCGGACCACTAAATAAGTTCCGTTCGTCATCCAGCTTTTCGACTCATCCGGCTGTACCCAGACGACTTCTTTCATGTCGGTTGTACTTTTCGTGTCTGGGTTTACCGTACCGTCTTTAAAAGCAAACAAGTTTCGTGGCGTTTCTTTTTTATCTTTTACTTTAGGTACCGATGTAAATCCTGTCTGCGTCCATTTGAGCGTCACTTTTCCTGATGCTGCACGCACTAAATTTCGCACAGCATGAAAAGCGACTTGTGGATCATCTGCGCATGCTTGTATGCATATATCTCCACCTGAAATCTTTTCATCCAGCTGGTCTTGCGGAAAATGGGGCAAATCGTTTAGTTCTGTTGGTTTTATACCACTCAAACCAAGTTTTTTATTGTCAAACAGCGAAGGTCCAACACCAAACGTCACCGTTAAATTCGAAGCATTTAACCCTGACGATTCGCCCGTATCTTTTGGTGGCGTAAATACACCTTGTGAAACTTCTTCAAGTTGCTCACCATTCATTAAACGTACGGCTAAAGGTGTCCACATTTTAAACAAATCCTGCAACTCACTTTGTGATTCTACTAGCACATTCAAAGAGGCAAAGTAAACGTGAGAAGTAGTAGCTGTGGTGATGCCTGACTGATGTTTCCCATAAAAATTTACTTTGTTTTCGGCTGTTTGATCATCATCAAGAATATCAAAACCAAAGGCTTTGGCGATACCGCCCATACCAGAAGCGAGAACCGCAACTCCTGCCGCTCCAGCTCCAGTAATTTTCAGCATAGAACGTCTGGATATTTTCTTTTCTAGCCACTTTTCATCTGTTGAGGTCATTTTATTCACTCCATTATGATACCCATTTGACTAAGGGGTTCGCCTAACTGATTTACTGCAGATGATAATTGTTTTGTGTCTTCAGCAGTTAATTCTTCATAAGATACAAAGCCGTTTTCCCCTACTCTATAGTTGTCCAATAATGTATATAAGGCATCGAATTTGGTTTCAAGGCTGTCTGTTAATGCTTCATCTTTAGCTGTGATTTCCGGTTCTAAAATACGAAAGATTTTTTCTGCACCTTCGACGTTTGCCTGGAAATCATATAAATCAGTATGAGAAAAGATTTCTTCTTCTCCAGTGATTTTTGAAGTAGATACTTCATTTAACAAATCTACTGCACCAGTCATCATCAAGTCTGGTGTAACTTCCACCGTCTCAACACGTGCTCGCAATTCTTTTGTATCTGTTAATAGTTGATCTGCTATTTCTTCATAGCCTTCTGTTGTATTTTCTACCCAAAGGCCATATTCGATTTTATGATAACCAGACCACTCTTCTTCGCCTTGTCCAGCTTCTTTCACATCCGCGAGGCGTGCATCAATACGCGGATCTAAGTCGCCAAAGCTTTCGGCAATTGGTTCCGAACGTTCAAAGTACATGCGAGCTATAGGATAAAGGGCTTTTGCTTCTTCAATATCTCCACTCTTTACAGCTTCTGTGAACTTCTCAGTTTCTAAAACAAATTCATTCATTTGCTCTATCGCAAATTCTTTATAAGCGTCTACTTCTGTTTGTAAATCTATTGTTTCTGCAGCTACTTCAGGTTGTGGACTTGCTTCTTGTTGTGCACAACCAACTAGTGCAGCGCTTAGTAGTATGGAAGATAGTAGAAATGGTGATTTTTTCACGGATATCCCTCTTTCATCATTTTGTCTCTAATTAATAATGATAATCGTTATCATTTGAAAGTCAAGGACAGTCGGTGAAAATATTGAGAAATCTGCACCCAAGTTTCTACTTAAAACTATTTGCCAAACTTCTATTATCAGTGCACAATTAAATAAGATTATTCTGAACAGATAAAAACTAAAAGGAGGCATGTCATATGGGCAAGCAAAATGCTTTATCTACCGAGCAACGTGATGAATTATTAGCTAGTTTGAAAGACCGTTTCAACCAAAACATGAACCGTCACGAATCAATCGAGTGGGAACCGATTCAAGAAAAACTAGAAGCTCATTCGGACAAATTATGGGCACTTTTTGAAATGGAAAGGACCGGTGGAGAACCTGATGTTGTAGAGTTTGACCAAGTAAACGACGAATACATCTTTTATGATTGTTCCGCAGAAAGTCCCAGTGGCCGTAGAAGCATTTGTTACGATCAGAAAGCACTCGATGCACGAAAGAAAAACAAACCCGACAATAATGCGGTAACCATGGCTTCAAATATGGGCATTGAACTCTTAACCGAAGAGCAATACCGCGCGTTGCAAAAGCTTGGCACTTTTGATTCCAAAACATCTAGTTGGGTGTCCACACCGGCAGAGGTGAGAGATCGCGGCGGTGCTTTGTTCTGTGACTTCCGTTATGGCCAAGTCTTCTTATATCATAATGGAGCCGATTCGTATTACGGGGCCAGAGGATTTAGAGGATTATTGCGAGTTTAGGTTCTTGAAAAAAGCTTCCACCTAGGCATATTTTGCCTAGGTGGAAGCTTTTTAGTTACTAATTAAGAAACCCGCTTGTAAATATACGCATCGTTTTCAATTCGATCTAAATTTACTTTGTCACCAATCTTCACATCTTCCTCGATTCGCGTGGTAACTTTAGCATCTGCTTCATCCAAGTCGACTAACACCACGTTATAAGGCGCAATGTCTGCAAATTCAGCTGGAGCGATATGAATTTTGGTAAAACTATAAACTGTTCCTGAATCGGAAACTTCTTTTTCTTCAAATTCCGATTTGCCGCATTCTGAACAGAAATACTTTTTCGTAATAGATTCTTTGCCACAACAAGAGTAAATTTTCATCCATTACACCCTTTCTAGAATATGGACAGTTGAGTATGAACCTGTTCCACCCAAATTTTGTGCCAAAGCGAGACGAGGCGTTTTCTCTAATTGATTTGCCGCATTTCCTCGCAATTGACGTACCAATTGATAAATTTGTGCGATGCCCGTTGCGCCAATTGGGTGTCCGCGAGATAGTAAACCACCACTCGTGTTCACAGGCTTATCCCCCGTTACTTGCGTGCGTCCTTCTTCAATTGCTTTCCAGCCTTCTAGAGGATTAAAGAAACCAAGTTCTTCTGTTGCAATAATCTCCGTCATTGAGAAGCAATCATGAATTTCCACAACATCAATATCTTCTGGTCCGACTCCTGCTTTTTCGTAAGCTAGACGCCCTGACTCACCAATGGCTGGTAACGACAATAAGTTGGCAGCATCTTGCATTTTGGTTGGACCTGAAACTTGTGAGGATGCTTTCACATGAATTGGCGATTTTTTACGTGAAATGACTATTGCGGATGCGCCATCGGTCATTGGTGAACAATCAAACAAACCGAGTGGATCTGTGATCATACGCGCGCCCATTATTTCTTCTAATGACGCAGGTTTAACAAATTGAGCAAGCGGATTGTTTACCGCATTTTGACGGTTTTTTAATGCAACACGTGCCAAATGCTCTTTAGTTGCACCTGTCTCATGGAAATAGCGATTTGCTAAAACTCCAAAGAAACCTGGGAATGTCAGACCTGCATATTTTTCATTTGTCGTTGTATCCATCGCCGCGTTGATTGCTTGAGTGACATCTGGTGTAGTCGCATGTTTCATCTTTTCAACACCGGCTACTAATACCGTTTCATACTCTCCACTCATAATGCCTAGCAAGCCTTGACGGAAAGCAATACCACCGGAAGCACATGCCCCTTCAACTTTTGTTGAAGGAATATAGCCGAGTCCTAATTCATTTGCAACAATAGCTCCTAAAATTTCTTGGTTGGCAATGCTTCCCCCCATAAAATTACCGACAAAGACAGCGTCTATTTTTGGACGTCCTGCATCAATTAAAGCTTCAGCACTTGCCTCCAATAACAATTCTTTTAGTGAAGACGTTAATGTACCAAACTTTGTCATGCCAATACCATGTACATAAACATTCGTCATTGGCTCACCTCCGTGTGTTGGGTTTTCATTTCGCGTTTGAGAATTTTCCCATACGAGCTTTTCGGTAATTCATCGACAATAAACACTTCTTTTGGTTTTTTGAAACTTGCTAAATTTTCTTTGCACAAGCTAATCAAGCTTTCAATTGTTACTTCTTCTCTTCCATTTGGAACGACAAATGCCACAACGTTTTCTCCCCATTTATCATCAGGAACACCGACTACACAGGTTTCTTTAACTCCTGTATGCAGGTTTAATACTTCTTCTACTTCGCGCGGATAAATATTAACTCCTCCAGATATGATGACATCTTTTTTGCGGTCAACAATATACACATATCCCGCTTCATCACGTCTTCCTAAATCTCCTGTATGTAGCCAACCATCTCTCATTGTTTCATTAGTCGCCTTCTCATTGTTCCAATAGCCTTGCATGACAAGTGAACCTTTGGCAATAATTTCACCAACTTCACCATGTGGCACTTCATTGTTTTTATCGTCTACAATTTTCACGTCAACAAAGACGCCAATCCGACCACATGAATCCAGTCGTTTATGAATTTCATTACGTGGCATCATGGTAATGCACATCGGTGCTTCTACTTGGCCATATGTTTCCACAAAAATGTTTCCGGCTTTATCTAACGCTTCTTGTAGTTTGCTCGCAGCTATTGGCGATCCTGCCATATTGATTGATTTCACTGTCGCTAATTTTGAAGCGTCAAAATTAGGATGTTGAATCATTAAATTGACCATTGTCGGCACTAAAAACAACACGGAGATTTTATCTTCAACAAGTCCGTCTAAAAATTCTTCTGGTTCAAATTTGTTATATACCACTTGAGTCAAACCAAACAGCCAAGCCACATGACTTAAAAAATTTGCGCCATGAGTTAGCGGTGCGACGTGGCCTATAACATCTTGATAATCGACTTCACAAACTTGGGCTAATGACAGCGCACCTGCAATAATATTGCGATGCGATAGCATAACTCCTTTTGGATTACCTGTCGTTCCTGAAGTATACATAATGGCAAACAAATCATCTTCTGCTACTTGTTCAGTAAACGACTGTCCTACGTACTGAGCAACTGTTCTCTCAAAATCTTCTCCCATATATAAAAGGGGCACGCCAGTTTCGATTGTATCCAGAAGTTTTTTTTCACCTATTAATAGGCTAAGGTCTGAATCGTGAATCATATACTTTAATTCTTTTGGATGCAGCCGGTAATTTAATGGCACTTTAACAAGCCCTGCTAATGAGACAGCAATGTCTAGTTCGATATGTTCTATACGGTTTGACATCAAAATCCCAATTCGGTCTCCTTTTTTAAATCCAGATGCATGAAAATATGCAGCCAATGCATTAGCTCGAACTAAAAATTCTTTATACGTGAATGAGCGATTATCATCTTTCACTGCTATTTTTTCCGGATATGCGTGTGCCGACTTTACTGCTAACTGGCCTAAAGTTTCCATTTATAAGACACTCCTTTTTGAAAATTGAAATACAGGTAAACCCCAATGAGAATCGATGCCACGTTCCATTTCAACTCCATTTACCGGCAATATCACATACTCTAATGTGACTGCTACCGGATTTTGACCGCTTAAAAAATGGCCTCCATCGATTTGGCGATCACAATCGATCATCATGCCATGAAAATGGACATCGAGCTCTCTGTTTTCTCCATATCCAACAAAACCAGACCCTGATAGCAACTCAACTGGAGATGTAGATTGAACTCGTTCTGAATAACGAAGTGTATCCTCTTCGTCTCCCCGCTCAATTTGAACGTATGTTGCTTGTTGAAGCGAGCCAAAACATTGGAAATGTGCCGATTCTACGTTGTAATGCCGACATACTTCTTTTATTCCTTCAAGCAAATCAACACCCTTCATCAATCGGCCTGCAATTCGATGGGTTTTCTCATCATAGACAGCTTGGATGCGTGGGTTATCCAATGCTAATCCCTCCATCAACTTTAAGTACTTGTGAAGTTGTATAACTTGCATCTTTTGCGGCAAAATACATGACAGCGTTTGCAATATCACGCGAATCGCCCATACGGTCAATCACTTGTTGGCTCGTGTCATATGGCACGCCTGCCGTAATACCCGTTAACGTTGCGCCCGGAGCTACAGAGTTACAAGTAATTCCGTATTTCCCGACTTCTTTTGCTACCCATTTTGTAAAAGCGATCACTCCACCTTTTGATGCTGAATACGCCGGACCTGAACGGCCATTTTTTTCTCCACCTGATACGACGCCACCATTAAGTCCCGATACCGAGCTAATATTGACAATGCGTCCATATCCGCCTTCTTTCATATGCGGGTAAACAACGGCTTGCGTAAACAAGAAAGTCGCTTTTAAATTTGTATCCATATCCCGATCCCACATTTCAACCGTCATATCTTCTAAATCTAAACGACTGCACGTCCCTGCATTATTTACCAACACGTGAATTTCATGGTATTTTTCGATAGTTCGATTGATAACAGCTTTAACAAAATCAGCGTCTCTAATATCGCCTAGACATTCCAAATACTCGGCTCCATCTAGTAAAGCGATTGTTTTCTCACATGAATTCAAGTCCACTAAAATAACACGAGCGCCTTCTTTTGCCATTTCAATTGCTACTGCTTGCCCAATCCCACTCGCTGCACCTGTTATAATGGCTACCTCATTTTGCATTTTCAATTTAATCATCCTCCTATTTCACATTTAATAAATCTGGTAAGAATGTTGAGATTTGCGGTATATATGTAACGAGCATCAGGACAATAATCGCTGCGATGATGAAAGGTAAAACTCCTCGCGATATCTCGACAATACTGGTCTCGGATATTCCAGCAGCCACATAGAGATTCAATCCTACAGGAGGTGTAAACAATCCAATTGCTAAGTTGACCGTCATGATGACACCGAATACGGTCGGGTCTAC
Organism: Planococcus donghaensis MPA1U2; assembly: GCF_000189395.1. GTDB lineage: Bacteria > Bacillota > Bacilli > Bacillales_A > Planococcaceae > Planococcus > Planococcus donghaensis_B. Next base: position 53,321 of record NZ_AEPB01000015.1, on the reverse strand, counting down.
TTCTAAAAAGATGATGATTGGCAACAAGATCGGAACAAAAATATAATAAGCAGAAATGGCATCAATAAATGCACCGGCTATTAACAGCACAACGTTAATTAGCAATAAGATTAAAATCGGATTACTAGTTAAGCCTAAAATGCCTTCTGATATATCTCGTGCAATTTGTTCAGTTGTCACGATATAAGCAAAGACAGATGCTGCACTGACAATAATCATGACGACCGCTGTTTGAACTGCTGCTTCGATAAAAATACGATACATTTTTTTGAATGTATCTTGTCTGTTAATAATCATACCTACGAGTAAACCGTAAACAACTGCAACTACAGCAGCTTCTGTAGGTGTGAAGAAACCTCCATAAATACCACCCAAAATAATAACGGGAATCATTAACCCAGGAAGTGCACCAACAAAAGCAGCCCACTGCTCTTTCCCTGTCGCTTTCCGGATTTCTACGCCTTCTGGCAATACAAACTCTCCGCGTTTTTCCTGACGAGATCGCACGATAAGTGCTGCGATAACGAAGGCAGCTCCCATTAAAATACCCGGCACGACACCTGCCATAAATAATCGGTTTATTGTTACAGGAATTTGATCTCCAGCTACAACGGCAAAGACAATAAATGCGATACTCGGGGGAATAACAATTCCAATTGCACCGGAACTCGCAACTAGCGCTCCAGCAGTTTCCTTTTTATACCCATTTTTGATCATAGAAGGAATCAAAATCCCTCCGATAGCAGCTACCGTTGCGGGACCGGATCCTGATATCGCTGCAAAAAAGACTGCAACAATAACGGTTACTAGAACAATTCCGCTTTTTCGATGCCCTACTAATGTTTGTGCAAAATCAATAAGTCGTTTCGAAATTCCAACGTGTTCCATAATAACGCCCGCTAATATAAAAAACGGAATCGCGAGTAATGTAAATTTAGCAACACTGGTATACATGATGTCTGTAACCATCTCTAAGCCGAAAATGCCACTTGAAGAGACGAGCACAATAATCGAAGAAACGCCGAGTGATATCGCAATCGGCACTCGTAAAAATACTAGTAAGAAGAATAGCCCAAATAATACTAAAGCAATCATATTGTTTCATCTCCTTTACTATGCGAGTGCATCTCTAACTTCATCTCTTCGATAAACACTTGAATCGTCCTTACTACACAAAGGAAAGCACCAATTGGGAGTGCAGAAGATAATATCCATTGAGGCCAACCTAAAGAAGGGGTTTTCTGACCTATATCCATCTGGAACATTACCATTTGAAGGCCATACCAAAGCAAAACACCAAATAAAAACAAACTCATTAATGAAGAAAAGACAATAAACACTTTTCTAAATAACGGATTCATGTGATCAAAGATTAATGTAAATCCAAGATGGCCAAAACGCCGAACACCTACAGCCGTTCCGACAAAAGTGAGTAAGACAAATAAATTAATGGTAATTTCTTCTGTGAATGAAAGCGAAATACTAGCCACATTTCGTGAAACAATATTTGAGAATGCAATTATGGTCATTGTTAAAAAGGTGAGGAATAAAATGCCTTCTTCAACATAATTTAAGATTTTCAATAGAGTAGCCTCCCCGTACCTTAACTTTATAACAAGTAGCAGGGCCTCTTTGCTTGATTTACAAGAAGCCCCGCCCTGTCATAAATTCATAGAATTCCTCTCTTTGCAGCAGTGAAAATCAGCTGCCGTTGAGAGTTAAACTTTACTTACCTTGGAATGCTTCTAGTAAATCTGCACCCCAGATATCTGTGTATTTGTCGTAAATTGGACTTGCTGCTTCTTTAAACTGAGCGATTTCATCTGCTGTTGGTGTGTAAATTTGCATACCTGCTGCTTCAAGATCTGCAATTTGCTTTTCTTCTTTTTCACGAGCAATTTTAACTTGGTATTCTGCTGCTTCTTTACCTAAACGATCAAACAACTCTTGATCTTCTGCACTCATGGAATCATAAAGTTTTTTGTTCATCCCAAGTACAAGTGGGTCGTATGAGTAGTTCCAAAGCGTCATGTAATCTTGAACTTCTTGCAATTTAGAAGATGAAATAACATCGACTGGATTTTCTTGTCCATCTATTGTTCCTTGTTGAAGTGCTGTAAAGACTTCAGAGAACGTCATCGTTTGTGGATCTGTTCCCAATTCGCGGTAAAGATCTGTGTACATCGTGATCCCAGGAATGCGGATTTTCAGACCTTTTAAATCTTCTGGATTTTTGATTTCTCTTTTACTGTTTGTTAATTGACGGAAACCATTTTGGCCGTAACCAAGGGCTTGAACACCTTTTTCTGCTAAAATTTCTTTAAACATCTCTCCGCCTTCTCCAGCGAATACAGGATCTACTTCGTCTACACCTGTAAATAAGAATGGCGCACTCGCTACACCAAAACGTTCATCTAAAATCGAGTAAATAATCGTTGAGTTAAACGTCAAATCAATCGAGCCTTTTGCTAAACTTTCAACCGCTTTACCGGAATCGCCACCTGATAATTGCTCGTTTCCAAACAATTCAAGGTTAATGCGCCCATCTGACTCTTCAGCGAGATCTTCTTTAAGTTTCTCGGCTGCTTCATACCAAGTCGAAGACTCTGAAACCGTTACGGACATTTTTAAGTCATATTCTTTCCCGTCAGATTTCTCACTGCTTTCCGCCTCGTTAGAACCACATGCTCCTAATACCAATGCTGCTGATAAACCAAGTACTGCCATGCTCATTTTTTTCTTCAACATTCTCTCCACCCCTTAGTTTTGGTTTTTATGAATCGCGTCATATAAAAAATCAACTATGTGCACTGCTTGCATCTCATCTTCCAATCCTTCTCGCTGAATGCCTACTTGCATTTGCATCAAGCATCCCGGATTAGAGGTCACAATCTTGGCCGGTTGTAGCTCTCTCACTCCTTTCATTTTCAAGTCGAGTATTTTTTTCGCCATTTCCGGTTGCAGTATATTGTAAATACCTGCAGATCCACAACAGCTTCCTGCATCAATCAATTCTTTATATTCAAAACCTGGCGCATCTTGTAAAAGAGACCTAGGCTCTAAAAACACTTTATTGACGTTGCGCAAATGGCACGAGTCTTGATAGGTGACAATTGCTTGACTCTCTACTTGAATTTCTTTTAATCGATTGTTCAAGCCCAACTCTACTAACAATGAAGAAATATCGATCATTCTTTCTGAGAAACGCTTTGATTTTTCAGCATATGCGGAGTCCGATTGTAAGTGTTTCTCGTATTCACTTAAAAAAGCACCACAACCACCTGCATTATTGACGATATAATCATAGCTGTCTGAATCAAATGCATCGACATTCGCTCTTGCATTGCGCAACCCTTTTTCGAGTTCTCCGCTATGGCCATGCAAAGCACCACAACATTGCTGTTCTTTTGGAATGACAACATTAGCACCCAGCCACTCTAACAGCTCGATGGTTTTCCGGTTGGTTTCTTGAAAAAGGGTATCCATTAAACACCCTGCAAAGAACGCAACCGTGGTTGTTTTCGGTTTTAAAGTAGTTGTTCTTTTTTTCTTCGTTTCAATAGTCGGCAATACGCCTTCCATTTCTTTCATGAAGGGTGGGAAAAGATTTAAAAACCCAATTTTTCTTGTTGCCTTTTGTAACCCGCTTTTTTGATAAAACTGAACAAGCTTTACTGCTCCTGCCATTTTCTTTTGATCTGCAAACACGCCATCAAAAGTCGATGTCCGAATTGCTTTTTCTACAATTGTTTTAGGCTTTACTTGCTCTACTGCAACACGCGTTTCTTCAATCAACACACCGTATTGCACACCCGCAGGACAAGCTGGCTCACAGGCTCGACATCCAAGACACATATCAAATGACTCTTCGACTGAACTGTCCCAAACTACATCCCCATCGCGCATCCCTTTCATTAACGCAATGCGACCACGGGGTGAATGAGTTTCATCCTTGTTCGTCACTAAATATGTAGGACAAGCTGGTAAACAAAAACCACAACGCATGCAATCCATCAAATACTCTTCATCTACATTTTCTTTAAACGATTGTTGCATCCGTTGCTGCAATTCAGTTACCACCATGAATCACCAGCCTTTTCTTTGTTTCTTTCGCAAAAATCTTGCCCGGATTCATAATGTTTTGAGGATCAATCGATTGCTTGATGTTGCGCATTAAGGCCATCCCTGATGCTCCAAGCTTCCATTCCAAATAAGGAGATTTCATTTCTCCAACACCATGTTCCCCTGTTATGGTTCCACCCAGATCGATCGCTACTTGGAATATTTCATCTAACGCTTTTTCCACTCGTTCCATCTCTTCTTTATCTCGTACATCTGTTAAACAAGTAGGATGTAAATTGCCATCTCCAGCATGACCAAATGTGCTGATTTGCACATCGTATTTCAAGGCAATTTCTTGTATTGCTTTGACCATTTTGGCGATTTCAGATCGTGGCACCGTCGCATCTTCTAAAATGGTTGTCGGACGTTTTCTCGATAAAGCAGATAGTGCAGCTCTTCTTCCTGTTTTCAAAACATCAGATTCTTCTTCTGAAGCCGCTAAAATAGCGGATGTTGCTCCATTTTCTTTCGCTATGGTAATCATTTTCTGTATATCTTCCTCGACTTGCTTTTCGCTTCCATCTTGTTCCATTAGTAACATGGCTTCTGCTTCACGAGGTAGCCCAATTTCCATAAAGTCTTCTACAGCTCCGATAGTGCCTTTATCCATAAATTCAAGTGTTACTGGAATAATACGGTTTGCGATGATGGCTGATACGGTCTTTGCAGCTTCTTCTAATGAATTGAAATAAGCAATTCCGGTTTTCTTTGCAACAGGCAAGGGAATCAACTTCAAGGTGATTTCTGTAATTACACCAAGCGTTCCTTCAGACCCTACTAAAAGAGATAATAGGTCATACCCCGCGACATCTTTAGCCAATTTCCCGCCAATTTTCATCACTTCACCATCGGGCATAACAACTGTAAGCGCTTTCACATAATCCTTAGTTACACCGTATTTCAGTCCTCGTAACCCTCCCGAATTCTCACTGACATTACCGCCTATCGTTGAGATTTTCATGGAGCTTGGATCTGGAGGATAAAATAAGCCGTTTTTTTCTACATAAATACTGACATCTTGTGTAATAGCTCCTGGCTGAGTAGTAATCGTCAAATTTTCTTGATCTAATTCTAAAATTTCACTCATGTTGTTAAACAACAAAACCACTCCACCTCGAGATGGCACAGTACCTGCAGCTAAATTAGTTCCTGATCCCCTAGGAACAATTGGAATTTGTTCTTTTGCACAAAATTTGACAATTTCTGCTACCTCTTCTGTATTTCTAGGTGAGAGTACCAAATCAGGCATTTCTTGAAAATTTGCTGTGGCATCGTAAGAATAAGCAAGCAAGTGAGCTTGCGAATGTTTTACATTTTCTTCTCCAACTATTGATGCGAAAGAGTTTTTTGTCTTCAACTCCACTTTCCTCACCACTTTCATATAAACTCTTTCGATAATTATAATATTCAAACTGTTCTAACATCTATGTTCTTTAAAACAAATCTGAATATTAATTCTCTGTATTTTTTGTATAAAAGACTAAATGACCCTCTGAGAGTCAGAGAGTCATTTTTTCCGATAGAGACGAATCGCCGTATATACAATTACTAAATCATTCATATCATGCAGATCTACGCCTAGTATGTTTTGAATTTTGTTTATCCGGTAAATCAACGTATTTTTATGAATATGTAATCTATCTGCCAAATCTTGAAGTGAACTTTTTCGCTTTAACCAAGCTTCTAACGTTAACATCAACTCTTCTTCAGCTACTAAAGGTTCGATTGTACGTTTTAAAAACTCTTTTTGCACTTCATCTCGAACCGAATAATATAGCAATTCTAGTTTCAAATCTTCTTCGAATACTATTTTTCCTTGCCTCTCAGATACGGCGAGCGCAGTTTCTGCTTGACTAAAGGAATCTTTTAACTGATGAAAGTTATTAAAATTCCCGACGCCAATCGGTAGTTTTTGTCGTATTTTTTTTTGGATTCTTAACGATAAACTCGTTAACCCCTCTACAAGTTGTTCCTTTTTAATATCTGGCATTAAAAGCACTAACTTCTCCATTCCCCAACGGATAATTTTCAGTTCAGGATGAAGGGTTTGGATTTTTAATAAGCCTTCTACATCTGTAATTTCAAGTTGTTGATATGTTTGAATAACAGCTATTCGTCTGTAAAGAGAGCTATCGATATTGATCATGCGGGCTCGGTCTTCAATAACTTCTACAGAAGAATCTGTTGTGACCAAATCAAAGAAAAAGAATTCAATTTCGCGTATGTCTCGCTCTTTTTCTTCTCTGGAAATAGAATCCGTGATAAACAGCTCCACCACTTTTTTTACTAGCTTTGCGTATTGTTCTACTTCCGGTGGTTTACCGGTAATGCCTAGAACGCCAATGGGTGCTCCCGATACAATGATTGGCATAACGATACCAGGACGTACTCCTCGTAACTTATTACACAATTCTTCCGTAAGGTGGAGTTCCTGCTGATTTCTCATGGAAATCGCAGCTCCCTCATGAAAAGAATTTAACCGATTGGAATCTGTACTTGCGATGATAAACCCATTTTTATCTGTTACGATTACATTTTTGTCCATTAAAGAAGTGAGTTCTTCCACAATTTTAGAACTCAATGATTCCAAATCAAACAAATCCACCACCCCTTATCCGTTAATGTAAAGTAGTTCACAAGTTTTTGTTAATTCTTTATTAGCTTAACAGATTTCGAAAGTTTTCTTTTTTTATAAATTAGACTGAATAATTAAACATTAATGAGTATAATAAGTTCTATTAGCATAATTCGATTGAAAGGAAGAAAATATCTATGTCACTTATAACATTCATCTCTAGCAAATTGCCTTTTCTTATTTTATTTGTTTCAGTAGCCACTTATTTTTCGCCCATTCATTGGCAAGTCTCCTCGTGGGTGCCAAGTCTACTGTTGGGGGCTGTTATATTCTTTGCTGGGCTATCGATGAATATTGAAGCCTTTAAAGACATTAGAAAAAAGAAGAAAGAAATACTAGTGATTACCGGATTAAAATGGACGCTCACTGTATCGGTGTCGATTGCATTAGCCCACCTCTTCTTTTCATCTAAACCTGAAATAGCAGCCGGCCTTATTTTAGCGGGGACGGTTCCAAGCGCAACAGCTGCCACTGTCTATACTTTTCTAGCAGGCGGGAATGCTTCACTGGTCGTCGCTGCATCGTTACTTGATGTTGCAATCAGTCCCATCGTAACACCTGTTGCGATGCTTGGTTTATCCAGCGAACAAGTCGCTATCTCCTTTTTCGATCTTCTTACTTCATTCGCTTTGATCGTTGTATTGCCTATGGCACTCGGCTTATGGATTCAAAAAGGCATTCCTAAGTTGAAGTCCTATACAGGACCTGTCACAAAACTCGGAACTTCTTTAGCATTATTAGTAATTGTACATACGATTATTGGCAGCGGGAAAGAAGCCATCACTTCTGAATTAGCTACTATTCCACTTCTTGTGGTGGCTACGTTCATTCAAGTTACGGTGCCAATGGCGGCAGCATATTTTATTGCGAAAGCGTTAAAGATGGACGAACAAGATGCACGGGCTGCATTGTTTCAAGTAGGGCTTTGCAATACTGCACTTGCAGCCATTCTTGCTTATAAATTTATCGGTGAACTCGGTGTAATCGCACCTATTTTTAATATGATTTTCAATTTATCGATTGGCGCGATGATTGCAAATCGTTTTAGTCAACTGGATGGTTCCATAGAAAAAAGGAATCACTTAAACCTACAGAATGATTAGTATCATTTTCCAACGCAAAAAAGCATCCCACTAAGCGAACAATCGCTTGTTGAGATGCTTTTATTTGTATCTTATTCAGTTTCTTCTAATGAAGTGCTTTGGTAGCTATAGTCGGACGGGTCAATCGGTGTGAACCCGACTGGTGTATAAAACCTTAACAAATCACCATTGACCAATTGGTCTGACAGTTCTAATTCGAAGTTAGACTGCTTTTGCAACTGCTCAGCTTGCTCAAGCTGTTCGTCCTCAATTGGCAACCCGGTTTCTGGATTGTAATAATTTTCACCAATTGAATAGATATCTGGACTTACGTAATCACCATTTCTGAAAGTCACCAATTCCTCGTGATCTTCAGACAATAAGTCTGCGCCAAATTGAACATAATTCTCTGTTTCAACGCCAAGCAAATGCAGGACTGTCGGCAACAGGTCGATTTGACCACCATAAGTATGGTCAATTCCGCCCTTCATGCCTGGTACATGGATGAACAATGGCACTCGTTGAAGGTTCGCATTTTCAACAGGTGTGATTTCTTTTGAAAGAATTTGTTCCATCGCTTGATTGTGGTTATCGGAAATTCCGTAATGGTCCCCGTACATTACAATCATCGTGTTGTCAGTTAAACCCGACTCTTCTAATTGCGTGAAGAACTGCTCAATAGCTTCATCTGCATAGCGAGCTGTTTGGAAATAATCATCTACGCTCGAATCACCCGTTGTCGCTTTTCCAATCGTGGTTAACTCTTCGTCCATGTGATATGGAAAATGATGCGAAACCGTTAATAGCTTTGTATAGAAAGGTTCAGGCAGTGATTCCATCATGACACCTGACTGTTCAAAGAACGGCTTATCCATAACGCCATATTCTGCCATGTCTTCTTCTGTCAAATTGGTATACGATTCAATATCGAAGAAATGATCATAGCCAAACGATTTATAAACTTCATTTCGGTTCCAAAACGTTCCGTTGTTGCCGTGGAATACAGCTGATGTGTAGCCTTTATCTTTTAAGATAGCTGGAGCAGCCTGATAAGTATTACGGCCTTTCGTAATAAATGCTGAACCTTTTGGCAATCCGAACAAAGAATTTTCAAGCATAAACTCTGCGTCTGAAGTTTTACCTTGAGCCGTCTGATGGAAGAAATTATCGAAATACAACGTGTTTTGATCACCAATTAATGAATTCAAAAATGGCGTTACTTCTTCTCCATCCAACTCATAGTTTAGTAAGAACTCTTGGAACGATTCCAAATGCAAATAAACAACATTCATACCTTCTGCTTCTCCAAAATAGTCCTCATTTGGCTTAGCATAATTGGATTTTGTGTAGTTCAATACTTCTGTTTTATCATCGCTATCGGCCAATACTCGTTGAGAAGAGGCTTTCACGGTTTCTACCGTGTCATATAGAGCGTAATTGTACATACCCAAATATTTCACAATGTAGTTTCGGTCAAAGCCGCGAGTTAACAACTGCGGACGGTCTTTTTCCGCTAATGCTAAGTTAAAGAACGAAATAGCTAATGCAATGGTAATGACCGGTAAAATAGCTCTTGTTTTAAAGTTACCAGACTCTTTTTTAAGTTTTTGTGAAAATACAAGAACACTTAAAATAATGACATCGACAAAGAATAAAGCATCTGTCGGTTGGATTAAAGTCACTACGCTGCCGCCTAAATCACCAAAATTTTGTGTTTGAAACAGGGTCGGCAATGTTATGAAGTCACTGAAAAATCGGTAATACACAACGTTCGCGTATAACATGACCGACATTAATGTATAAATTAACAGGAGTGACCAGTATTTTCGTGCTCCTTTAAAGAAGAACGACAAACTTAATAGTAATAAAGCAGATCCGAGCGGATTGATGAACAGCAACATTTCTTGGAGCGTGCCATCAACATCCAGTTTAAATTGAGTTTTTTGTGATACGTACGTTTTTATCCATAGCATAACAACTGCTAAAGCAAAAAATGGTACATACTTATTCATGGTTTTTTTATTGTCAGTTTTAATCATTTTCATATTACACCTTCTCATAGTTGGTCTTCACAAGGACTTTGGGACATTGAAGTAAACTTTTGAACCCAATAGCGTACGTAAATTTATTGTAAAAATTATGACAAGCTCTATTCTACTCTAATACACTAGAAAATGACAGTTTGGCGTTTTTTCAGAATATTCTTTTTTTATTATTAAAACTAACATATTTTTGTTACTGATATTTCATAAATTAGCTATGCTTGTAGCGGATACTTCTGTCTTTTTGCTTCATAATTTACACTCTAATTAAAAAAAGCAGGCGCAACGGAATAGTTGCGCCTACTTTTATACGTTTTGCTCTTCCATCGCCCTACGCCATTTTACGAGTTCGCGTGCTTCGATCTGCTTTTCTATAACCTCGTCCCAGCTGCTCGTCATTAAATTCCAAACACGTGAGAAAAAGATGTCTTGCTTGTCGTCATATAACTGAAACTCCACACACGAAATGTATTTTGTCTTTTGTTCTATGCAGCTTGTTATGCCGGTAATAATCGTTTGAAAGCTTTCTTCTCCGGTATTGACACCTTCTTTAAATAACAGCTGTTCGATTCGATCTTTGTTTAAACTGCCCTTTATGGGATAACGATAAATTCCGAGCGCTTCGTCTGCTTCTTCCGAAGAATCTTCTCGTGCTAAACGGTACTCATCATGAATGGCGCTATACGAAATTACCGTTTGTCCGCCTTCCATTTCTTCATCGAAAATCCCTTTTTCCAAATAGTCATGCCCTTTTGGTGTCAGTTTATAACCTGTCTTTTCCAATCTAATCAAGCCGATACGCTGCATTTTATAGATTAAATCGCTAATAAACAACTCTTCTACAAACAGCATTTCCGATAAATTAGCAGCTCGTCGAATATCAGCTTCTTGAAAAGCGAGTAGTAACATTTTCATCAAAATATCCATTTTCAACCGTTTAACCTGATCAAACCCAACATCATATAAAACAATCGGCAGCTTCCAAAGCTGCTCGTTGACGATGGAGACATCCGGATTGCTCGTTATCGTCGCACGTAATTCCGTTCGTAAATTGTCCACATCGTCACCCCTTACTGTTTTCTAATGCTTTCAAGCCGTTTTTCTTTTTCACAACTTCTACTACATGCTTGTACATCTTGCGTGTTTCTGCCTGTTTCGCTTGTTTGGTGAACATTTCTGAACTGCCGACAAGCACTAATAACTCTTTTGCACGCGATAAGGCAACGTTTAAGCGTCGGTAGTCTTTTGCAAATCCGATATCGCCATGTTTGTTTTGGTTGTTTCGCACCATGCTTAGGATAATAATATCGCGTTCGCTTCCTTGGAAACGGTCAACCGTTCCTGTTCGAACCGTCAAATGCGGCAAGCGCAATTCTTGGTCGAGCATGCGTTGAAGACGTTTGACTTGTTCGCCGTAAAAGCTAATAACACCAATGCTTTTTAATTCATCTGAAGCAATTCGTCCTGCTCTTTTTGCTTCGGCTGTCGCATCATTTAACTCGACCAATAAAGTACGAATTTCTTGAAGTTCAGCAGCGTTGTATAAGCTTTTCCCGCCACTCATGCGTTCTTCAAAATAAGCAGGTTCATTTGGCAAATCAAGCCACATCAAGTGGTTATTTCGTTTTACAATCGATGATTCTAGTAAATGATCGCGCTCGCTATCCGAGTCCACAATGCCACATTGCAATTGATCGTTTTCCAACCGGTAAAACGGTGAAATGGTTTCCATAATGTCTTCATGCATGCGGTATTGAATAGCTAACATGGTTTTATTGGCAGCTGGCAAGTTTTTATACAACCGTTCAAATAGCGACTCTTCTAATAGCTTTTCAAGTTCTTTCTTTTCTTCAAAGCCATTATCTTCGGCAATCATTTCTTGAAGTGTTTCTTCTAACGTGTCATTGCCGAGAAGTGGTGGCAGCTGATGATGATCACCTACCAGTATGACTTTCTGCCCTTTTAACATTGGCAACAATAGTTCGGGTGGTGTAGCTTTTGACACTTCGTCAATAATGACCACGTCAAACTCTGGGTAGTTGTCGATAAAATCTTTACGGGCTGACGCCACACATGTTGTTCCAATAACGTTGGCGTGTTTAATATACAATTTGCGGATTTCATCCAAATCGTGCTCGTTTGCAGTCGCCAATAAATCTAACCATTTTTTCTGTACTGACTGCATTAAAGGTAGATTTTTCATTTCTTGTTTTAGCGATTCTTTCGTAAATGACAAACTAGCCAGTTGTTTTGTTGTTTCTTCTAAGCGCTGCTCAGGATTCGAAGTCAAAACCTCTGCTAAAGCCATGAGTTGCTGTTCACAATTGGCTATTGCCTCTTCAACTTTTTCGATTTCAGCTTCTACTTTAGCTAAACCGCTGCTAATGGATTGTAAGACCGTATATTTTTGTTCGAGTTTAGCTTGCTGATCTTTTATACGCTGTTTGGTTTGATCAAACAAATTTTTGTCTTTTTGAAGCTTTTCAAGTTGCGCTTTAGACTCGCGAATCGCGCCGTTAATGTCAGCGGGGAGGTCAGCCACATTCGGCAATTGCCGGTAGCGCAGTTCGAGTGGCGCCATGTCTTGTTGTTGCTTTTCTTGTTTTTCCAACCATTTAGCATCCCATACGCGGTACTGTTCTTGCTGTTTAACAAGTTCATCGCATAAAGTTTTCTTTAAGTCGCTAAAAGCACGCTTTGACTCAGCAACATACACATCAACCGCTTTAAACTTCGCGCCTCTTCTCCATAAATCATTTTGTCTTCTATATAAGCCAATCAGCCCTTTTTGCAAAACGATTGGATTGCTGCGCTGTTCCCCTTTTAATATCGCTCTCAACTTTTCTAAATACTCGTCAATTTCTGCAGAGCTATACGCTTCTGCTTTTAACAAGGCTTGTTCTTTTAGGTTGGCAACTGAAATATCAACAGAAGTCAGCAGTTTTTCAATATACGTAATTGCCGGAGAAACACGCTCGTTGTATTCGTTGAGTTTGGTCCAGTCTGCCATGTTTTCACGATTGGCTTCTAGTCGGTTGATCAAATACGTAATTGATGGCGTTTCTTCAACGCGTTCTTCTTTTATCACGTCCAACAAGCCATCGATTTTTTTGATGCTGTCCATATTGGCAATCGCTATTTTTTTCTGTTCCATAATATCCGCCATTTGATCACGTTTTTCTGTGATGGCTTCAAGTTCATGCCTTTTTACTTCTAAATCTTGCTCTAAGCGTTCTCGTCCAAGCGCACGCTGAAGTTGTTGAATCGCTCCTTGGATTTTCTGTTCTTGCACGAGCCACTCGGTGCCTTTTGTTTCTTCAATAAAGACAGCATCTTGTTGAAGTTCGTTTTCAAGCGTTTCGATTTCTTTTTCTATCGCTTGTCTCTCTTGTCGTGCTTTATCCTGCTCACGCACGAATGCAGATTTTTTTACTCGTTCTTGTTCGAGTTGTTGCTGTATTGCTTGCTGCTTTTCAACAGCTCGCTTTTTCTCTTCTACTGCAACTACCAAACTTTCGTATACAGGCTCCAGTTTTTCTGTAGCTTGTTCGTTTTGTGTTAGTTCTTTTTTCAATTCGGGTTCGCGTTTTGCACGCATTTCATATTGCGCCGATACTTCTGCTAACGTATGGTCTTTCCAATATTGGCCAACATTTTCTTCGATAAACTTCTTACCTTCTTCTTCGATGCTTTCCGTACGACCCACCCGTAAAATTCGAATGTCTTTATTGGCAAGCAAACGTCCAAGTGCATTATCAACCGCTAAATTCGACTGGGAAGCGACCAGTGTGCGCAATCCTTTTTTGGCGTTTTGCAGACAAATTTCCGAAATAACTGTGGTTTTCCCTGTACCTGGGGGTCCTTGTATTACATATAAATCCTCTGCTGCTATGGCACCTGACACCGCTTTTTGTTGAAATTCATTTAATCGATTATGAAAAGTCAATTTCTCTAAAGACCGAAGCGGCTTAACAGGCGGTTTTTCTTCAAATAAGAGACGATCTAGATTGGAGTTTACCGCTAGTCCTTTTTCCAAGTTGGCAAAACCTTGGCGCAGCCGTCTTATTTGGCTTAAAGCCGCAAAATTACTAAAGACGACTTCTTTTTTATCGAGTGACAAGCCGTTTTCACGAAGCTGCTTGACCATATAGTTTTGGAGTTCTATTTCTACCGTTCGGTTTGCTGCTTTAATAACAGTGCCGACGTCTCCAGATACACCAGTCAATCGCACCGTTAAGTTTTTTAACGATTTCCATTCGGTTTCTTTTAACTGACAACCTTTTAATGTGATACGGCTAAAGTCGTGGCTAAACGACAAACTCGAATAAGCGGTTTTGATGTCTGGAATATCCATGCCGCGTTCCTGAATTTTCAAATAGCCTTCCCAACTGCCGATCCGCTTTTTCACGTAATCGGAACTTTCTTTAGCAGGCGTCATTCGGTTAATCATATTAATCAGTGCTATCGATGCCGCCTCTCGCGATCGATCAAACAGCATATATTCTTCACGCTGCCAGTTTGTGCCGAGCGCTTGATAGGCTTTTCGCTGCGTTACATTTGTAATCAACAAAAGATGATTCGTAAAGACGCCATGCAAAACAAACGATGCTTCCGCTTCTTTTCCTGTTAACCGCACATTTTCCGATTTGTCCAAAATCAGCGCAACCGAAAGCTCGCCATCCGCATTAGAAGGATAGCGTTCGATAAACACCTTAAACGCTTTGTCCGCAACAAAAAATGAGCGTTCGCTGATGCCGAACACGCCCATTTTTTCCATTGCCGTCTTGGTTAGTCGTACCGATGTTTTATATGTTGCTGAATGTTGTTTACTCATGTAATCACCTGTTCTTTGAAGCTGAAGAAATTTCAAACCGATGCTTTTCACCTGATCTGTTTTCATCTAATCATATCATCGATTTGAAGATATGGGGTTTTAAAGTTGTGAAATTTACACGAAAGACTGTTGTTTATAAACTCTGAATTTCGAAGTAAATAAAAACGTCGCTCTCAGATGGTTTTCTGGGAGCGACATTAAATAGGACTTAATTGTAAGATTTCACTTGAGAAATTGCTTGATGTTCAACTTGTTCATTAACCGCTCTAATACGCCCACCGATGAAAAACACATCAACTAGCGGCCAAATAAATAATGTCATCCAACCAAAAAGAAGCATACATACGCCCATCACAGTATTTCCTAGATAAAAGCGGTGACCACCAAAAGAGCCTAAGAAGAACCACAATAGGTAAGCAATTAATGGTTTTTTAGATTTTGCTTCCATTTCTTGTTGAACAATCATCAATTGTTCGCTTGTAAGACCTTGTTTGCTTGCGATACTAGAGTTAAAAGTCGTCATTATTATTTCCTCATCTCAAAAGGTTTATTTTTATCCCTTAATATTACAATAAGCATTTCTTTTAGTCTATATAAATTCCAATAATTTATTTATCGCTGGATAGAACTAATGATAAAATGAGTATATAGAAATTAAATTCTTATTAATCAGATTTCAAAAGGAGTTGTTTATAATTATCCAGCCATTCAACTACCGAATCGATTCTGCCACACGCCTGATCAAGGTTTCTTCCAAAGATATTTACCAATCATTCATCAATCCTGATACATTTGCTTTGTGGCTTCCCCCTCAAGGTATGTCCGCAAAAATTGAAACATTTGATGTTTGTGAAGGCGGGGTATACAAAATGAGTCTTATATACAAAGTCACTGACTCACAAAAAGGAAAAACTTCGCGTGATACAGATGTTTTCCAAGGTACATTTCTAAAAGTAGTGAAAGACACAAAAATAGTGATGTCAGTCGTATTTGACTCCGAAGATCCTGCGTTTTCAAGTGAAATGATTCAAACGTGGTATTTAGAAACTGTTTCAGAAGGAACGCGTGTTACGCTTATTTGCGAATACGTTCCTAAAGGCATACGTAAAGAGGATCATGATATAGGATTAAATTCTACGCTTGAAAACCTTGCTCGGTTTGTTGAACGGTGAAGCAATTTCATAAGACCAATTAGCTTTATGAAAAGGATATTTTAAGGAGATGAATAAATGAAAAAAATAGCTCGAGGACTTCGTTTAGTACTTAGCATCATGGGCTTGATCGCTATTATTGCTCAAATGACACATGGGTTACGCTATAATGGTCTAGTTCTCAGTAATTTTTTTAGCTTCTTCACAATACAAAGCAATATTTTAATTGTAGGTGTATTACTAATCGGGGCTATGCTCTCTACTAAACAATTCCACTCTCCACAATTCCAATTAGTCCGAGGAGCCGTGACAACTTACATCATGACAACAGGAATTGTTTATTTTCTATTCTTACGCGGCATGGAAGCAGAGCTCCAAACGACTATTCCTTGGGTAAATTTCATTTTGCATACATTGTTACCCCTGTATGCATTATTTGATTGGCTAGCTTTCCCTTCACGAAACCTTATTTCTTTTCGACGCATGTGGTTATGGATTCTCTATCCACTCGCTTACTTAGTTTACACATTACTCCGCGGTCCGCTGGTGGATTGGTATCCGTACCCGTTTTTAGATCCACGAATTAGTGGGTATGGCCAAGTACTTATCAGCTCAATTTTTATAACGGTACTTATTCTGCTTTGTTCGTTAATTGTTGTAGGAAGTCTAAAATTGCGTGCAGCTTCCACCTCATCTGTTGAAGTCGAATAGAATGAATGCGCTATTTAATGAAAGCCCTATTGCCTCCTCATTTTCAGGAGACAGTAGGGCTTTTGATTGTTCGTACCAAGACGCCTTATAATAGATTCAATTATATGAATGGATAAAAGCTTTACATACCCTGTCCAAAGAGAGCATTTATTGACAGGAATTCATCTAACAAAACATATAAAATAAAACTAAGGAGTGATCGAGATGGGCTGGCTAGAATCCATGCAGCAGGCAATCGATTTTATAGATGAACATCTAGAGGAACCCATTACGCTCGAACAAATCGCAGCGCGGGCAAACGTTTCTATGTTTCATTTTCAGCGAACATTCTCGATTCTTACAGATATGTCGGTTGGCGAATACATCCGTGGCAGACGCTTAACACTCGCAGCACATGAATTAGTAAGTACTAACAAGAAGATTATTGATATATCTTTTAAATACGGATATGAATCCCCAGAAGCTTTCTCTAAAGCTTTCCGCCGACAACATGGTATTGCACCAAGTGAAGCGCGCAAGAATTTGGGCAGTTTAAAATCATATAACCGTTTAGTCATCTAAGTAAAACTGAAAGGAGCAGAACCAATGGAATATACAATTGTAGAACGAGGCAGTTTCAAAGTAGCTGGTGTAAAGCAGCAGTTTTCAACAGTAAACAATGGTAACTTGAAAGGCATTCCCGAAATGTGGCGTACAGCACTTGCCGACGGGACAGATGATTTACTTTTTCGTCTAAATAAGGGACAAATAGCAGGCGTATTAGGTGTTTGTGTTGGGAAATCAGATGGTATTATGGAATACTGGATTGCTACTGAAACGAATACAGAAAAACTAGATGGGTTAGAAACGATGGAAATTCCAGGCTCGAAATGGGGTGTTTTTAAAGTTCATGGTCCGATGCCAGATGCCATACAGGATGCGTGGAAGAAAATTTTCTCTGAATGGTTTCCTTCCAATCCGTATGAACATGCTGGAACGCCGGAACTCGAAGTCTATCCAAAAGAAGATGCCTACCGCCAAGATTCCTATTCTGAAATTTGGATTCCACTGAAAGCAAAGTAAGAAACCTTGAGTTCCTAGACAAACCGAGCTACAGCTGCTTTGATTTTTTTAAAATCAATCCAATTGCTATAGTAATAAAAAATACCTCTATCGATATCAGTTAGATTTCGAAAGAGGTATCTTTTTTTATGTTACGGAACTTTAGAAATTTTCATTTCACATATTATATAGTGGTTAAATCGACTACGATTTAAATTAGGATTTTACTGCAAAACCACAAAGTTTTTTAGAAATGAAAACTACTGTTTTACTCTGTCTTTTTTTCTAGCAAAATCTTCATTAGTTGATCTCTATTGACTAATTTAACGTGATTACTAGTTGCTAATTCTGAAGCAGCCTTCGTGAAAAAACTATTGGTGACAACCCATGCTTCGTTTGCACCATAATGAAGCTTTGCAGCAGAAATTTCTTGTACTGCTTTAATTCCCACATTGCTTTTATATCTTTTTGCTTGCACCGCAATTTTTGAATACCTTTTTCTAAAATCAAATCTGCTCCATAGTCGCCTGCGTAAGGCGTTTTTCGAACAGTATAACCTTCTGACTGATAGCGTAACCGTAAAAATTCTTCAAATTCCGCTCCAGACATTGTATCTACTCGTAAAATTCCTGATGCATTTAATTTGTTTTGCTTTTTCAATTGGCTCATTTTTACGAGTACCAACATAATAATAAAACCAGTTACAAAAACGCTAACGGTGGCTGGAAGTGATTGTGTGTAAATAAATGTAACTGCACTGCTGAAAATTAAAACTCCCATTATCAGCTCTGATAGACTTTCCTTCTTTTTCTTTCTTGCCATGGTAACCGTCCTTTGCAAAGTGAACTTCGATCTTATTTTGTTGGTCTAACTACTAAATATAAGCTTTTTCAAGCCTTTCTTTTTAGATAAGCTCTTCTTTCTGCATAAATAACACATTTAACACAAACAAAAACTGCTTTATGCTGGTCATCGTAATATTTTCTAGGTTCATTTGCTTTCTGTTTGCATACGGCACACTTCTTTTTAAAAATTGTAAACATAGCTAGTTCTCCTTGTTTTCTTTTTCAAGAACAATATTTAAGAGCTTCTGTCCGTGCATTTTCAATTGCATTCTTCTCAACAATTTTCGCTATATTGAGATCTCTATCTTTTTCCCAATAATATCTATTAATATGATTTACAGCATTAATTCAAATTAAATTTCTGCTTTACTCTTTTTACAATGTCTGCTTCTTTACTTTGAATAAATTGATTTCCTAATTGTTTCACCAAGTTATTAATTTCTTTTGTCATTTCTTTCTTCAGTTCTTTCTTCATGAGCAATTGATTAATTATTTGACCATCCGCTGCGAAGTCTCTACCTACCAAAGCATCTAAAGATATGCTGTACAAATCAGCTAACTTCACTAACAACTTTAATGAAGGTTCTGTAGTACCGAGTTCGAATTTCCCATACACAGCTTTAGTTATTTTCAAATGCTCGGCAACCAGCTGATGAGACAATTTATTTTGTAAGCGCAATGCCTTTAAGTTCTCCGTTAATTTTGTCATGAAGTATCCCCTTAAATTAATTTGATTGTTAAATCATAAATACTTTTAAATAATCAATAAGACCCAACTAATGATTCAATAGTATCATATAACTAAATAGATAATAACTAAAATTTTACTGTTATTGAAAATTACAACCAACGTAAAACGCCGCTCCCTAGAATGAAATCTAAGAAGCGACGTTTTATTTTTTCTAATTGTTCTCCATAAATGTTTTAACAGCAGTACGTGTTTTTATCTTTAATTGGTTATAAGCATCTGACATCGCTTGTTTAGCTGAAACTTCAGCACCAACAATTGAATAGACCTCTGTAAAATAAGACTGCAACAAACTCCGACTTTCTGACTCAACCATTCCAGAAACCAGTATAACCGGTTTGCCTGCTCGCTTAGTGACTTGTGCAATGCCAAAAGGCGTTTTTCCAGATAAGGTCTGACTGTCACTTTTTCCTTCTCCAGTTATGATTAAGTCTGCTGTTTCAATATACGATTCAAAGCCCATTGCTTCCAATACCACCTCAACACCAAATTGCATGTCCCCTTTGAAAAAGGCCTGCAATGCACCTCCTGCCCCACCTGCTGCACCAGCCCCTTGTTTGTTATGGAGAGCCATACCTGTTAGTTGCTCGACTTTATCGGCGAAGTTTCGCAAATTATTATCTAGCTGCTCGACCAACTCAGGAGTCGCACCTTTTTGGGGACCAAATATGGCTGAAGCTCCTTGTTTCCCGATGAAAGGATTTTCTACATCACTCGCGATCAAAAAGGTGCTTTCTGTAAGGCGTCGGTCAAAGTTGGAGGCGTCTATTTTGAAAAGCTCTCCTAATGAGCCGCCACCTCTTGCTATACGCTGTCCATCACCGTCCAAAAATTTCATATCAAGAGCTTCTAATATCCCCGCTCCCCCATCATTTGTAGCACTTCCTCCAAGTCCTATAATAAACTTCCGAAACCCTGCATCTAATGCGTAGCCCATCAATTGTCCGGTACCAAAGGAAGATGTGATTAACGGATTTCGTTCTTCTTCTTTTAAAAGTGACAGCCCTGAAGCTTCAGCGATTTCAATTACGCACGTTTGACCATCGCCTAAAACACCGTAACAAGCAGTTATCGTACGCCCAAGCGGATCTTCAACTAGATGTTCGGTTAGTTTGCCGCTAGTCGCTCTGACCATGGCACTCATTGTGCCTTCCCCGCCATCTGCTGCGGGCAATAGAACGACATCTATACTACGGTCAAGCTCTCGTATGCCTTCAGCCATCGCTTCAGCTGCTTTTATGGCTGTTA
This sequence comes from Planococcus donghaensis MPA1U2, assembly GCF_000189395.1. Taxonomy (GTDB): domain Bacteria; phylum Bacillota; class Bacilli; order Bacillales_A; family Planococcaceae; genus Planococcus; species Planococcus donghaensis_B. The sequence goes on along the minus strand of NZ_AEPB01000015.1, from coordinate 32,862 downwards.
AACTGCCTTTAAACGAATCGGGCGCTACTATGATTTTCAATTCCCAAACCTCCCCACCAACTTAGAGTAGTTAAACTTCAAGAATATATGTCATTTCTCTTCTATTTAGTTGCCAATTCGAAGCGCACTTTCTTTATTTTGCAACACGCTCAAAATACTCAATGCTGCAAGAAGACTGGTCTTTGGGTTACTTGGCATCGGGTTGTTTTCAATTTTTAACTCCATCCGCCCAAAATCCCCTTCTGCTTCAATGGTGTGAGAGTTTTGTGTAACAGACGGATCAACGATCACACGCACTTTCGTTTTTTCAGCACCGATTCCCGCAATGGCGAGCACTAATGCTACATTGGTGTTCTTTGGAAATTTTTCAACTGCTTGATATGCAGTACCTTCAAATACCACTTTCTCTTCGTCTGATTCTATGCCGAGCGATGCTGGAGATTTCCGTGTCGTGATCTGAACTTGTTTTAAACCACGAGCCGCTTTAGCCGATTGCAAAACGTCTAGTCCGCCAATCGCACCTGATGGGAGGAATACGGTCGTACCTGAAGACGCTGCCATTTTTTTGACTTTATCTAGAAAAGTACCTTCTTTAAATACCCCGATGCTGCTAACTACGAGGTCTTTTTTTCGAGCGACCACATCTTCCACGTAAAGACTTGCCGCTTCGATCGTTGATGCTTCTACAACAATATCGAGTGGCGTGTTCAAAAACTCTTGGAGATCGGTATAAAAACTAACGTCATATTTTTTACTTAGTCGCGGTCCCACTTCCTTGTTACGCCCGAAAAAAGCAATCACTTGACCATCGACCAAGTGATTAACGTTTACTTGTTCCAATAAATACGTTGCGATGTTGCCCGTTCCAATGATCCCAATATTCATATCCATCCTCCTCACGTAACTAACATCGTTTCTTAAATTGTAAGCTATTTGGTAACACTTATACAGCTCCTCAATATAGCACTAGAGACAAGCAGTTTTGCGGTATGTCGGTTAACTTTTCTATTTTAGGGAAAGAAAGAATATAGAAGTTAATTTCATTAGAGGAGGAAGATAAAATTGAACAAAACAGCAATCATTACAGGCGGCGGCAGCGGACTTGGTCAAACTACTGCTTTTTATTTAGCAGCTGAAGGTGTCAATGTCTCTGTAGTCGACATTAGTGAAGATAGCGGTAATGAAACAGTCGAAAAACTAAAAGAAAAAGGCGTCGATGCAATTTTCATTAAAGCAGACGTCTCAAAAGTAGAAGACGTTAAAAACTATGTAGACAAAACACTAGAGCATTTTGGCTCAATCGATTACTTCTTCAACAACGCCGGAATTTCCGGCAGCGGCAAAAAATTCCTTGAAACAGATATTCAAGAAATCGATCAAATTGTCGGCATTAACTTGCTTGGCGCATTATACGGTTTACGATATGTCGGAGAAGCAATGTTGAAAAATGGCGGAGGTTCTATTGTAAATACAGCTTCAAGCGCAGGCGTCATTGGACAAGCTTCTGTTGTGACGTATGGTGCTACGAAACACGGTATTGTTGGTATGACGAAAAGTCTTGTGGCAGAGTATGCTAAAGATGGTCTTCGTGTCAATGCGATTGCACCTGGTCCGATTCAAACGCCAATGGTGAAAAAGTTCTTCGAAGACAATCCAGATATGAAAGAAAGTGCTGAAGCTGGGATTCCACAAAAACGCTTGGGACAACCAGAAGATGTCGCAGAACTTGTGACGTTCTTGCTGATAAAAGCAGATTACATTAATGGTGAAACAGTTCGCATCGATGGCGGATTTACAAATACAAAATAAAATAATTACTAAAGGTAGCTAGGAAATTCCTAGCTACCTTTTTTAACCCATAGAAAAAGCCGCCCAACATATGGACGGCTACTCACTATTTACTCTCCTTTTATATTCTTCCCCGGATTTAATAGATTGGCAGGATCTAGAGCGACTTTAATTTTTTCCATGACATCAAAAGCACCGCCATGTTCTTGACGCTGATATTTTTGCTTACCAATGCCCACACCATGCTCCCCTGTACACGTACCGCCTCTTTCAAGTGCGTACAACACAATACGTTCGTTGAACTCCTGTGATTTTTCTACTTCTTCTTGATTGTTCATATCAATCATAATAAGCGCGTGGTAATTGCCATCGCCAACATGTCCAAGAACTCCGCCAGGTAAGCCCAGTTCTAATAGGTTTTCACGGGCATGTTCTACTGCTCCAGCCAGTTCTGAAATTGGCAAGCAAACATCCGTTACCATCATTTTTTTGCCGGGATGCGCATGGATATACGCATAGGCTAATGTATGGCGTGCTTCCCACAAACGATTCCGTGCGGCTGTATCTGTTTCAAAAGCTACTTCTGTGCAGCCATGCCCTTGAACGATTTCTTGCATAAACTCAACATCTTGTTGCAACCCGGCCTCGTTGCCGTGAAACTCTAAAAACAGAGTTGGTTTTTCGAGATAAGCTGTATCGTTGTATTTATTAACTTGTCTCATGGACTCTTCATCTAATAGTTCGACTCGTGCAATTGGAATGCCCGCTTGCAAAATAGAAACAACCGCTTCTACCGCATCTTTCACGGTCTCAAACGATGCACGTGCTGCGGTGATAAACTCAGGAATTCCGTAAACACGTAGCGTCATTTCAGTAAAACATCCGAGCGTACCTTCAGAACCGACAAACAAGCCATTTAAATGAAGACCCGATGAAGATTTTGCTGCCTTGCTTCCGGTGTGAATGACGGTACCATCTGCCAACACCACTTCTAAATCACGTACTTGGTCGCGCATAACGCCATATCTCACTGTCGTCGTTCCGCTCGCATTTGTTGCGACCATTCCACCGAGTGTGGCATCAGCTCCAGGATCTACGGTGAAAAACAACCCATATTTCTTTAACTCTTTATTGAGTTGCGTGCGCGTTACTCCAGGCTGGACTCTCACTAAAAAATCTTCTTCATAAACGTCTAATACGTTGTTCATTAAGGAAAAATCAATTGTTATTCCACCGCTTTGCGGAATGACATGGCCTTCTAAACTTGAACCTAGACCAAACGGAATAACCGGGATTTTGTATTGTGCGGATATTTTCATAATTGCTGAAACTTGTTCTGTTGTTTGAGGAAAAACCACGATATCTGGCAACTTCATTTGATGGTAAGACTCATCTTTGCCATGCAGTTCTTTAATTGTTTCGTTAACACTGATTTGCTCAGCGGTTAAATGCTCTTTTAAACTATCCAAAATCGTCTCTTGATTTGCTATTGCCATATTGATTCGCTCCCTTTTTTGCGTTTCATTAGTAATATTAGTCCGACCAATTAATCCAATTATACATAATAATCAGAATTGCGTTGCTCTACGTGTTGAATAAAACGAAAAAGACCATCTTCGAAATCGATTGATTTCATCAAATGGTCTTTGTTAATATCATATGTTAGAAGTACAGATAGCTGATTAAATCGAATAATCCAGCAAGGCCGTACATGACGATTGACACAACGATTACCCCAGCTACAAAGTAACCAAAAAGTTTTAATAAATCGAAAATCGCACCCATTAAATCCTCTATGAAACTCATCGATTTGCCCCTTTCTGAATCTTCTTTTATTCATTATACTACTACATAAGTTGATTAAAAAATACCATTTTGGAGGTAACTGGTAATGAAAGAAGAACAAAATTTTTTAGACAAAGGTCCTTTTTTTCATGGAACTAAAGCAGCACTGCACATTGGAGATTTATTAGAACCCCAAAATCAATCAAATTTTCAAGACAAAAAATCCAATCATATATATTTTACCGCTTCCTTAGATGCGGCCAAATGGGGAGCAGAACTGGCGGTAGCACACTCTAAAGAACGTATTTACATTGTTGAACCTTTAGGTGAATTCGAAGACGATCCAAACTTAACCAATAAACGATTTCCCGGTAACCCAACACGGTCCTACAGATCGACTTCTCCATTAAAAATTGTTGCTGAGTTGGGCTCTTGGCAAAGACACACTGAGGAAGAAATTAACCACATGCTTTCCTCTTTAAAGGCTTTGCGCGAACAAGGAAAAGATATCATTTTAGATTAATGCTAAAAAAGATTTAAACAACTTGTGGTAAACTGACAAAAAACATGGAGGGCGATGAGATGGAGACAGATCAATTAACGATTACCACCAAGTGGCAAGGCGACTTTGTTTTCTCAGCTGTTGGACAAGGAGGTCATTCGCTGACAATGGATGCTCACCAAGGTGTTGGAAATGATCAAGGTTTATTGCCAATGCAGGCTTTGCTCGGATCACTTGCAGGTTGTATCGGAATGGATGTCGTCATGATTTTACGATCTCAAATGAAAAATATTCGTTCCTTAGAAATCGTCACCGAAGGCATCAAACGACAAGATCCACCAAAAGAATTTTTGTCACTTTTAGTTACATTTTTCGTTGCAGGTGAAATTGCTAAAGAAAAAGTGCTGCATGCCATCAAAGTCAGTGAAGAAAAGTATTGTCCTGTTGCTCATTCGCTCAAAGCTGAAGTTAATTATCGTCTCATATTAAATGAAAAAGAAGTCGTCGCTGACTAGCGAGGGCTTCTTTTCATGAAATTTGCATAAAAAAAGATTGCTAACGTTCGCTCTGTTAGCAATCTTTTTTATTTATTTCCTCTGTTCCTGATCACGTTTCACAATTTTATCGCTCACTTGCTGTCCACTCAATGTCACCATTGGCATACCACCACCTGGATTCACTGTGCCGCCGACAAAGTACAGGTTGTCGTATAATTCGCTTTGCTTTTTATGCTTAAAGCCACCGTTTTTCTTTTTATCGGAAACTGTGCCATAAATTGCCCCACGGTCTGAACCGTAAACGCGTTCGATGTCATGTGGCGTCCAAACGTCACGTGTGACAATATTGTCTCGAAGGCCATGCATGCCCATGCGTTCTAGTTTATCAAGAACAATTTCTTCAAACTTCGCATAATCTTCAGGTGTAAACGGATTGTCTTGGATATACGGAATGTGTGGCAAAATCTTAATGTTTTCGTGCCCTTCTGGTGCTTGTGTCGGATCGGTTTTATTGACGTTGACTAAGTAAATGGTTGGGTCATCGGGCAACTCGTGTTTTTCAAACACTTTCTCCATTTGTTCATGTAAGTTTTCCGAGAAGAAAAAGTTGTGATGATTTAAAAATGGGTAGGTTTTTTTAACGCCGAGATGCAACACAAGTCCTGAACTTGCGGGTTCGTATTTCTTCTTCAAATCCGCAACAAAGTTTTCGTCTGCCGCCACCATTTTTTTATAGAACGGAATCACTTCCATATTCGACACATAATAATCGGCCTTTTTGAACGAACCATCTTCTAGTTCAATACCAACGATTTTATCATCTTCGCTTGTTAGCGCACGAATGACACCCCTACCTGTGTACAGTTTAACGCCGATCTCTTCGGCTAGTTTCGTTAAACCTTCTGCTAGTTTATGTGTGCCGCCTTTTACATACCAACAGCCTTGCGCATGTTGCATATAAATCATCATATTCAATACGGCAGGCGCACTATATGGAGAAGACCCGACATACTTCACATAATACGAAAGCATGTCACGCAAATGCGGATTGCTGATGCGTTTGGAAATCGCGCTATACATAGTAGATGTCAAATCAAAGCCAGTTAAAGTGGCCAAAATACCGTTTTGCGCAACTGCTTCAGCAGGTGACTCAAAACCTTCTTTTAAATAACTGTGTTCAGTCGTTTTGTAAATTTTCTGCGCGTATTTTAATAATGCATAATACTCTTTCATGTCTTTGCGAGAAAGAGCAGGGTTTTCCCGCTCCATCAAATCAAGATCGTGATACAAATCGAGTACCGTGCCATCAGGGAAAAACGAGCGCCACTCACGGTTAAGTCGTTGAATTTGTACATAATCTTCCATGCGCTTGCCGCTCCCTTGGAACAATTTATCGAAAATATGAGGCATTGTTAAAATAGATGGACCAAGGTCAAACCCAAATCCGTCTTGCTCTAAAAGATTGACTTTCCCGCCAATGTGATCATTTTTTTCATATAACGAAACTTCGTATCCTTGTTGCGCAAGAGAAATTGCCGCTGATAAGCCGCCAAGTCCGCCCCCAATAACAATAACGGATTTTGTTGAATTGCTCATGTATGTACCGCCCTTCTTCTCCTAAGTATTTCATCTTTAACCCTTATATCGATTCGGCAAAATTCATGTGGAGATCGAGACGTCAACCTACCAACTCCATTACTTATTAAATTCTTCAAAACTTCGACATACTCCTTTTATTTCCCTACCTGCCGATTTTAAAAACTTACTTTATGTAATCTTTGTATAACTTAAATACACAGCTGCTTTCAAAAAACGAAATATAGAAATCATATGCTCCTGAGAAAAGTACTTCTTCAGTTTAATTAAATGGTACGCTGTAAATGTATTAACTATATGGGCTCTTTCGCTACTCTACTATTCAAGTAATTTATACGAGGAGGAAATTCTATGAATTTTTCTTTAGACGAAGCCATACAAATTCTAGAAGCCACACCAAAAACTTTAGAAAGTTTTTTATCTAATTTATCGAACGATTGGCTAACCTGCAATGAAGGAGAAGGAACTTGGAATACTTCTCAAGTTATCGATCATTTAATTGAATGCGAAAAAACTAACTGGATTCCAAGGATAAAAACCATTTTAGCAGAAACCGAAAACAAGTCTTTTCCTCCATTTGATCGGGATGGTCATATTACGAACCCACCTAAAACCTCACTCGAGCAAAAACTGGCTGAATTCAAACAGCTACGTTTACAAAATATTAAGATTGTCAAAGACTTGATCAAATCCGACTCACAATTCGAGTTAACTGGAGAACATCCTGTGTTTGGTGAAGTGAAACTAAGAGAATTGATTTCTACATGGATGGTCCACGATTTAACACATCTTTCTCAAATTGTTAGGGTGATGGCAGAAAGATATCGAAAAGATGTCGGTCCTTGGGAAGAATATTTAGGTGTACTAAAGTAGACTTATCATATAAGTACGTACAAAAAGCAGAAACCAGTGAATGGGTTTCTGCTATTTTGCTTATCGCCTAAATTAAACCCGTTCTTTCCTATTAAATGGTTTCATCCCTCAAGCAGAAGGGAAAAGTTGAATACAGCATTTTACACGGGGAGGGATTGGATGAAAGTATTCGTATTTGGTGGTGGTGGAGATGTCGGAGAGTATGTGTTAAAAAAGCTCGCTGCCGAAAACCATGAAGCCATCACGATTGCAGAAACCGAGAATCGGGCAGAAGAACTGAAAATGATTGGTGCTGCCGATGTATGTGTCACGAAAGATTACGATTTTGTAGATGCGATTTCAGGATGCGAAGCAATTATTTATATAGCTGGTGCAAATCCAACAGCGGGTGAAAACAGAAACGTACTTGTTGATAAAGAAGCGGTAGCTCATGCGCTGAAAGAAGCGCGCACTCAAGGAATTGAACGAGTTGTTTATTTGAGTCCAGCTCGCGTAGATGAATCTGCTGAATCTCAAGACACGGGTGGCAAGAAAATTCCTGAAGAACTTATTAAGCTAGACGTCTTTACGTATACAGTCGTTTATTCGAGCCGCGGCGTTCACAAACCTGGAAAAGGCACGATTGATGTCATTACTTCCCCACCCAAAAAGGTTATGGAAATTCCTTATGAAGACGTCGCTGCTGTTTTAGTTGAATCTCTTACCAACAATGCTACATACAATAAAACATTAAAAGTGATACCTGGAAACACCCCAATCGAAAACGCATTGAAGAACGTATAAAAAACTAAAAAAGGTGGATTTTATGGGGAAAATAACGAAATACTTACCATCAGCACTCGTGGGGTCGACTATCGCAGCTCCACTTGCTTATATTGCTTACATTTATCAAAAAGACAATCATCAAAAACAACATGCAGTTCTACGCAATTTCCCGTTACTTGGACGGGTTCGCTATATGGCTGAACATGTTGGGCCTGAACTACGCCAATATTTATTTTCTGGTGACAACGAAGGGCTTCCCTTCTCACGTATGCAATACCAAGATATCGTCAAAGCCGGAAAATACAATGAACGGTTAATTGGATTTGGATCAAGTCGCAATTTTGCAGAAGACGGTTTCTACATTCGCAATTCACTGTTCCCGAAATTACGAACAGAACTAAAAATTGACAACAGCAAAAAAGTGACAACTTACCAATATGTTGTTGACCATGAAGGATTAATGTCGAGAAAAGAACATCGCGAAGAAGTTCTTACTGATCCGTATTATTTACGGGATGAAGATGCAGTAGTGCTCGGTGAAGGCTATTGCAGCAAACCCTTCCGAATTAAAGGACAAGTGGGCATGTCTGCTATGAGCTACGGCGCTTTAGGAGAAAATGCCATTACTGCCCTATCCAAAGGACTTGGCATTGCAGGTGGTACATGGATGAATACCGGAGAAGGTGGTATTTCGGATCATCATTTAGCTGGGAACACCGATTTAATCATGCAAATTGGTCCCGGTCTCTTTGGCGTTCGAACGCCGGGTGGCGAGTTTTCATGGGAAGCGTTTAAAGAAAAAGCTGACATGGACAAAGTAAAAGCTTTTGAAGTGAAACTCGCACAAGGTGCGAAAACACGTGGTGGCCATTTAGAAGGTCAGAAAGTAACTGAAGAAATTGCGCGTATTCGGTTGATTGAACCCGGAAAAACCGTAAACAGCCCAAACCGCTTCACAGAATACGATTCGTTTGAAAAACTGTTTGATTTTATCGAAGAAATGCGTGAAGTTGGCGGCAAACCTGTTGGCATGAAAATTGTAGTCGGAGATGTTGAAGGACTTGAAGAAATGGTTCAAATTATGAAAGACAGCGGCAAAGGGCCTGACTTTATCACCATCGATGGTGGTGAAGGCGGAACTGGTGCGACTTACCAAGAACTTGCCGATTCAGTCGGTTTGCCCATCATGACTGCCTTACCGATTGTCGATGAATTGCTACGTCAATACGGCGTACGTGATCGCGTAAAGTTGATCGCTTCCGGTAAACTCATTACACCAGATAAAATAGCAATCGCCCTTGCGATGGGGGCTGACCTTGTCAATATCGCGCGAGGATTTATGATCAGTGTTGGCTGCATTATGGCAGGAGTTTGTCATACAAACACGTGCCCTGTTGGGGTTGCAACTACAGACCCTGACCTACAAGATGGCTTAGTGGTTAGCGAGAAAATGTACCGCGTTGCCAATTATGTTATGTCATTACGGGCCGGTTTGTTTAACGTGGCAGCAGCTGCAGGCGTCGAATCTCCGACCATGCTCGAACGAAAACACTTAACGCATAAAGACATTCAAGGACGTATCTCTTCTGTTGGTAGTATGATTCACAAAATCGAACAAGAAGAACGGACAGAACAAGACGTCGAGGATTTACCAGCTAAACACTAAGTTCTATTTAAAAGCAGTAAGAACCCTTTAAAAGGTTTCTTACTGCTTTTTGAATGATCTTCTATACAATTGCCAAAAGCGACAAGGCCATTTAGAACCTTATTTAAAAAGAATAATTTATACGTATGAAATCGTTTTCTAAATCTAAAATTTTTTTATAAAAGATGTTTTTAATTATACGCCCGTGGGTATAATTAAAACTGTTCCTTGTCCTAGTAACATTGCACTAAAAATTCTTGTTAATGTTATACTAAACATAATAATTAATGTGATTAAAGAGATTTATTTATAAAGGAGAAAAACTAATGACTGAGGCATTGCAAAGTTCAGAAGAGATTAAATCGTACTTTTTGCAAAATCAAATAGCATTTGAAGAAACATTATTAGAGGAAGCGGTCACTGTAAAAGACAAAATAAATGAAATCTTGAGAATCGGCAATATTAACCTTGTAACCAACGCCCACCAGGTGGTTGGCTACATTATCGATGGACAAGAAGAGGACCTTAAATTATTTGCGAAACAAGAAGGAATTGCATGGGCTACGCATTCGATTGATCTGTCATTCAAATTAGAGTGGATTCAAGCCATTCGTCGTACCCTTTGGACGTTTCTTCAGCAATACGACCAAGCTACACCTAATGAAGTTGCGTTCGACTTTTTCGCTATGGAAAAAGATATTAATACACGAGTAGATACATTCCTGAATACATTTTTTATCAGCTATTCCACTTACAAGGATTCACTGATTTTGGCACATCGACAGCTTGTTGAAAACTTGTCTGTACCAATTATCCCTATTAGTACATCGGTCTCTATTTTGCCGTTGATTGGCTCTGTCGATTCGTTCCGAGCAGAAATTATCGAAGAAAAAGTTTTGACTGAAGTGAGCGTATCTCGTATTCAAACATTGATCCTAGACTTGTCTGGAATCGTTGAAATGGAGCCTGAAGTCATTCATCACATCATGAAAATTATCGATGGTTCTGCACTGATGGGTTGCCAATCGATTATTACTGGACTGCGTGCAGAAGTCGTTCGAAAAATGGTAGCACTTGGGTTATTATTTGATCCAAAGACGAAAACACTTGGCACATTGCAGCAAGCATTGAAAGAATACTTGATTGTATAAACTTTATAATAGAAAAAAACCGCCATTTGGAGTTAGTGATCCAGATTGCGGTTTTTCATTTTTCATAACAGTTTTTTCTTAATTTCTTCAAATTCTTCAGCTGTAATCTCTCCTTTCGCTAATCTGGTTTTAGCTATTTCCATTGCATCTGCACTTGAATCTTTCCGTGAACTAGGAAAATTGTTGTTGGTGTTACTGTTATTGTTGTTTTTCATAAAGAAGTACATTGCAAAGCCGATGATTATTACTAATAGAATTATCAACCAAAGTCCTCCTCCCATTCCCCAGCCGATTCCCCAATCTGGTCCCATCATTACTTTCAACCTCCCTTGTTCAATTGTCTCTTATTTCTCTTAATGTACTCCTATAACGTGCAGAATGTGTGAAGTTTGACTCCGGCATGGCATAAAAAACCGTGATTTGGATAAATCCAAATCACGGTTTTTTGTTTATAATCGCTTATACTTTTGGTGTCGATTGGCCAATATAATTTTCTAATGCCTCGGCCGGCAATGGTTTGCTGTAATAATAGCCTTGAATGTTAAAGCAATTTTTAGCCATTAAAAAGTCTAGTTGCTCTGCGGTTTCAACGCCCTCAGCAATAACATTTAAGTTGAGGTTTTGTGCCAGTGTAATGATTGTACTGGTAATCGCTGCATTGTCACTATCTGTTAAAATATCAAACATAAACGATCGGTCTATTTTTAACGTGTCAATCGGGAAGTTTTTCAAATACCCTAGAGAGGAATAACCTGTTCCAAAGTCATCTAGCGCTATTTTGATACCCAATGCTTTTATTTCTCTCATCTTCTCTAAAGTTACATGCGTATTTTTGAAAATTTGGTTTTCGGTCAATTCAATATGCAAAAATTCTGGAGCGATTCCTGTTTCCACTAAAATATTTTCAATCATCGGGATCAAGTCATCTTCTTCAAACTGCCTTCCAGATAAATTCACAGAAACTGACATATTCGAATTTCCTTGCGCGTGTAGTTTTTTCAACTGTTTGCATGCGTTTAAAAGAACCCATTTTCCAATTGGCACGATTAAGCCTGTCTCTTCTGCAACTGGGATAAATTCAATTGGTGAGACCATGCCTCTTGTCGGATGATTCCACCTAAGCAAAGCTTCTGCTCCAATGATGCGATTGGTTTCACTGTCTACTTGGGGCTGATAATGAAGGCTCAGTTCATCGTTTTCAAGTGCTTTGTATAAGGCATTTTCCAAGTAAATGCTTTCCATACTCCAGTCACTCATTTCACTCTTAAAGAAATGATGATACGTGCCTGATTTTTCTTTCGATTTGTACATCGCAGCATCTGCATTTTTGATTAATACTTCCGCAGTCTTACCGTGCTCTGGGAACACACTAATCCCGATACTTGTTTTGATATACACTTCATTTCCTTTTAAGGAGAATGGTTCTGTAAATGACGCGATTAAGTTATCCACAAGATTTAATACTTCTTGATTGTTGTCATAGCCTGGCAAGACGATTGTAAATTCATCGCCTCCTTGACGCGACACAAATGCATCTGCCGGTACACTCCGTCTTATGCGATTTGCAACGTTCTTCAATAACATATCTCCATAACTATGCCCGAAGCTATCGTTTATAATTTTAAAGCGATCAAGATCCAAGTATAATACCGCCACTTTTTGTCCTGATACTTTTGCTTTTTCTGTTTTTTTCTTTAAATAATCCTCTAACAAAATTCGGTTTGGCAAATCTGTTAAATGATCATAATAAGCTAAATGGCTAATTTCTTTTTCCAATTGCTTTCTCTTTGTGATATCCCTGAATGTCACAACTTCTCCAATGACTTGTTCGTTCTCTTTTATAGAAGACACGACATATTCAACAGAAAAATCATTGCCGTCTTTTTTAACAAATTTTAAATCTTCTTCTAATGAAACCGAAGTGATGATTAAGTCATGGTTTGCAGGTAAAATACTTTTGTACGATTGTCCAATGAGTTCGCCATTTCTATAACCCAATATCGATTCTGCCGCTCGGTTACAAAATGTGATCTTGTTGTCCAAATCAAAACCAAAAATGCCCTCATCAACTGAATTTAAAATCAGTTCTTTTTCACGGCTAAGACTCTCTAACTCTGTTACGACTGTTTTCAGTTCATCGTTTTTCAAAACCACTTCTGACGTTCTTTGTTCGATAATCATTTCTTGCTTCTCCATATACAACAAGTTAGACAGAGTCGAAGCAGTAGCCTCTGTGATGGATTGAGCAAGTTCAATATCCGAATCACAAAAGACCTCATTGTTTTCCTCAAAACTGACAAGAACGAGTGCCCCTAACACTTCCCCCATTGATACAAAAGGAAGCATCAGCATGCCTGTAATTCCAAATGATTTGCAAACCTCTTGATTAACTCTATCGTCTTTTGTGACGTCCCGAATACAAATCGGCTTTTTAGCAGCAACCACTGCATCGAAAACGCGGTCATTTGAGGGATCAAACTGCAGTTCATTGTGCTTTTCTAACCATTCTTCTTCAGCCCATTCACTTTTCGCACTTAAATTGGTCGGTTTGATTTTTGCACCAGCGATAGGGTCTAGTAAATGGACGCCAATGTTATCGTTTTTCAACACGGTCCCTACGTAATGAAAGCACTTTTCCATAACATCAGCCATGGATGAAGTCATAGACAAATCTCGCGTCAAATCCAGCAGCAACTGCTTTTCAGCCAGAATACTTTCTTTTCGTTGAAGGTTCTTTACATTTCGAATCGCTACGCCCGCCATGTTGACATATGCTTCTACTGTTTGTATTTCATCTGCAGTCAAATCCATTGGAATTCCGTAGTCAAATAGGAAAACAAGTCCGAATAATTCACCTTCATATGAAATTGGAAGTGCTAGCAACGATTTAATGCCAAACCCTGCCACCGCTCTTGGATCGGGTCGATTGTCTTTAGACGTGTCTGCTATATAAATCGTTTGTTGAGTATCAATTACTTCTTTTGCTAATAAATCGTACTCTGTATCCACCACATGCATATCGAGTGTCATGCCATTAATAACAGCTGGTTTTCCTACATACCCACGGAAGTTGCCGTCTTCTTGCGGCAAATAAATTCCGACAGAGTCACATCGTACGACTTCCTCGGATATAGCAGTAATGACGTGTTCTAGCAATGGGCGTAATTCAAAGTTTGTGTTGATCAATTTCGTTATATGGGCCAACCGGGAATACCTGGTTTGTTCAATTTCCATTAACAAAGCCTCCATTCATTGACCTATCGATTTATTAGCTTAAAAAAGATGAAAATTTGATCATCGATCTTCTAACAAAACAGTTAGGTATATTTATTTTTATTATTTTATTATGTTTAATCTATTTTCTCCTATAAAAGAAACGGATAAATGGTTATTCATGTATATTATTTCACAACCTTATTTTATCATTAATATCGGCAGAAACCCTTTAAAAGTTAATAAAAAATTGACAAGTTCTTACGTAAGTTGTGAATTAGTGGTTAAAGGTATAGATTGTACGTTTGTAACCCTTGTATTTTGTGACCATATAAATCTGGACTTAGTATAGATTTCTTTTTTACTTTCCAAATAAAATTATTAGAATATTCAGATTTAAAAGAGGGTTTTAGATAATTTTGGAGAACTATAGTAACTGACGCGAAAAAAATCTTAGGAGGAATTAGAATGACTTTAAAATACAAACGCATTTTGGTGGCGATTGATGGATCAAAAGAAGCGGATTGGGCATTTAAAAAATCAATTGAAATTTCTAAAAGGAATGATGCCGCACTAAATCTAATCTATGTGGTAGATACGCGTTCTTATTCAGCCATGACAAAAAGTGTGCCTGATCCCGAAGACCGTATTTTTGATCATGGTAAAGAACTTTTGAATAACTATAAAAAAGATGCCTTAGAAGCGGGAATCTCTAGTGTCCATGTCTACGTTGTCCCTGGCTCTCCTGACAAGGTCATATCGCGCGACTATGCAAAACGCTTGGATATTGACCTAATAGTATGTGGAGCCCAAGGACTAAATGCAATTGAGCAATATATCTTGGGTAGTGTGTCTCAACATATTGTAAGCAGTAGTCCATGTGACGTTTTAGTGGTTCGAAGAGAACAAAAAACAGAAGAGTAAAGAGATTTAAAAGGCCAGGGGACGTGTACAACACGTCCCCTGGCCTTTCCTATTTCATATTTCATTTGACATCCAGTGTAGAGAAAATCGGGTTGTTCCCTCACTCCTCATACTATTCACTTTCACTAATGTCTTTTAAGTTTTGCAATGTTTGTTCTACAGAATTGGCCATTAGCTTTTTAATATACAGTGTATTGACTAGTTTTCCGATGATGTTGCCATTAAGATTATAGTCCATCTCAAAATGAAGTTCGGTACCGCCTTCTTTTGGATAGTATCGCCATGTCTGCCTCGCATCAAGCGCTCCTGTAACAAGACACCGCCATACATAGCTATCTCCTACAGCCGCATTTTCTTCCACGAGGACATGAACTGCTAACCCTCTTCCGAAAAAGAAATACTTTAAATCCATACTCGTTCCTTTTGCACCTGACCCGAGAAGGTTTTCTGCTTCAGATAACCCTGCATACCATTGATACCAATAATTCGGATTTGTTGCGAATTGATAAACTTCCCCTATCCCCCGATCAATGTAAACAGATTTTTTTAAATTCCACATAACCTGTCCTCCTCTCATATAAAATCATTAACTGTCGGGTGATAATGTGAACGAACTTTGCTCTCTTTCTAATATAACATGTTCCCCTTTTAATAAACTGACTTTTCTGATAAATTAAGATTATTTTACTAGCTTTCGTTCCGCAGCTCTATAATGTTAGAATAATAAAAAAATACAAAAAAAGGCTGGTGAGTTCTGATTGAAAAAGATAACCGCTAAGCATCATAGTGCTCAACTCTTCATGATGGTCATTTCGTTAATGGGCTGGTCTCTTGTAGGTTATGCACTGTTTCATTTGCCAGCTATTGAAAAACCGTTTGAATTATTAATGCTTCTTAGTTTTATCTTTATTTGCGAACATTATCCGATGCCATTTCGAAAAGGAAACTCTTCTCTAACCTTCCCAATCGTCTTTTTAACCTACCTTATTTACGGCATCGAAATGACGATTGTTCTTTATTTTTTAGGAGTTTTATTAACTACTTGGATTTATCGAAGACCGCTGCGCATCATTTTCTTCAACCCTGCGCAACTGGTTCTTAGTTTTATGGGCGCACATTGGTTTCAAAGCATGGCTATGCCTTTGTTTAGCGGACCTGACATATCGATGAATTACATTTCGTTATTTGTCTTTATTGCTCTTTTCTATATTATTAACAACCTGATCATTGATATCGTGTTGTTTCTTCGTCCTGAAAAATATACGGTTGCAATTTGGGCAGAAAAAGGCAGAGGCGAACTTTTCAGTTTTGGCATTTCCTTAGTCTATGGCTTTCTTCTTTATTACTTAGGAGGCCAAAATCGAGGCGAAGTGGATATTTTTTCTTATTTCTTCTTCTTGTCGCCTTTGATCTTTTTGGCAATTATCAGTTCAACCATTTTGAGGTTGCGTGCCGATAAGCAACGATTGAAAGCTTTGTTTCATTTTTCATCCGAATTAAACAAATCCATTCCCACAAAAGAATGGGATAAAGACATTAAGCTTTTGTTGAGCGATGTTGTTTTTTACGAAGAAAGCTTTTTGTTTACAAAAGATGATCAAAACCATTGGCATTTGACTTTCTCGGAAGGAAGCCGTGAAGATTTAAACGAAACACTCCAAAGCGAGGACTTTTCAAAATTGGAACAAATTCGGTCTACGCAAGTTTTTAATAAACAAGACCTAGACCACGCCCCACTATCTCGATGCTTTGATAAAAACATGCAAGTGGCAGTATATGCTCCGTTAATTTTAGATAATGAATTAATCGGCTGTCTTATTTTAACGAAGATTCGCACTAATAGTTTTGTGGTCGAAGACGTTCATTCGATTTCCACCATTTCAAACCAATTGGCGATTTTCTTAAAAACTCAAATGCTTTTCAGTGAAAAAGAACAGCGGATTTTACTCGAAGAGCGCAATCGCATTGCACATGATATTCATGACGGCATTGCTCAAACATTAGCAGGTGCCGTTATGAAATTTGATAGCGCAGCGCGTAAAATTCCTTCTCACCCACAAGAAGCTCAACAAATGATCAACGACAGCAATAACACGTTACGCGAAGGGTTGAAGGAAATTCGCGACTCGATTTACGCATTGCGCCCTCATCCAACGGAAAATCTCAGTTTGGATTTAGCCATTCAAAAAAAGATTGCCGAGATTAAAAAGAGCCACAACAATGGACTCGATATTTCCTTTGATCAACGCGGTGTACAAACACGCTTGAGTTTATTGACGGAAAAAGTCATTTACTCAATTACCCAAGAAAGCATACAAAACTGCATTAAACACGCTCAAGCAAGCACGTTGAATATATTGTTGAGCTACCAAAAAGAACAAATTTTTCTTAAGATTAAAGATGACGGTGTCGGATTTTCATTGTATGAAGCAATGACAATGGCCATGAAAGAACCCCATTACGGGATTTTGCAAATGAACGAAGATGCTGCCAAAGTGGGTGCAACACTTCAAATTGAAAGTAGCGAAACAAAAGGAACCGAAATTATTGTACGTATACCAAAGATGGGATTTGAAGGGGGACAAATAGGATGATTCAAGTATTATTGGTCGATGATCACGCCATTTTACGCGATGGCTTAAAAACATTAATCGCACAAGAAGAAGATATGGAAGTCATTGGTGAAGCGACAGGCAGTACACAATTGATCGACATGCTGCCAAAAGTTGCACCTGATATTATCATGATGGACATTAACATGCCGCAAATGAATGGTATTGAACTGACTCGTTGGGTAAAAAGCAATTATCCTTCCATTAAAGTCATCGTCTTGACGATGTACAATAACGATGAATATTTCATGGCAGCTATTCGAGAAGGTGCTGACGGTTACTTGCTAAAAGACTCTCCTTCTAAAGATGTGATTGATGCCATTCGGACAGTCGCTGGCGGTGAATCGGTGATTCCACCAGGCATGACCAAGAAATTATTATCTATGCACAAACAAGAAAACAATCAAGAAGACAAAACCTTAACTCCACGTGAAATGGAAGTATTGCTAGTACTAGTCGAAGGACTGTCCAACAAAGATATCGCGACCCGGCTATATATTAGCGATAAAACCGTCAAAATTCACGTCAGCAATATATTCAAAAAGTTTGATGTGAAAAGCCGCTCACAAGCCATCATCTTTGCTGTCCAAAACAATTTAGTGCCGTTAAGATAACAATTTTTTAAAAGGCGTATACCTCTACTACTTAAGTAGTAGAGGTATACGCCTTTTTATGTAGGAAGAAATACGTCTCGCGATGAATGGCGTTAACCCGCAATAAATGAAATCATTATAAGAAGAAAAATTCTGAAAATACTAGGAGGATAACCATGAAGAGATTATTGATCGTTATCAGCACACTTTGTTTAGCACTTGGTCTTGCATTCAATCCTTTTTCATTAAACCAAACTTCAGCTAATACAGAAGGAGTTATCATCGACCAAAAACTGCAAAACTTATTACAAAATCGATTAACACCGATCGAAGTAATCATTACATTCAAAAACAGCGACAGCAATCTTCAAGTACTTGAAAGCTTAGGCATTTCAAATGCGCAACTGTTTCAAAGCTTACCAATGGCAGGCGCATCTGTAACACCGGCGCAAGTTACAAAATTAGCCGAATCAGCAGATATTCTTTCTATTTACTACAACGCACCGCTTCAATATGAAAACGAAGCTTCTACTTCTGTGACAGGCGTTGACCAAGTTCGCGAAGATCCGGAATTCCGAGCTGATAATGGCGGGATACCGATTACTGGTAAAAACATTGGCGTTGTTATCAATGATAGCGGTGTTGATGGCACACATAAAGATCATCAGCTTGGCAAAAACCTTGTACAAAATGTTATGGCGAATATTAACTTAAACAGTACAGTTGGTTTAGTACCGGTTGCATACCTTGAAAATATCCCAAATACAGATTCTACTTCTGGACATGGAACACACGTTACCGGAATTGTTGGCGGAACTGGTGCAATGTCTGGTGGTAAGTACGAAGGCGTTGCACCTGGCGCAAACTTAATCGGATACGGTTCAGGCGCTGGAATTGCGATCATGGACACAATCGGAGGATTTGACTACGCCCTAACGCATCAAACAGAATACAATATTCGCGTCATCACTAATTCATGGGGCGACACAAGTGACTCGAATACCGATTTCGACCCGAATCACCCAATCAATATCGCAACTAAAAAATTATACGATCGCGGCATTACAACTGTTTTTTCTGCAGGAAATGCTGGTTCTGGAGCATCAACCATTTCTGGTAACTATAAAAAAGCACCCTGGGTTGTGACAGTAGCTGCTGGAGATTCTTCTAAAAATCTAGCTGACTTTTCATCACGTGGCGTTAAAGATAAAGGTGGCACTGTCATTATTGACGGCGAAACGTTTACTTGGGCAGATCGCCCGACAATCACAGCACCAGGAGTTGATATCGTTTCAACGCGCGTTTTCACACCACTATCAGCGTTAAGTGCTGATAAAGATGCAACAGGAATTTCACCGGCACATTTGCCGTATTATACAACATTCAGTGGAACGTCGATGGCTGCTCCACATGCAGCAGGCATCATTGCCTTAATGCTCGAAGTGGATCCTACTCTATCCTCTGCTGAAATTAAAGAATTGATGCAACAAACGGCTACTCCAATGCCAGGATATGAAACATGGGAAGTTGGCGCTGGTTACGTAAATGCATATGCAGCTATCGAAGCCATTAAAGCAGAAAACCTTGCTCCAGCAACTCTTGTTCCAACGAAAAAAAAAAGTAAAAACTAAAAAATAAGTTTTGACCGCCCCCTATTTATATAGGGGGTATTTTTTTGCCCTTCTACGCCATTGGTAGTAATTTGCCTAGGACCTTCGGGAACGGAAAATACAACCTCTGCGTAATAGGCAAGCTATAGTAAAAAGATGATAATTAAATTAAGATTTTTCAAACTATTGAGAAAAGGAGAATGATGAAATGAAAAAGATTTTGTTGATCGTTACGATGTTGTTCTTAATCTTCCCAGCTTTCTCTACCGCAAATGCAAACAGCCCGCAGTCAACTACCACTGCACAGGTAGATGAAAAAGTCTGGTCGGCTCTTTCCAAAGGAGCCACAGAAGTTATTGTTACATTCCGAGGAGATCAAAAACCCACAGAGGCTCAGCTTGATCTGCTGGAAGGGTTAGGAATTAAATCCGCCATTAGTATGCAGAGCCTCCCAATCGTGGGTGCTTTCGCAACAAAACAACAAATCGAAGAACTAGCGCAAAACCCTGAAGTACAATCTGTTTTCTTGAACGAAAAACTTGAGTATTTCAATGCTGATGCCAACATGATTACTGGCGTTGATAAAGCACAACAGGATAATAACTTCAGAAAACAAAATGGTGGATTACCGGTTTCTGGTGATGGTATCGGAGTGGTTGTCAATGACAGCGGCGTTGATGGCACACATAAAGATCATGAACTTGGTAGAAATCTTGTACAAAACGTTTTAGGATCAACAAATCTTCAAAGCATTACAGGCATTCTTCCTGTTTCTTATACAGAAGATGTTCCAAACACTGACACAAACTCTGGACACGGTACTCACGTAGCTGGAACTGTTGGCGGTACTGGCGCAATGTCTGGTGGTAAATACGAAGGAGCCGCTCCTGGCGCTGACTTGATCGGCTATGGTTCTGGTGGTGCATTATTCGTCCTTGATGGTATCGGAGGTTTCGATTACGCGATTACGCATCAAACAGAATACAATATCCGTGTAATCACAAACTCATGGGGTTCTGGTGGAGATTTTGTACCAACTCACCCGATCAACTTAGCTAGTAAAAAAGCGTATGACCGCGGAATTGTTGTTTTATTCGCCGCTGGTAACGCAGGTCCTGGTTCAGATACACACAATCCATATGCAAAAGCTCCTTGGGTCATTTCAGTTGGAGCTGGTGAAAAAGATGGTACCCTTGCTGACTTTTCTTCTCGCGGAACAAAAGATGTAGGTAGCACATTTGACCTTCACGGCAAAACTTGGTCTTGGAAAGACGAGCCTTCTATCGTTGCTCCTGGCGTTGATATTGTATCAACAAGAACCGTTTCTCCAGTTACATCATTAGCAGCAGAACAAGATGCGACAACACTTGAACCCGCACATCTTCCTTATTACACGACGATGAGCGGAACTTCAATGGCAACACCGCACGTAGCAGGAATCACAGCATTACTATTAGAAGCAGATCCAACCCTTTCACCTGACGAAGTAAAATCACTTCTTCAAAACACGGCGACAAACATGCCCGGTTATGAAACATGGGAAGTTGGCGCTGGTTATGTAAATGCATATGCAGCACTAGATTCAATTTTCAACAACAAAACATACGGTGCAACATTAAACAGCGAAAAAACATTTAATGCGAACGTTTCAGAACAAACAAAACGCGAAGATTTCTCAGTTGATTATGTAGTAGCTAAAAGTACACAACATAACTTTTCTGTAGAACAAGGCGTTTCGATCTTGTCTGCAAAAGTAAATGCAGAAGGTCTTCTTGGAGAAACAGGTAACCCAGTAAACTTGGTCCTAATTTCTCCAGACGGCACAGAATACAGCTCAGGTATTAGCTTATTGTTTGCGACAACTTATGACCGTACTGTTATTGTTAACAACCCAGTAGCTGGTCAATGGAAAGCTGAAGTACGCGGCTTACGCGGCAATGAAGCAAATCCGGTTGGCCTTGCATTTCCGGAAACAGTAAAAGGAGTTCTTTCTTTCACAAAAGTAAATGGCATCACTGGACTAACTGATATCGCGGGTCACGCTGCAGAACCAGCAATCGCGATGGGCGTCAAAAACCATTTATTCGATTCTAACGCTCAAGGGAAATTCAGACCTGATGCTAAATTAACTCGTGCAGATCTTGCTACTTACTTAGTAATGGGTGCTGAAATTCGTCAAAGCCTTCCTGGAACAGCAAGCTTTAACGACGTTTCTTCTGAATTCACTCCATTTGCAGAAGCCATTACAGCTAAAGGATCAGCTTTCCGTGATTATGCTCAATTCGCTAATGGCGTTATGAAAGCAAAAGCAAGCGGTAAATTCGATCCGACAGGGAGCGTAACAAAAGCTGAACTTGCTTACTCGTTAGTACAAAGTTTAGGTTTGCAAAAACAAGCAGAAGCTTTCTCAGGCAACGTAACAGTTCAATATAAAGATGAACGTATTACGATTAAAGACCAAGACAGCATTCCTGCTGACTTGAAAGCATATGTTCAACTTGCACTAGACCTTAACATCCTAAACGCTCAGTTCTCAGTTACTCAAGGTAAATATGATCTTGTACCAACAGTACAAGCAACATTTAACCCTGGTGAGCAAGTATTACGCGGTGATTTCGCAGTAGCATTTAGCCGTCACCACGAAGCATTTTTCACAAACTAATGATCAAAACCCCGCAGTTGCCAACTTGGCAGCTGCGGGGTTTTTGCTGTTCTTAAATGCAAGAAGATGGCTAAGCTTTTTGCTTTACAATGTATTCAAATCTCCAATAATCTTAAACATCTCGTAATAAAGTTCTCTAGCAAATTCACTGTATTCTTTCTCAGTAACATCTTTCACCAAAATACTAAATGACCAACCCAAAGCACCTCTTTCAGCTCCAGGATAATAGCCTTGAGCAAAGATTTCTTCATTATGGATTCTCTTAGCATAATCCTCATAGCTTACCTCATCGTCTACAAACGGGAGATAAGAAGCTTCTGTCCCGATAAAGAAGAAAGGAACGTTTGAATTTGCAAATACCTTGGTATAGGGACCGTCAGCGGCCCTCTCTAAATATTCTTCCATGACGAAAAATCCATCGTATTCTTCGGCTGTTTGAATGCTCAATTTTTCGATATCCACTGAAGTGAAAGTGACTTTATCTGTATTTACTTTCGGCGGACTCCCTAATACCGCGATTTCAAGATTTCGTCCCAAATATTCTAGTCGATTGCTCCGTTCGTTAACTTCTTGGATTTGTCGTTTTGGTTCTTCTGTTTGTAAGTTGCACGCTTCTAGAATCAGCAAAGAAAATACAGTGGAAAAAAGCAAAATGCTTTTTTTGAATTTCGTAAGCAAAGTTTTCCACCTCCTCTCGCTTTACAAAATTGCCATATTTTTACCTTATCATACTTTCGAAATCGTTTGCATTAAGACACTAACAGAAAGAGGATAAAGTGGTATCCCCCTCCATATACGTGCAATCGCGTAAATAACACAAAAATAACCGTTAGAGAAAATGTTGAATTTTCTCTAACGGTTTTTTAGTAAAGACGTAAAGGTTAAATTTCTTAATACGGGCTTAGAGCTGTAAATGTGAAGGGTACGTTTGCTCCGCTGTACAGTCCAACATAGACGTAAGCCGTGCCACCAGGAATGACTCCTGTTTCGTCAGCTCCAGAAGTGGCAACTGATCCGATGACTTCGAAGTTCTTGTTGTAGAAATACACGTCATAATCATAGTCGCTTTCTGCTGAGCTTGTCAGGTTAAACGTATGAATTCCGTCTCCGTACGGTGAAGGCAACGTCACTACGTAACCGTCCAGACCTTGTGTCGTCGGAGTTGGATTTTGGGTAGTCACAAACTCATTTTCCGTTACCGCAAGGGTCGCACCCACATCTGCTAAGTTGCCGATGCCCGTTCCAGCGTTCCCTGCTGTAACTGTTCCTGTAGCCACAAACGGCTCTTCAGGCTCTAGCACAAGCGGGGAAATTTTTGTTTTGCCTGGTCCGAATGCTTGCAGTTCAGCTACTTGAATATAGCCAGCTGCATTATTTTGCGCGTTTTTCACAACCAGTTTCAAGTATTTCGCTTCCACTGTTTTTTCTAATTCGTATTCTTTGTAGTGCAAATCAGGTGTAGCTGGACGTGGAATCGAAGCTGTAAATTCACTATCTACAATCTCCGTCCACGTTTCCCCGTCTATAGAAGAAAGTACCGTAAAGTCTTTGATTGTCGCAAATCTTCCTTTAGAGATGTCTTTAAAGGCACTGACGTTGACGCTAGAAACTTTAACCGCTTTATCCGTCGCCAAATCAACAACAAATTCTGCGCCTGTAAAGCCGCCTTCTTGAGCTTCAGATGCGTATACACTCG
The DNA here is from genome assembly GCF_000189395.1 of Planococcus donghaensis MPA1U2. Lineage (GTDB taxonomy): Bacteria > Bacillota > Bacilli > Bacillales_A > Planococcaceae > Planococcus > Planococcus donghaensis_B. The sequence continues at coordinate 8,950 of NZ_AEPB01000015.1, read as the reverse complement.
CTTCTGTATCATCAATGGCCATTTTCACTTGGTTGCTGTCAGACTCACTAGACACGCTCGTAACTGCTGCACCATTTGATGAAGAGGCAACGTTTGGTTCTAGCGAAATTTTCAATGCTTTGTTTTTACCTGTATCAATTTCAACATCTTTAAGTGTTCGTGAACCAAAGCCTTTTGCTTGGATGGTGATGTCGTAAGTTCCGGCTAACATTGGAACGCCAAATGCGCCTTTTTCTGCTGTTTTCGTAACGGCACTTGTTCTAGCTTCATATTCACCAATAATGATGCGAACATCTTCAACGGGTTTATTTGTAGCGGCGTTAATAATCTTGCCGGCGAACAAACCATTTTTGTCATTTACCGGATGGTTATAAGCAGGTGTTGGGTCGGTATCGTTGCCGCCATTTGAAGCTGCATTAAATCCTAACCCGCGACTTGCAAAGGCTGCCCACAATGTGTCGTAATGTTTCCCACCGTAACGTTCTGTATCAGCTGCAATGATGGCATCGCGCATATCTACCATTGATGGATTCGGAGCAGAAATTGGCATCGCATCGATGACCAATTGCTCAACGACTTTCTCACCTGCTTCTTTACCAAGTGACGCCAGCAAATCTTCTCTAACTTTCCAAAGAATCGCTGCCCAAATTTCGCCGTCTGCGTGAACTTCAGGTCCGATAATATCAAAGCCGATATCACCGTATTGCAGCGGGCTATCTTCTAATGCCCAGCTGCGAATTCCTCGTTCTTCGTTGCCTGTTACGTAAGCACCGACAACTGCTTTGTCTTGTAAGTTATTTTTGATCAAGTAATGCATCGCAAACCAGTCTCCCCAAGCTTCACCCATCGAACCTGCCTGATGGCTGCCAAGAGACTCTCCGCCGGCAACTAATCGAGTAGACAAAGCGTGAGAATATTCATGATAAATAATCCCTGCATCGTAATCACCGTCTGCATATTCGCCTTCAAACGCGCCTGCGATCGGCTCCCATAAGAACATCCCGCTCCATGCTGGAAGCCCATCTGGCAATGTCAGCATATAAGCGTTGTCACGACCAGTGTATGTTGGTTCCCCACCTGAAACCGCTCCTGCTTGAACCAATCCCATAATGGCATCGCCATCAGATCCGCCTTTGCCAAAGTTTGTGGTCTGAAGATTTCCTGCACCTTCAACCCATCCAAGTTTATAGAAATAATCGTGGAACAAATTGTGGTGATAAAATAGATTTGTTGTCGCACTGTTGACGTCTTCTGCATAAGAAGGAGGCAATGCTTGCCCTTTACTCTTTTGCCAAGCATTTAAGAACGGGTATTTAAATTGTCCTAACGGATTGACCGGTCGAACCGCTTGATCGGCTGGTGCTAAGAAGTTACTCCAGTTGGCAAACGAATTTGCATTGTTACCAAGTGTCGTAACGCCAAGTTCACTTGTCGGAAGTAACCAGCCGTTTGGTGAAGCAGCAGCGTCACCTTTAAAGGATTTATTGACCAACGTCCCACCTTTAGATGACCCCGGATAGTTTTCAAAAATCGCACCTTCTGGATTTAAGTGTTGAACAAGTGAACGTTCGTATAGCCGTTCTCCTGTTTTCGCATCAATAATCACTTCTGCACCTTCTTGAAGTTCTTCGATATACAAGACGCGGTAAACCGGTCTCATTTCATCGCCTTTAGAAAACACCGCTTTTTTCACGTATTGTTTAGTCGGTAATACATTATTCCCGTCAAACACTTTCCAACCATTTGCTTGTCCTGCTGATTTAGCTGTATACGCCAAACCCGGTTGTTCTAATGAAATGACTTTGTTTAATGCATCTGCTTCGGATAACGCAAAGTCATTTACAAAAGATTTTGCTTTCGACAAATTGCCTGTTACGGATAATATCTGTCCCGATTTATTGACCGCGACAATTACACGCCCTCCAAAAATCGACTCGATTCCGTCAAATGATTGTTGGAATGTAACAGGTTGAAGCCCTGTGCCAGGCACTTTATAATTGCGAATTACTTTTAAGGAATCGATATCTTTTTCAGCCAATCCAAAAACTTCAGCGTTGGCTTTTAACCAGCCGCGCGCAATCGTTTCTGCAGAACCTGAAGATGGAGCTGTTAAATACCCTTTATCTTTTACGATGGATGAAGGTGTACCAAACATTTTGTTCCACTGAACTTTGGTGCCGCTTCCAATGGAATCGATTAATTTATTGGTTGCTAGTAATTGTTTGCTCGTAGGGATTACGCCACTCAGCACATTTCGAGCGTCATACAATTGTTCATGTGTTTGGGTTTCCAAAACACTTGTTGAAGCGATCGGTCCTGAAATCTCCATGGCATTTGTGGTAAAAGGAATTAATAAGGAACTTGCTAAGACAGCCGAACCCAATACAGAAAATACTTTTTCCTTCTTCATCATACATCCCCATTTCTCAATTTTAATCGTGATACTTAGTACTTGTTCTTCACTATAAGATAAAGTCCTACCCAATAGTTGATAAACACTGACTAAGCAGTAGTAAGACTGTTACAAGGTAGTAGCGAGGAATAGACTATTGGTAGTAGGCTTTGTGATTGAGTTGAGAAAATGTGGGTTGTACATTCCGACGGACGTTTTCTAATCAGTAGTCAAGCATTTTTCTACTTGGTTCATAGGAATGATTATTGACAAGGAGCATAATGGGGCTGCTTTCCGTTCCAGCTCGTGCTGTCCCCGCAGGAGTCGAGCGCTTGCACTCCAAGCAATTAGAAAGTCAATTTTAAACAAGAAAAAACCGCCTATCTCGGTTGAGAGATAGGCGGTTTGAGCTTCTAAGAATTACTTTTGGTATTGGTTTATTACTGTTCCAGCAAGAAGCCTGATTACTTGCCCTTTGAATTGATCTGAAACTGATTTGCCGGCTGGGTCTTTGTAATACAGAAGGTTGGTTTCTTCAATATAAGTAAAGCCCATATCTAGAAATTTGTTCTTTAAAGCTGCTGGCAGTTGGTCGCTGCCTGTTACTTCTTTAAAATAAGGCGTTGTAGAAATCGACACATCCACATCGTCAAGGCTAGATTTTAACATGAATAAATCCTTGTCACTTTTTATAATCCATTGTCCTTTAGAATAGATGGCTATTTGCAAGTATTCCAAACCAGAGATTCCTTCCAAGTTAACGCCATAAATACCATTAATCAGCGCTCGGCTCGCTACCCCTGTAAGTGAATAATCATGTTGTTTTATATAGAGGTCCATTACTTCGTTTTTCATCATGCTCATAATCTGCTCGTCTTTTGCTTTAGATGTTGGTGCTTCTCCCAAAGAAACTCGCAAGCTTTCCATAATGTCATCCGAATAAACGCTCAATTTGCTGCCATAATTCATTTCTGAAATCATGTTCAAATCAACCGAAAACACTTCTTTTACTGCTCGACGAACTTCGTTACCTTTTAGCTTTTTACCAAATGATGCCAAGTAGTAATCCATAACTTGCGTTTTTGGCAATGTGTTGATAGCGCTATCTTTTTGCGTAGATTTTGCATCTGCTCCTAAAGCAACGCGTACAGCTTCCATTACTTTTTTCGAATACTTGGTCTCTTGTTTGTTTTGCTGCATTTGTTCCGTTTCTGGCTTAGCGTTTGTCGATGTTTCTTGTGCGAAGACATTACCGACTCCCCCTGTAAATACAAAGCTTGTTACGATAGTCGATAACATTAACTTTTTAACTTGGATTTTCAATTGGTTTCCTCTTTCTGTTCGTTAAATTTTGTCTTTGATTAATGGCGTGATTTTACAAAGTTCTTACGCCTCTCACTACTCATCCATATTGTTTGCTTCTTCTGTATCGCGCACGTTTTTTTGTACGGTCACAACAGCAAACAAACTCAAGACGAACGAAATGCCGTAAAAGCCTTTTTCACTCAACGTGATACTACCTGCATTAAACAAGCCAATCGCCATAAGTGAAATTGCGGCAATGAGCGCAAACCAGCTAATGCCGTAGTACAAGTTGGTAACGCGTATTCCTTCATCGCGGTCTCTTACCGCTTTTTGAAGAGAAACGGCCGAGTAAAGTCCAAGAATCATAACGGTAATATAATAGCCTTTTTCGTTTAACTCCATTCCTGCATTGTACAAACCGATTAAATACGTTGATACCCCAATAAGCAATGCACCCCAAGATGCACCTTTGAACGCGCCAGTTGGTTCACCAAGCCTGCGTTTTTCCACTGGTTTCTTCGTGAATACGTCTTCGTCTCTATCCCCTAACATATACATAACCCCCTTGTCTTTTAGTAGTGCGGATTTCTCTCTTTTTGCACCGCTGTCTCAATTTTACAAAAATATTTTATTACGATTATTCTACCATATAAGGAAGAATGCATTACAATTGTTTTTGAATAGAGTCTTCAATAGACTAATTTTATAGAAATCAAAAAGCCACCGAACAGAATATTTTCTGCCGGCGCTCCTACATAAGTATTGGATTTAATCTATAGTCCTGTCTTTCTCTAACAAAATAGATGCAGCCTTTGCCTCTAGTTCTCGTTATTAATCTTATCTAGTAAAAATTGACGAATTCGATCAACATCCACTAAGCTGCTCTTAGGAATAATATAAGCAGATAAGCCGCTATTATATAAATACAAATTGGATGTATCTTCGCCGAAATTTTCGATACCCGCCCACGATACCAGTTCTTCGCCTGTTGCACTGATTTCACGAAGACCCACTTCTGTAAAAATCATAGTATGCACACCTAGTATTCCTGTATTCTTTCCTTCTCGAAGTAACTTTTTAGCTAATTTCCGAATGTGAAGATAAAAATACTTCGGATAAAATACAGCCCATAAAATTCCCATGATCAGAAACGGAATTACCATGAATAAGATTGTAATATCCAATATAAACGAAAGTACGATGGCCATCACTACATAAATAATCGGGACCAACACTCGTTGCATGGTCATTGTTTTCCTGACCGTTTCAGAATTTTGTGCGTGGTATAAATTAAAATCAATATACGCTTCTTCGGTTACTTCATAGACAATCTCCATGTTCTTATTTAGCTCCTTTTTTATTGACCTGGACATTTTCTCAAGACTTCAATTGGACTCTATCATATCATATAAAAGGAATTTTTTGGATAAAAAGTTATTTCTCTCACCTTTCTAAGTAAAACGAAAAAACTGCAGTCTCGCAAAATTTGGAAACAATTAAAACAGTCTTTAATTGTTTCTATTGAACTTGGCGCTACTAAATCAGCAATAAAAGGATTATAGTTAATAGTTGAGGATAAAACCACATCACGAAAAGATAGAAAAGAGGACTAGAATGACTGCACTAAATAAAAAACGAAAAGCTAATAAAGTTAAAGTAATTTTGCGAGCATTGCCCATCATCATCGGTGCTTTTATCACCGCATATGGTCTCGAAACTGTGCTAATTCCGAATAATGTATCGGACGGTGGGGTCACCGGTATCAGCATCGTTGGCTCCCAACTGACTGGAATACCGTTAGGTTTGCTGATTGCCGTCTTAAATATTCCATTCATCTATTTAGGGTATAAGCAAATCGGGAAAAGCTTCGCCATCTACTCCACCATCGGTATTGCTTCTCTTGCCTATGCGACGACCCTTATGCACCATATTCCACCTATCATTGTCGGAGACACATTACTAATCACAGTCATTGGGGGAATCATCATTGGTTTTGGAATGGGAATTGCTTTGCGAAACGGTGGAGCACTCGATGGAATCGATATGCTGGCCGTACTGTTGTCTCGCAAACTGCCATTTGGGACAAGTGACCTGATCTTATTTCTTAACATGTTCGTCTTTATCATCGTCTCATTCGTCTTTGGTCTAAAAGGTGCCTTCTTGTCAGGAATTGCTTATTACATTGCAGCCAAAGTCATTCACTTAGTCGAAGAAGGATTCAGTGGCTCTAAAACGTATAAAATCATTTCGCGTAACCCTGAGCTGCTCGTCCAAACTATCTATGACCGTCTTGGGCGTAATGCCACCTATAATATCGTCAAAGGGGCATACACAAACGAGGATTACAAAGAAATCACCTGCATCATCAACCGACTCGAAGACAGTAAAATGAAAGAAATCATCTTCGAAATTGACAACAACGCCTTTGTAGCCGTTTACGATGTAGCCGAAGTAAGAGGCGGCAGCTTTAAAAAGCGTGACATTCACTAATTCTCATGCAAGCTAGTAAATCTATAAAGACCTTCTTATTTCTTTTATCCAATGCGAAAACCGCCGACGGAAGTTCTATGCGGCGGTTTTTGTGTTGAATCTTATCTCATTCTATTTTATAAGTCGACTGTTAACCTGTTCAAGGTCATGTTCTTTAAAATACTACCTGCTTACTTTACTTGTCACCATTTGGAATCCGTACTTGAAATAACGACCCTTCACCTGCTGAACTTTCCACCCAAATCGTTCCACCGTGTGCGTCTACAATCCATTTGCCGATTGCCAGACCAAGTCCATGTCCACCTTCTTTTCGGGTCCGTGCTTTGTCTGCTCGGTAAAAGCGATCGAAAATACGGTCTTGGTCAGCAGCTGCAATGCCAATTCCGGTATCTCGTACGGCAAGCAATAAAGAATCGTTGCGTATTTGCAAGGTGACAGTAACACTGCCGCCTTCTAGTGTATAGTTGATCGCATTGTCGAGTAGAATCGATAATAGCTGAACTAATTTGTCGCAATCTGCATATACGTTTACTTCCGCAGGTGCATCTAGTGTTAAATCGATTTTTTTAGCAGTTGCTCTTGCTTTAAAAGAGCTTAGCAATTGTTCGCTCGCTAGAGTTAAGTTGCACCAGTTACAAACTAGCGCGTTGGCACCTGGTGAATCTGCTTGAGCCAGTGTCAGCAAATCACTAACCAATACAGTCATTCGACGAACCTCATGTTTTAACCCGTCCAAAATACGTCCAGTAAAAGGATCTTTCTCTTCCCGCTCCATTTCAAGCACTTCTATAGAAGATAAAATCGTACTTAGCGGCGTTCGCAATTCGTGTGATGCGTTCGCCACCAATTCACGTTGCTGGTTGTAGCTCCGCTGAACCGGAACGAGTGCCCGTTTTGACATGATATAACTAAGCACAATTCCGATACCAATAAAGAGAACAGCTAGTCCACTAAGTACGATGACCGTCCAACGGAAAATCCGTGTGATATTGGAAATGTCGAGACCGATATACATCGTACCGACAACGTCACCGTCAACCACGACCGGACGCGCTAAAGTGAGAACCGTAAAATTGAAATTTTGAAACTCATTAAAGTCAGGATCTTCCATTGGAATCGTGATGGTCTCTTGTTTAACTTCCGTTTCGCTAGGGGTCCAACTAGAAATAAGGTCCAAATACAATGGCTGTAGCTGTTCAATGCCTTCATTAGATACTACAAGTTCGCCATCAGAAGTTTGTACGTAATAAAACAGTTGATTTTCTGCTAGAAATTGTTGGCGCGGCAGTCTCCGCGTAGGAGCAACCGGACCAAAAGTTTCTCTGCGAAGATCCGTTATTTCTTGTTCGGCAAGCTGCCGTAGTTCCTGCTCTTGACCGCTAAAAACTACTTGATACAAAATAAATAACACAATCGCTACAAAGAGGATCAAAAAGATGGAAAAAATGCCGCTGTAAAATAAGGTCAGGCGTTTATGTGTGGCACGAAAGACATCTTTTGTTTTTTCAGCTCGCTTTGTTCTTTTTTCACGCTTCAATTTTATACCCCACCCCGCGAACCGCTTTGATGAACTCTTCTTTACTGGTGCGGCTAATTTTCTTCCTTAATAGCTTCACTGTGGCATCAATTGTTTTTAAAGACACTTCGGCATCGAGTCCCCATATGCGATCGAGTATCAATTCACGGGTCAGTACTTGTCCCCGATTTACTACAAGCAGTTCGAACAATTGAAACTCACGCGGTGTGAGCAAAATTTCTTCTTCTTGATAGTAGAGCGTATGACTTGTTCGATTTAACAATAACTCGCCAATCATCACCGTTTCTTCTCGGATTGGTGTGCGCGTACGTCTCGTTAACGCATTAAGCCGTGCCCATAACTCTTCAATTTCAAACGGTTTGACGATATAATCATCTGCCCCGGCATCTAGTCCTTCTACTCGATCTGGCACAGTGCCTTTTGCCGTCAACATCAATACCGCCCCGCTATAACCCACTGCTCGTAAATGTCGACAAACGGATACGCCATCGCCATTTGGCATCATCCAGTCGAGAATGACGACATCATAAAAAGAGGCTTGCGCATAAGCAATGGCATCTTCACCTTCTGTTACCCAGTCGACAACAGAAGCTCCTTTTTTCTTTAATAAATGAACGACCAGTTCACCAAGGCGCTCATCATCTTCGGCTAGTAGCACTTTCATGTGAACCCTCCTCTCATAAAAAACCCTTTTTATCTTTTCTAAAAATACCATACCTTTATGAAAAACAAATGAAAATTCTTTTTCAATTTCACTAAACTTTCACTAACCCACTTTATAGTAAGCATTGTAAGACATCACATCAAAACTTAGGAGGAATTTTAAATGAACAAAAAATTATCGTTATTACTCGCTACAAGTGCATTATCAATTGGAGTTGTAGGATCCGCAGTGGGCCCAGTGTTTGCATCAGAAACAACAGACACTTTAACAGAAAACGCAACTGAACAAAGCGCAACAGCTCTTTCAAAGGATAAAGAAGAGCGCCGTAGTCCATTTGCCGATTTGGATGATGAAACAAAAGATCAAGCAAAAGCAATTCTAGATGAACTACAAGACGACACAATTACAAAAGAAGAAGCGCAAACTCAACTCGAAGCACTTGGTATTGAATTACCTGAGATGGGTGAACGTCAAGGGAAAGGCAATCGTCACGGCAATCCATTCGCAGATTTAGATGAGGAAACGCAAACTCAAGCTAAAGCGGTTATGGACGAACTAAAAG
>NZ_AEPB01000016.1 GCF_000189395.1 Planococcus donghaensis MPA1U2 | reverse complement strand
ACGTAAGTTTGCATACCCGGTCCGATGTATTCCGCACGTGGGCGGATCAAGCGGTTGTTTGAGTATTGCTCTAAAATGTGTGCCAACCAGCCCGATGTACGCGAAACCGCGAAAATCGGTGTGAACAAATCGTGGTCGATGTTCAAGCTGTGGTAGACAGAAGCTGAGTAGAAATCGACGTTTGGTGGCAGGTTTTTCTCGCCTGTCACGATGTCGTTAATTTTTACAGACATGTCGTACCATTTTTCTTCGCCACGGATTTTCGTTAATTTCTGTGACATTTCACGCAAGTGCTTCGCGCGTGGGTCGCCATTGCGGTAAACGCGGTGACCAAAGCCCATGATTTTTTCTTTGTTTGCTAATTTTTCGTGGATGACACTATCAACATTTTCGACTGAGCCGATTTCCGTTAACATTTTCATCACTTGTTCGTTTGCGCCCCCGTGAAGTGGACCTTTTAATGCGCCGATGGCCGCAGTGACACCTGAATACACATCAGATAACGTCGCGACAGCTACACGAGCTGTGAACGTTGAGGCGTTTAATTCGTGGTCAGCGTGAAGCACAAGCGCTTTGTTGAAGGCTTCTTCTTCGATTGCCTCTGGCAATTCACCAGACAACATGTACAAGAAGTTCGCCGCAAAACTCAAATCTGTTTTTGGTGCAATCGGTTCTTTGCCGCTGCGAATGCGGCCAAAAGCCGTCACCAATGTCGAGATTTTCGCTTGGATTTTTACCGCTTTGCGGTAGTTTGCTTCCGGTTCCATTACTTCCGCTTCTTCATCGAACAAGCCTAGCATGGAAACAGCTGTACGAAGTGCCGCCATTGGGTGCACGTTTTTAATGTCATATGTTTTAAAGTGATCCAGCACAGCTTGTGGAACGGCCATGTTGTCCGCCAATTGTTGCTTTAACTCCGCTAATTCAGCTGCTTTTGGCAAGCGTTGATGCCATAACAGGTAAATTACTTCTTCAAAGCTGGCATTTACGGCTAAATCATCGATATCATAGCCGACATATGTAAGTGTGTCATCAATGATCGAACTGATCGCGGATTGTGCTTGCTACTACACCTTCTAAACCTTTTG
>NZ_AEPB01000017.1 GCF_000189395.1 Planococcus donghaensis MPA1U2 | reverse complement strand
ATTTTTTTTACATATCTTTTTTATGATTTTCAGGTAATTTACTGCGAGTGATTACTTGGTCGATCAAACCATATTCAAGTGCACGTTCAGCTGTCATAAAGTTATCGCGGTCTGTATCTTTCGCAATAACGTCAATTGGTTGACCAGTACGTTCAGAAAGAATTTGGTTTAACTTCTCACGAAGGTGTAGAATGCGTTTTGCTGCAATCTCAATTTCAGTTGCTTGTCCTTGTGCACCACCAAGAGGTTGGTGAATCATGACTTCAGCATTTGGAAGAGCTAGGCGTTTACCTTTTGTTCCGGCTGCAAGTAAGAAAGCGCCCATTGAAGCGGCCATACCGATACAGATTGTTTGAACATCTGGACGGATAAATTGCATTGTATCGTAAATTGCCATACCGGCTGTGATGCTACCGCCTGGGCTGTTAATATAGATCGAAATATCTTTATCTGGATCTTCTGCTTCTAGGAACAGAAGCTGTGCAACAATTGAGTTCGCAACATTATCGTCAATCGCGCTACCCAGCATAATGACACGGTCTTTTAACAAACGTGAGTAAATATCATAAGCACGCTCGCCTCGGCTAGTTTGTTCAATTACTGTAGGAATTAAGTTCATAGAATAGTTCCTCCTCGATTAAGTGATTTGCAAACATTGCTGAAAGTTCTCTCAGCTGTACTATTATCATACACATCATGGTCAATGAAGGTCAAATCTAACGAATTAAAAAAAGCAGCTTGATTAAGTTACAATATTTTCGTATAATAGAAAAGTCGCGAATAGCGAAAACGCCCTCGTAGTGTAATGGATCACACGTAAGATTCCGGTTCTTAAAATGGAGGTTCGATTCCTTCCGAGGGCATTTTAAAACTAACAGACTCTGCTCACCTAAATAGGTGGACAGAGTCATTTTTGTATAGAAGAACATATGCTGTGATTGTTGTTTACTGCAATAGGCATGGGGAATAGACAGTAAAGTAAAAGCCGAAAGGATGACAACTATGTTTACTTTATATACGCGTGCCAACTGTCCACTTTGTGAGGAAGCTAAATTGATGATTCAACTTGTTAATGAAGATATTCCGCTTTCTTATAAAGAAGTAGATATCGAAAGTGATGAGGTTCTGCATGAAAAGTACATGCTAATGATTCCCGTCTTAGAAAAAGATAAGGAAATATTATTATACGGCAATATCGGTTATATAGAATTAGTGGAAGCGTTAGAAAATTAACGCTTCTTTTTATTTGCAATTAAAAGAAAGATTGGGTAGAATGATTTTAGTGGGACGCAAAATTATTTAGTGGGACGAAAATTGTCCAATTAGAACGGAGTGAAAATATGGATGCATTATCTGTCGCTCAGCAAAAGCTGATGCCGGAAATGTCCGAACTCCTAAAAAAACGTTATCAAATTTTACAAATAATAAGTTTAGAACAGCCAATCGGCAGACGAACATTGTGTGAGGTTGCCGGCGGTACAGAACGTGAAATCAGAAAAGAAACAGACTTGCTGAGGAATCAGCAGTTGATTGAGATGAAGACGGCAGGTATGAAAGTTACTTCGCAAGGATTGGAAGTACTAGACAGACTGAAAGTGTTTATCCGCGAAATTTCTGGACTGACAGACATGGAAGTACAGCTGCAATCGATTTTAGGAATCTCAAAAGTGGTGATCTTGCCGCAAAATTCCGATGAAATTCCAGCTGTAAAATCCCACATCGGCAAAGAAGCAGCCAAATTACTTGAAACTGTATTTGGTCGCTACAAGAAAATTGCCGTAACAGGCGGTAGTACGATGGCCGCCATTTCTAAAGAATTATCGATTGGGAAATCTGATCGAGCGCTTCAATTTATCGCAGCACGTGGTGGACTTGGAGAAGATGTTTTGCACCAAGCCAATACCATCGCAGCAGCATTTGCTGAAAAAACAGGTGGTTCTTTTAAAACACTTTATTTGCCGGATCACTTAAGTGCAGAGGCATTTGAAATGATGATGAAAGAACCTGTCATCAAGGAAATGATGGACTTGTATGATCAAACGGATGTTGTTGTGCACGGAATTGGCGATGCAGAAGAAATGGCGGTTCGCCGTCATTCTTCTTTAGAAGAAGTGAAAATGATTCGTTCAGGCGGAGCGGTGAGTGAGGCTTTCGGCTATTATTTCGATAAAGACGGAAAAATTGTTTATCGCATCCGCACAGCGGGCATTCAGTTAGAGCAGGTGCAAAAAGCAAAAACGGTGTTGGCAGTTGCTGGTGGTGAATCAAAAGCAAGAGCGATTTTGTCTTATGCTAAAAATGCAGCCGGTCCGACAGTGTTGATCACAGACGAGGGTGCTGCACGAAGAATTATCGAACTAACTAAAAAATTGGAGGAATTATAAATGACTTTAAAATTAGCAATTAACGGATTTGGACGTATTGGACGTATTGTATTTCGTCAAGCTTTAACAAATGACGAAGTAGAAGTGGTAGCAGTAAACGATTTAACAGATGCAAAAATGCTTGCACATCTTTTGAAATACGATTCAGTTCACGGAATTTTAGATGCTGAAGTTTCAGTTGACGGAGACAACATTGTTGTTAACGGCAAAACAATCCGCGTATTCTCTGAAAAAGATCCAGCAAACCTTCCTTGGGGCGAGCACGGCGTAGACATCGTTGTTGAATCTACTGGATTCTTCACAGATCCTGCTTCTGCTTCTAAACACATCGAAGCTGGCGCGAAAAAAGTTATCGTATCTGCTCCTGGTAAAAACGGCATGAAGACACTTGTTATGGGTGTAAACCATGAATCTTATGACCCAGCAGAACATGATGTTATTTCTAACGCTTCATGTACTACAAACGGACTTGCAGGAATGGCAAAAGTATTGAATGAACGTTTTGGCATCAAGCACGCTATGATGACAACAATTCATTCTTATACAAATGACCAAATTCTTTTAGACTCTCCGCACAGTGACTTCCGTCGTGCGCGTGCAGCTGCAGAATCAATGATTCCAACAACAACTGGAGCAGCTTTAGCAGTTGCAAAAGTATTGCCTGAATTAGAAGGCAAAATTGATGGGATGGCAATCCGCGTTCCAACACCAAACGTTTCTCTTATCGATTTAGTTGCTCACCTTGAAAAAGATGTAACTGTCGAAGACGTAAACAATGCGTTAAAAGAAGCATCAGAAAACGAATTAAAAGGGTTAATGGATTACAGCGATCTACCGCTTGTTTCTAGAGACTATAACGGCAACACAGCATCAGCTACAATCGATGGCCAGTCTACAATGATGGTTGGCGATAACATGGTTAAAGTTCTTTCTTGGTACGATAACGAGTCTGGTTACTCTAGCCGTTGTGTTGACCTTGCGCTTCATATGTACAAAACGGGATTGTAATCTCGAAATTATAGCTTAATTACCAATGAACCTCTATAATAAAAGAGGGTAATAGGGGCGGGGAACTTACCCCGCTCCTTATTTTTTTGAATACAAATAGGAGGTATTTTCATGCAGCAGAAAATGACCATGAAAGATTTGGATTTAAAAGGGAAACGCGTATTTTGCCGAGTCGATTTCAACGTACCGATGTCAGAAGGTAAAGTCACGGATGATACAAGAATTCGTGCAGCAGTGCCAACAATCGAATACTTAGTCGAACAAGGTGCAAAAGTAATTTTGGCTAGCCATTTAGGTCGTCCAAAGGGTGAAGTCAATGAAGAAATGAGAATTGCTGCAACAGGCGTCCGTTTAGGCGAATTGTTACATAAAGAAGTAAAGAGCCTAAACGAATCGATTGGTGAAGAAGTTGAAAAAGAAATTTCATCGATGCAAGAAGGCGACATTGTCTTACTAGAAAATGTTCGTTTCCATGCAGGCGAAGAAAAAAATGACGAAGAGCTTTCAAAAGCATTTGCATCGTTAGCAGATGTATTTGTCAATGACGCATTTGGTGCAGCTCACCGTGCCCATGCTTCAACAGCAGGCATTGCAAGCCATTTACCGTCCGTGTCAGGCTTATTGCTTGAAAAAGAGTTAGACGTATTAGGTAAAGCATTATCAGAGCCAGATCGTCCGTTTACGGCAATTATCGGTGGGGCGAAAGTTAAAGACAAAATTGGTGTCATTGATCACTTGTTAGACAAAGTGGATAATTTAATCATTGGCGGAGGGTTATCGTATACGTTTATCAAAGCGCAAGGCTATGAAATCGGAGATTCTCTTGTTGAAGAAGACAAGTTAGACTTAGCCAATTCGTTCATCGAAAAAGCAAAACAAAAAGGCGTTAAATTTTATTTGCCGGTAGATGCGACAGTAGCAAATGAATTTTCAAAAGACGCTGAAACAAAAAGCGTGAAAATCACAGAAATCCCAGCAGACTGGATGGGCTTAGACATTGGTCCTGAAACAGTGGCATTGTATTCAGATGTTATTAAAAATTCAAAATTGATCATTTGGAACGGACCAATGGGTGTGTTTGAAATGCCGGCATTTGAAAATGGCACAAAATCAGTGGCAAAAGCGATGGCTGAAACTTCAGGCTACACCGTAATTGGTGGGGGCGATTCTGCAGCAGCTGTTGAAAAATTTGATGTAGCTGAGAAAATGGATCATATCTCTACAGGCGGAGGCGCTTCGCTAGAGTTTATGGAAGGCAAGGATTTACCTGGCGTTAGCGCATTAACCGATAAATAAATCGATCAATTGAAAGGGAGTGCTTTTGTGAGAAAACCAATTATTGCAGGAAACTGGAAAATGTACAAAACAGCAACAGAGGCAAAAGAATTTGTCGAAGAAGTAAACGGCTTAGTGCCGAATGCTGAAAAACTGGATGCCGTTATTTGCGCACCAGCGTTATTTTTAGCGCAACTCGTCATTTCTTCAGAAAATAGCGCGCTTCAAATTGGCGCACAGACAATGTCTGAACAAGACGAAGGTGCTTTTACAGGAGAAATCAGTCCTGTCCAATTAGCGGATATTGGCGTGAAATACGTCATTATTGGTCACTCTGAACGCCGCCAATATTTCAATGAAACAGATGAATCGGTAAACCAAAAAGTCAAAGCGGCGTTTGCTCATGGACTAGTTCCGATCTTATGTGTCGGCGAAACACTTGAACAACGTGAAAATGGCGAAACAGGATCTGTTGTCGAAGCGCAAGTAGAAAAAGGAATATCTGGATTGTCAGAAGAGCAAATTACGCAATTAGTCATTGCCTATGAGCCTATTTGGGCAATCGGAACAGGTAAAACGGCTACTGCTGAAGATGCAAACGAGGTTTGCGGAATTGTACGCAAAAAAGTTGCATCGTTATATGAAGATCAAACAGCTGAACAACTTCGTATTCAATACGGCGGCAGTGTAAAACCTGCAAATGTCGATGAATTGATGGGCATGGAACATATTGACGGAGCATTAGTTGGCGGCGCCAGCTTAGAAGTCGAGTCTTTTGTGAAGTTGTTGGAGGCTGGTTCAAATGCGTAAAACCGAACATCCAGCGGCTCTCATCATTTTAGATGGATTTGGTTGTCGTGAAGAAACTTTCGGAAATGCAGTTGCACAAGCAAACAAGCCAAATTTTGACCGACTTTGGGAAACTTATCCGCATGAAATGCTGACAGCTTCAGGTGAAGCTGTCGGGTTACCAGATGGACAAATGGGAAATTCAGAAGTTGGCCATTTGAACATTGGTGCTGGACGTATTGTTTACCAAAATTTAACACGTATTAACAAAGCAATTCGTGAAGGTGATTTTTTCGAAAATCCTGCATTTCTTGAAGCAATTGCTAATGCTAAAAACAATGGCAAAGCACTTCACATTTTAGGCTTATTATCTGATGGTGGTGTACACAGTCATTACGCTCATCTTTTTGCTTTATTGGAACTTGCAAAACAACAAGGACTAACTGAAGTCTATGTACACGGTTTCCTTGATGGTCGAGATGTAGGACCAAAATCTGCGCTTGAATATGTAGAAGAAACTGAAAAGCAGATGAAAGAAATTGGTATTGGTAAATTTGCGTCAATTAGCGGACGATATTATGCAATGGACCGTGACAAGCGTTGGGAACGTGTAGAGTTAGCGTACCGAGTGTTAGTTGATGGAGTTGGCAAAACAGCAGAATCGGCAACAGCGGGCATTACGTCATCTTATGACGAAGACGTGGTGGATGAATTTGTAGTTCCGTTTGCAATTGAAGAAGACGGCAAACCGGTTGCAACAATTGATTCTGAAGACTCGTTAATTTTCTTCAACTTCCGACCAGATCGTTCAATTCAAATGACTTCGGCGTTTATTCGTGAAGATTTCAACGGATTTTCGTTAAGCGATAAACACCCTGAAAACTTAAGCTATATCACATTTACTTCTTATAGCGAAGAATTACCAACGCGTGTTGCGTTTGATACATTAAACTTAGAAAACACGATTGGTGAAGTTTTATCTTCAAATGGCTTAACTCAGTTGCGTATTGCAGAAACTGAGAAATATCCACACGTAACATTCTTTATGAGCGGCGGGCGCGAAGAAATTTTCCCAGGGGAAGATCGAATTTTAGTCGATTCACCAAAAGTAGCGACTTACGATTTGCAGCCAGAAATGAGTGCTTACGAAGTAACTGATCGTTTAGTTGAGCAAATTGAAGCGGGCGCACATGATGCGATCATCTTGAACTTTGCAAACCCAGACATGGTCGGTCACAGTGGTATGCTCGAACCGACAATGCGGGCTATTGAAGTAGTAGACGAATGTCTAGGTCGCATAGTAGATGCGCTACATGCGCAAGGCGGCTCGGCACTTATTACGGCTGACCATGGCAATGCTGACGAGGTTCGTACATTAGAAGGGCTACCAATGACGGCACATACTACGAACCAAGTACCGGTAATTTTGACGAAGTCAGGTCATGAACTTCGCAAAGGCGGCATTCTTGCCGACTTAGCACCAACTATTTTGAAAATGCTAGATGTTGAACAACCGGTTGAAATGACTGGAAAACCATTATATTAAAGGGAGCTGTTTTAATTGCCAATTATTACACACATTCAAGCACGCGAAATTTTAGATTCACGAGGAAACCCAACAATCGAAGTTGAAGTATTCACAGAAAGCGGCGCTTTTGGTCGCGCAATCGTACCATCAGGTGCGTCTACAGGTGAACACGAAGCAGTAGAACTACGTGATGGCGATAAGAGCCGCTACCTTGGTAAAGGTGTATTAAAAGCAGTAGAACACGTTGACGGTGAAATTGCTGAAGCATTAGAAGAAAAATACTCAGTGCTTGACCAAGTATCAATCGATAAAGCATTAATCGAATTAGATGGTACTGAAAACAAAGGTCGTTTAGGCGCTAACGCAATTCTTGGGGTTTCTCTAGCAGTTGCACACGCAGCAGCTAACTATTTAGATATTCCACTTTACCAATACTTGGGCGGTTTTAACGCTAAACAATTGCCAGTTCCAATGATGAATATCTTGAATGGCGGCGAACACGCTGATAACAACGTAGACATCCAAGAATTTATGGTAATGCCTGTTGGCGCAAAATCATTCCGTGAAGCCGTACAAATGGGCGCGGAAATTTTCCACAACTTAAAAGCTGTACTTAAAGAAAAAGGCTATAACACTTCTGTTGGGGACGAAGGCGGATTTGCTCCGAACTTAGGATCAAACGAAGAAGCATTAACAACAATTATGGAAGCAATCGAAAAAGCTGGATACAAACCAGGTTCAGATATCTTACTAGCAATGGACGTTGCGTCTTCTGAAATCTACGACAAAGAAAAAGGCGTTTACAACTTGCCAGGAGACAACACAGTAAAAACTTCTGCTGAAATGGTTGACTGGTACGAAGAGCTTTGCAACAAATACCCAATCATTTCGATTGAAGATGGCTTGGATGAAAACGACTGGGCTGGACATAAATTGTTAACAGAACGTATCGGCGACCGCGTGCAATTAGTAGGTGATGATTTATTCGTTACAAACACGAAGAAATTGTCTCAAGGAATTGAAGAAGGCGTCGCTAACTCAATCTTGATCAAAGTTAACCAAATCGGTACATTGACTGAAACGTTTGATGCAATCGAAATGGCGAAACGTGCTGGCTATACAGCAGTAATCAGCCACCGTTCAGGTGAGTCTGAAGATGTTACAATTGCAGACATTGCTGTTGCAACAAATGCTGGACAAATTAAAACAGGTGCACCATCTCGTACAGATCGCGTTGCGAAATACAACCAATTATTACGCATCGAAGATCAATTGTTCGAAACTGGCCAGTACCTAGGATTAAAAACTTTCTATAACTTGAAAAAATAAAGTAATTGAAAGTAGAATTTGATTGGGTTAAATAATTAGTAAGTCAAATTCTTTAATTTATCTTTTAGAAAATAGAAGGCAAATGCCTTCTATTTTCTATTTCTGTTGTCACCGGTCGCAATGTTTGGTAAACTTAATTTTGTTGTGAATGTTCGTTTCAGGAGGTGGAATTTATGCATACGTTGTTAATGACATTACTCGTCATCGTATCGCTCGCATTAATCGTAGTCGTTTTATTGCAATCTGGAAAAAGTGCAGGTCTTTCAGGAGCCATCTCCGGTGGAGCAGAGCAACTTTTCGGTAAGCAAAAAGCTCGTGGCTTGGACTTAGTCTTACATCGAGTAACGATTGTACTTGCTGCCTTATTCTTTATTCTGGCTATTGCCGTAACGAAAGTTTAATGTAGATGATTAAATCGCCTGACCATACATGGTTAGGCGTTTTCTTTTAGTATTAGAATGGAGGAGTTTTCATGCGAGTTTCGCAACCAAAACCATTTTTCTTTAAAAAAGGCCCACGGGCAGTAATTCTTTTGCATGGCTTTACAGGAAATTCAGCAGATGTTCGGATGTTGGGACGCTTTCTTGAAACTAATGGATATACAAGCATAGCACCGCATTACGCAGGGCACGGCGTGGCACCAGAAGAATTGGTTGGCACAGGGCCAGCGGATTGGTGGAAAGACGTAGAGCAAGCGTATGACACGTTAATCGAAGAAGGCTACTCTGAAATTGCAGTAGCTGGTTTGTCGCTTGGCGGCGTATTTAGCTTGAAATTAGGGTATACAAAGCCTATCAAGGGCATTGTTTCGATGTGTGCACCAATGAATATGAAATCTACAGATTTAATGTATCAAGGTGTATTGAAATATGCGCGCGATTATAAGAACTATGAAGGAAAAAGCGATGAACTTATCGAAAAAGAAATAGAGGCTTTTCAAGAAAAGCCGATGGAATCATTGGCTGATTTGCGTGCCTTGGTTGCAGATGTAAAAGAGCATGTAGATCACATTTATGCGCCTTTATTCGTTGTTCAAGGTAGATTAGATACCGTAATTGATACAGATTCAGCTAATGTCATTTACGACAATTCAGAATCGACCGATAAACACATAAAATGGTATGAAAATTCGGGTCATGTTATTACGCTCGATAAAGAAAAAAAGCAATTGCACGAAGACATTTTCACATTTCTTGAATCATTAGATTGGAGTGTGTGAACTGTTATAAAGGAGGAGTTAGATTTGGGGAATCCCGAAAAATCATTAGAGCAGCGCTTATTGGTTTTCATGCGTGAAGAAGCTTATAAACCGCTGACTGTACAAGAAATAGAAGAACAATTTGGTTTTGAAGATGCTGATGAATTTACAGAGTTAGTAAAGACGTTAGTAAGACTAGAAGAATCTGGAACACTTATCCGTTCAAGATCTAACCGATATGGCGTGCCAGAACGAATGAATGTTATGCGCGGCAAATTCATCGGACATCCAAAAGGATTTGGCTTTGTTGCACCTGAAGAAGCAGGATTAGACGATGTCTTTATCCCGCCAACTGAAGTGAATGGCGCAATTAATGGAGACACTGTATTAATCCGCATATCCGAAGGTTCTTCAGGAGATCGCCGTGAAGGCGCAATTATTCGGATTATTGAACGTGGAACGACTAAAGCTGTCGGAACGTTCCAAGAAAACAAAGGATTTGGCTTTGTTGTAACAGATGACAAGAAAATGAATATGGATATCTTTATCGCAAAAGACGACACCTTAGGCGCAGTAGATGGTCATAAAGTTGTGGTAGAAATTACTGGATGGCCAGAAGGCAGAATGTCAGCAACCGGCATGGTAACGCAAATTCTTGGGCACAAAAACGATCCAGGTGTTGATATTCTTTCCATTATTCATAAATATGGCATCGAAACGGAATTTCCGCCAGATGTATTAGAACAAGCAAATAATGTGCCAGATCAAATTGATCCGGCAGATTTAAACGACCGTCGCGACTTACGCAACGAACAAATTGTAACAATTGATGGAGCTGACGCTAAAGATTTAGATGATGCCGTTCAAGTTGTAAAATACGAAGACGGTACTTATAAATTAGGCGTTCACATCGCTGACGTTAGTCATTACGTAACGGAAGGCTCTCCAATTGACCGTGAAGCTTATGATCGTGCTACAAGTATTTATTTGACGGATCGCGTGATCCCAATGATTCCACATCGCTTGTCGAATGGGATTTGCTCGTTAAATCCACAAGTAGACCGTTTGACATTGTCTTGTGAAATGATTTTCAATGATCAAGGCGAAGTGCAATCACATGAAATTTTCCAAAGTGTTATTAACACGTCCGCTCGTATGACATACACGGATGTTTACGAAATTTTAGAGCAAGACAATCAAGAACTGAAAGAACAATATAGCGAATTAGTGCCTATGTTTGAATTGATGAAAGAATTAGCAGAAGTTCTTCGCACAAAACGCATGCGCCGCGGAGCTATTGATTTTGACTTTAAAGAGTCGAAAGTATTAGTTGATGAAAACGGTTATCCAGTAGATGTTGTGATTCGCGAACGTACAGTTTCGGAACGTTTAATCGAAGAATTTATGCTAGCTGCCAATGAAACAGTAGCTGAGCATTTTCATAACATGGAAGTTCCAGCAATTTACCGCATTCACGAAGATCCAAAACCAGAAAAATTACAACGCTTTTTCGAATTTGTTACGAACTTTGGAATTGTGGTAAAAGGGTCTGGTACACAAATTCATCCGCGTGCTTTGCAAGAAATTGTTGAATCAATTGCAGGAACACCAGAAGAACCGGTTATTTCCACAATGATGTTGCGTTCAATGCAACAAGCAAAATACTCTGCTGAAAGTTTAGGGCATTTTGGCTTATCAACCGAATTTTATACACATTTCACATCACCGATTCGTCGTTACCCCGATTTAATCGTGCATCGCTTGATCCGCACATATTTAATCGAAAAAGACTTGTCGAAAAAAACAATCGCTTATTGGGATGCCAATATGGATGATATTGCAACGCATACGTCAGAACGTGAACGCCGCGCAGTAGAAGCAGAACGCGACACGGATGCATTGAAAAAATCTCAATTTATGGCTGATAAAATTGGTGAACAGTTTACAGGAATTATTTCTTCAGTGACGAATTTCGGTTTGTTTATCGAACTGCCGAATACGATTGAAGGCTTGGTGCACGTCTCTAATATGACGGACGATTATTACCGTTTTGACGATCGCAGCATGATGATGATAGGTGAACGTTCAAACCGCCAATTCCGTATTGGTGACGAAATAGAAATCAAAGTCATCGGTGTTAAACCTGAGGAATCATCAATTGATTTTGAAATTGTCGGCATGGTGCAAACGCCTCGTCGCACAAGAAAAGATCAACCCAAAGTAATTCGTGCGAACAAAAAAGATGGCGCTGGGAAACCAGGACGCGATGGCAAAAAGCCCGAAGGCGGCGGTCCAACACGCAAGCCGAAAAACAAAAAGAAAAAGTTTTACGAAAATGTAGCAAAACAAGGACGCAAAAAGAAAAAATAAAAAGCGGCGCACATGCCGCTTTTTGAATCTAGTTGAGGTGAAACCACATGGCCAAAGGAGAAGGCAAAGTAATTGCCCAAAACAAGAAAGCCGGTTTCGATTTCTTTATTGAAGAAACAATCGAAGCAGGTATCGTCTTGCAAGGAACCGAGATTAAGTCCGCACGAAACGGCAAAGTCCAATTAAAAGATTCGTTTGTTCGAATTCGTAATGGCGAAGCTTGGATTTCAAATATGCACATCAGCCCTTATGATCAAGGCAATCAGTTTAACCACGACCCTACACGGTCGCGTAAACTGTTATTGCACAAAAAGCAAATTGCGAATTTATTGGCACATTCAAAAGTGCAAGGTTCTGCGATTATTCCACTGAAAATGTACTTGAAGGACGGATTTGCTAAAGTATTGCTTGGTGTCGGTAAGGGTAAGAAAAACTACGACAAACGAGAAGACTTGAAGAAAAAAGACGCAAAACGAGAAATCGACCGTGCGATGAAAGAACGTAACCGCTAAGACTTGATGTCTGACCATTGGTACTTTATAATGGGTTTATAGCACATGAAGCTGTTTATACATCTTCCGTGTCTCTTTTAATGAGGGGACGTTACGGATTCGACAGGGATGATCTGGGCTTGAGTTGCGCGTCGGAGGGTCGTCTTCGTCACAAACGCATTTATAACAACTGGCAAAACAAACCAAAACCTAGCATTCGCAGCGTAAGCTCGGATCTGCTTTATCTATCCATCGCCCATGTGGCTAGGTAAAGCTCAACTTTAGTGGGATACACCGGTTGCTACCATCTGAGGCAACCGGGAGAGATTCTCAGATTAGTGCCCAGGACGCCTGCTTATCGGCAGAATGGCGCATGAAACCTTAATAGATGAGCTACACGCGTAGATGCTTAAGTAGCGGAGTTTCTGGACGCGGGTTCGACTCCCGCCGTCTCCATAGTGAGATAAAAAACGTCAAAACCTTAACTGGTTTTGGCGTTTTTTTGTGGGGTTAAGACTTTTTAATATGCTTGTAGCCATTAATTTTAGTATTCATCGAACCTTTATCAATCATGTACGTCCTATTACCGTATGACTTCGAAAGAGGGTGACCGGATGGGTTTTTGGTATTTCTTAATTTTATTGCTTGGACTATGTTTATTCATTTCTGGGCTATTAATGACAAAGCGACTTCAGGTACCAATTCGGATTGGATTACTGATCGTAGGAACCCTCTTTATAGCACTTTCCTTGTTTATGTTTTCACCCGGAAGTGCTGAAATCATTGCGGATTTATTTAATTTGAATAGATCTTAACAATTCAAAACGTGCTCTTTTTACGAACTAACATAGCAAACTCGTGTAGCTTATTGAAAAACAAGTAAGTACCCCAAAAAGGTTATTGTTTTTACAGCTCCGCACAATGTGCTACAATAACCGACATTATGTTTGAAGGGAGAATAACCCATGATTAAAAAATGGTTTTTAACAATTGTACTTGGAGGATCCATGGTAGCATTAGCTGCTTGTGGTGATGATACAGCTAAAGAAACAGAAGGTGAAGAAACACCGCAAGAAGAGGTTGCAACAGATCAAGAAAGCGGCGAACAACCAGAGATGCCAGAAGCTGATTTAGAAGGTATTCCAGAAGTTGTCGCAGAAGTAAATGGTGAAGAAATCACAAAAGAGGATTTTGAGTCTATTTATACCGGACAGTTTGAACAAATGGCGATGCAATCTCAGCTGTCTGGTCAAGAAGTTGACCAAAGTCAGTTAAAAGAGCAAGTGGCAGATAGCTTAGTTGCGCAGGAATTGCTTGTTCAAGAAACAGAAAAGCAAAAACTGACTGCCTCTGAAGAACAGACGAATACAGCGCTAGAAGAGTTAGCTCAGCAAAATGGTTTGACCTCTTCAGATGAATTATTGGCAGCTTTAAAAGAGCAAGGGATTTCTGAAGAAGAAGTCATGAAACAAATTGAAACGCAAGTGAAGATCGAGCAGTTGATTGCCGCAGAAACTGGTGAAATCAAGTTGACTGATGAAGAACTACAAACTTACTATGATGAAGCAAAAGCTCAGCAAGAAGAAGCTGGCGGCGAAGAAATTCCAGCTTTTGAAGATGTAAAACCGCAAATTGAAGAACAATTGAAAGTACAAAAAGAAAGCGAAGCAACACAAGCTTTAATCGCAAAACTTCGTGAACAAGCAGAAGTTACAATTAACCTCTAAATAAAAAACCAGATTCCTTGTGAATCTGGTTTTTTATTTAGAAGAATATAAAGAGAGAAACATAGATTTAATAGGGTTTCTGTTGTCAAATCCCCAGGGTTTTATAGCCAATTGTCAATGAGTGGATTTGACAGGACCGGAAATTTTCCGTATCCTATAGACTTGTGATAAAGAGAAACTTCAATCAGCGGGGGCTCTTTTTCCTCCGCTGATTTTTAGTTGATCAGTACGGACTTTGGCGGTCAGAAGATTGCTATTTAGAATAATAGGATTTACTGAGCGTTAAAGCAGAAAAAAAAGAGGAGAGATAGTATATGAAGAAAGTAACCAATGTTTTTTGGATTGCTCTTGCACTGGCATTACTGGCCATTGGCTTCGGCGCATTTGCACCCGATAGTTTTGCAGAAGTTACAGGAAATATAAAATCATTCCTAACAACTTCGTTTGGGTGGTATTACCTATTAATCGTTTCAGTGATGGTTTTATTCTGTTTGTTTTTCCTGATCAGTCCGATGGGGCAAATCAAACTGGGGAAAGACTCAGATAAACCCGAATTTTCATTCGGCACATGGATTGCCATGCTGTTTTCAGCAGGAATGGGAATTGGTCTAGTTTTCTGGGGAGCTGCAGAACCGTTATCGCATTTCGCGATTGGTCCAGCAACCGCAGAAGCTGGCACCGCTGAAGCAATGCGCGAATCAATGCGTTTCAGCTTTTTCCACTGGGGAATTCATGCGTGGGCTATTTATGCCGTAGTGGCATTAGCACTCGCATATGCTCAGTTCCGAAAAGGGGAACCTGGATTGATCTCGGCAACTTTAAAGCCGTTGTTTGGCGATAAAATGAAGGGGCCATGGGGTACTTTTGTAGACGTCATCGCTGTTTTTGCAACAGTTGTCGGCGTTGCTACTACTCTTGGATTTGGAGCGATTCAAATCAATGGTGGTCTTGCTTATTTATTTGATAGAATACCAGGAGATAGCTTTGGTGTTCAATTAGTTATCATTGGAGTTGTTACTGTATTATTCATGATCTCTGCTTGGTCTGGATTAAGCAAAGGGATCAAATACCTTTCCAATGCTAACATGGTATTGGCAGTTGCATTACTGGCTGCAATGATTATTTTAGGACCGACTTTACTGATTATGAATATGTTCACCGACACAATCGGCACATACTTCCAAAATTTTGTGGAAATGAGTTTCCGAGCAGCACCTATTGATGGTGAAAATCGTGCTTGGATTGATGGTTGGACAATCTTCTATTGGGCTTGGTGGATTTCATGGGCACCATTTGTTGGTATTTTTATCGCTCGTGTATCTAGAGGACGGACAATCCGTCAGTTCCTTTTAGGCGTCTTGTTACTTCCAACGTTTATCAGCTTCCTTTGGTTTGCTGCTTTTGGAACGACTGCTATTGATGTGCAAAACAGTGGCGTAGACTTAACTAGCTTACTGACAGAAGAAACATTGTTCGCAGTGTTTAATGAGTTGCCGTTTGGTGTCTTGTTATCAGTAATTGCAGTATTCTTGATTACAACGTTCTTCGTTACTTCTGCCGATTCGGCGACATTCGTTCTTGGGATGCAAACTACAGGCGGTTCGTTATATCCACAGAACTCTGTAAAACTGACGTGGGGAGTGGCCCAATCGTCTATCGCTGTAATTCTTTTGTCTACAGGTGGACTGGGTACATTGCAAACGGTATTGATTATAGTAGCGTTCCCATTCTCGGTCATTATGCTGTTAATGATGGCTTCTTTCTATAAGGCATTAAGCATCGAATACAAAGCTATAAAACGTAAACGTTAAAACCGCCGCTTCGGCGGTTTTTTCATTACATAAGCTTTATAATGGAATGTAAGCAATAAAAAGATGGAGGATTTATAGTATGGAAAAACCACATGTATTATTAATAGATGGCATGGCGTTGTTGTTTCGCTCATTTTTCGCGACTTCTGCTGTGAATCAATATTTTAGAACAACTGAAGGCTTGGCCACAAACGGCGTACAAGGATTTACGCGTCACGTTTTAACGGCGAAAACAATGATGAAGCCAACACATATGGCAGTTTGTTGGGACATGGGTTCTAAAACATTCCGCACCGATTTGTTTGATGGCTATAAAGCAAATCGACCAGCTCCTCCAGAAGACATGGTGCATCAGTTTGACTGGGCACAAGAAATTTCAGAGCAGCTTGGCTGGAAAAATTATGGTGAAGCAGGAATTGAAGCAGATGATTTTATCGGCTCATTTACGAAGCAATGGCAAGATCAAGTAGACTTTACCATCATCACGGGGGATAAAGACATGTTGCAATTGTTAACGCCTTCGGTCAATATTGCATTCATGAAAAAAGGGTTTCACGTTTATGACGTTTACACAGAAGCACGGTTTATAGAAGAGTACGGTATTCAACCATCCCAGTTTGCAGACGTAAAAGCGTTTATGGGCGATCCGAGTGATGGTTACCCAGGGGTAAAAGGGATTGGACCGAAAACGGCTCTTCAACTTATTCAAAACTATGGTTCAACAAATGGTGTATTAGAAGCAATTGAAGAATTAAAGCCGGCACAGAAAAAGAAAATTGATGAACACAAGGATATGTTGTTGCTATCAAAAAAACTGGCTGTCATCAAATGTGACATCCAGTTGGACGTGTCGCTAGAAGAAATTACGGTTCCTAACTACACGAATGACCATATTCAATTATGTCGCGACCAACAATTGACTCTGCTCGCTAAACAGCTCGAGAAAAACGTTGGCGCTACAACCGATCCTTGGGTATGATTTTAACAAAAGTTAATACGTTCTGATTTTCTCGATAAGAAACCGTCCGCATTTTACTGGGACGGTTTTTTTGTCCGTTATCATGAATATAAAGAATGAGATCATTTGTCTTTTGTTCAAAGCCAATTAACGGTACCCAGTGATAATTGTATAGCGGTTTTGAAAACCAATGAAACGTGAAATAACGGTCAAATTTCATCGCAAGCGGTCGTTCAGAGAGTAATTCTTCTTTTACTTCTTCAATAGCAGTGATTTTTTTGACTTCATAACGTATACCACCGATTTTATGAAAGTTTTTTACGAGTCTCCAAGTAAACAACCCAATAGGGGTTGAACCTAGTAAACGGTAAACTTGGTTAACAGCAACTTCAAGTTTTTCGTAATGTTGCAAAATAGCTGCTACAGTTACTGGGCCGCATGCAGAAGCTCGGTATTTTTTCGAAATGTGTTTATCGTATTGAGAAAGACCTTGAAAAGCAATCAGTTTTTTCATGGACTTGACCTCCAAATCGTCACTTGCGATTAATCACATCAAATTTTCGGTACTGATTTCTTACTTTCATTCAGTACATGTTCAAGTGCTACTTTAAAAGTTGTATAAACTTCTAATTCAACTTGAATGCCGGCATGGACAATTTCACGAACGAATAGCGGGTTAAAGCCGACATAAATAGCGCGTAAGCCCATTAATCCAAGTGCAGAGTTTAATTGACTAAGTTCACTTGCCAAGCCATTATAGTCAAACTCCATTAAGTCATCGGTAGTTACTCCTGTAAAATCAAAGATAACCCGTTCTGTATCGCGGTATTTTTCTGCATACTCTAATACTGCAGTACGAATCATCTCAAAACGATCCGTAAAAATAAAGCCTGCGATGGGTACTAAAATCGTTTTAGGCACGACCGATGGAATAATCGGGGCCGACATATTTTTTATCAGCTTTTTAAAATAAACTAGCTGTTCTTGTAATTGTTGTATTTCTTGTTGTGGATCCATTCCTATACCTCCGAAAATTGTAATAAGTGTCAATCATATAGCTGTTCACACTATACCATTTTATATATAAATTGTTACTCCTTATAGTATAGCGAAAAAAACGAGTAGGCGGGAGCCTACTCGTTTTGATCGTTTAAAAAGTTTGTAACTGATTCAGGTGATTTAGCGTTTGCGCTATGAAGGTGAGCTGTTTTTTCTCCACCTTTGAAAATTAGCAAACTCGGAATACCCATTACATCATATTTTTCAGCAATGTCTGGAAGTTCGTCGCGATTAACATCCAACCATTGGTATTGGTTATATTCTTCAACGATTGGGTCGATAAACATATCCATTCTTCTGCAGTCTGGGCACCAACCAGCTTGGAATTTTACGATGACAGGTTGTTCACCGTTAATTGCTTCGTTAAATTGTTCAGTTGTAGTAAGTGATTTCATTTCGAGTGCCTCCTTATAGGTTCTCTTCTAGTTTACCGTGCTTTTAGTAAATCGCAAATTATTTGTCTTTGAAAAATCTAGGGAAATTTTAACGATTAAATATTGCGAAAATAAGGAAAATAACTTACACTAAGAGACATAGAAGAACGTTCTATTTTTTTAAACTAAAAATGAATGAGTATTCATTCAAAAATTCAAGGAGGGTTTGCTAGTGGCTTACCAAATTAGAAAAGCGGCTGTACTCGGTTCAGGTGTTATGGGTTCAGGAATTGCAGCGCACCTTGCAAATATAGGGATTCCAGTTATGTTACTTGATATTGTTCCGCGTGAATTGTCGAAAGAAGAACAAGCAAAAGGATTAACGCTTGAAGACAAAGTGGTACGTAATCGTATGGCAACAGGTTCCATTCAAAAGCTACTAAAACAAAAACCAGCTCCATTAACAGCAAAAAAGAATCTTCAATTGATCACACCAGGTAACCTAGAAGATGATTTGGAGAAACTAAAAGATGTGGATTGGATTATAGAAGTCATTGTTGAAAACCTTGATATAAAGAAATCTTTATATGAAAAAATTGATGGAGTAAGAAAAGAAGGAACAATTATTTCTTCAAATACTTCCGGTATTAGCATCAATGCCATGGTTGAAGGACGTTCAGAAGATTTCGGGAAACATTTCTTAGGAACGCATTTCTTTAATCCGCCGCGTTACTTGAAATTGCTAGAAATCATTCCAGCGAAAACGACAGCTCCAGAAGTACTGGAATTTATGTCGACATTCGGAGAAGACCAGTTAGGAAAAGGCGTTGTTGTCGCAAAAGATACACCAAACTTTATCGCTAACCGAATTGGCACTTACGGCTTACTTGTCACGTTACGTGAAATGATGGCACGCAATTATTCAATCGGTGAAGTAGACTCTGTTACTGGACCGCTAATCGGTCGTCCGAAATCAGCTACGTTTAGAACATTAGATGTTGTCGGTCTGGATACATTCATGCATGTTTCTAAAAATGTATACGATCAAACTTCAGGTGAAGAACAGAAAGTGTTTGATGCTCCAGAATTTATGAAAAAGATGGTTGAAAATGGCTGGTTAGGAGCTAAATCTGGTCAAGGTTTCTTCTTGAAAAAAGATAAAGAGATTTTAGAACTTGATCCAGAAACATTGGAATATCGACCAGCCGGCAAATTGAAAACGCCTTCACAAGAAATGGCTAAACAACAAAAAGGCCTCGCAGCCAAAATGAAAAAGCTTGTTTATGCAGAAGATCGTACGGGCGAATTATTGTGGAGTATACTTTCTCCGACATTGCGCTATTCGGCTGAATTGAATGGAGAAATTGCAGACGATATCGTGGCTATTGATAATGCTATGAAATGGGGCTTTGGTTGGCAACAAGGACCATTTGAAACATGGGATGCAATTGGCGTAAAAAAATCAGTAGAAAAAATGACACAAGAAGGCCATGCAGTTCCTGCATTTGTACAAGCTTTAATAGATAGTGGGAATGAAAACTTCTATAAAGAACAAGATGGCGATCTTCATTTCTTTGATGGCACAACCTATCAGCCAGTACCAGCGAATGAAAAAGTCATAGATTTAAAACGCTATAAGAAAAAACACGGGGTCATCAAATCTAATTCAGGTGCCAGCTTAATTGATTTAGGAGACGGGATTGCTTTATTAGAATTCCATTCGCGTTCAAATGCTATTGGGTTAGACATTATGCAAATGATCAATTTCGCAGTAGATGAAGTTGATAAAAATTACAAAGGACTTGTTATTGGTAACCAAGGCAAAAATTTCTGTGTTGGTGCTAACCTAGGTATGATCTTGATGGAAGCACAAGACGATAATATTTTTGAACTTGATTTCACAATCAAAACTTTCCAAAATGCCATGATGAAACTAAAATACAGCAATAAACCAGTTGTTGCAGCACCATTTGGCATGTCTCTTGGCGGAGGTGCAGAAGTTACGTTGCCAGCTGCGCACATACAAGCTTCGATGGAAACATACATGGGTCTTGTCGAAGTCGGTGTTGGGTTAATTCCAGGCGGTGGCGGAAACAAAGAGCTGTATATGAAACAATTGAAAGGTTTGCCAAACGGCGTAACGATAGATTACTTGAATATCGCCACAAAAGTATTTGAATCTATCGCGATGGCGAAAGTGTCAACTTCAGCAGAAGAAGCACGTGAAAACAACTTCTTAAACTTTGTGGATGGCATTAGCGTTAATAGCGACCATCTTCTATACGATGCAAAGCAAGCGGCTCTTTCATTATATGAAAATGGCTACCAAGCGCCGCTACGCGAAAAAGTTCCAGTTCCAGGTGAGCCAGGTTATGCAACGCTTCTTTTAGGTGCGGAAGGCATGTTCATTTCTGGTTATATTAGTGAACACGACTTGAAAATTGCTAAAAAACTAGCGTTTGTTCTAGCAGGCGGCAAAGTTCCATACGGCACAAAAGTAGATGAGCAATACTTGCTTGATCTTGAGCGCCAAGCGTTCTTAAGCCTAGTCGCAGAACCAAAAACCCAGCAACGTATGCAACATATGCTGGTTAAAGGAAAACCATTACGTAATTAATCGTTGATATAAAAGGAGGAAACACATATGCGTGAAGCAGTAATAGTGGCCAGTGCTCGAACACCGGTCGGAAAAGCGACAAAAGGTTCGTTAGCAACTGTGCGACCGGATGATTTCGGTGCATTAGTTGTGCGAGAAGCGCTACAACGAGCAGGTGGCTACGACGGACCCATCGATGATTTAATCATGGGTTGCGCAATGCCAGAAGCAGAACAGGGCATGAACATTGCTCGTAACATTGGAGCACTTGCAGGATTGCCGGATACAGTTCCAGCTGTCACTGTAAACCGTTTTTGTTCATCGGGCCTTCAAACAATCGCTTATGCAGCAGAACGAATTATGGTCGGATCAGCCGAAGCGATTATCGCAGGCGGCGTAGAATCGATGAGCATGGTGCCGATGATGGGGAACGTGATTCGTCCAAATTCTAAACTAGCGGAGACAGCTCCTCAATATTATATGAGTATGGGACATACAGCAGAGCAAGTTGCAACCAAATACGGCGTGAGCCGCGAGGACCAAGATGCATTTGCTGTTCGTTCTCATGAAAAAGCAGCAGCAGCCATAGCAGCTGGGCATTTTGATGATGAAATTGTACCCGTTGAAGTAACAAAACGTTACGTCGATGAAAATAACAAATACCAAGAAAAAACATCGATGTTCACAATGGACGAAGGCGTTCGT
Source organism: Planococcus donghaensis MPA1U2 (assembly GCF_000189395.1). Classification (GTDB taxonomy): domain Bacteria; phylum Bacillota; class Bacilli; order Bacillales_A; family Planococcaceae; genus Planococcus; species Planococcus donghaensis_B. Next base: position 31,141 of record NZ_AEPB01000017.1, on the reverse strand, counting down.
CACGGAACAAATTCAGATGGACTTGGCAAATTGCGTCCAGCTTTCTCAGCGCGTGGATCGGTTACGGCTGGAAACTCATCGCAAACTTCTGACGGTGCTGGGGCATTGCTGGTCATGGACCGGGAAAAAGCTGAAGCGCTTGGACTCAAGCCAATCGCGAAATTCCGTTCATTCGCTACAGGTGGCGTTCCACCAGAAATTATGGGGATCGGACCGATTGTCGCAATTCCAAAAGCATTAAAATTAGCTGGACTAACGATTGATGACATCGATGTTTGGGAACTAAACGAAGCATTCGCTTCGCAATCACTAGGTGTTATCCGGGAACTTGGTCTGGATATTGACAAAGTAAACTTTAACGGCGGTGCCATCGCACTCGGTCACCCACTTGGTGCAACAGGCTCAATTTTAACCATTCGCATGATGAGTGAGTTAAAACGCCAAGGCAAACAATTTGGTGTCGTAACAATGTGTATCGGCGGAGGAATGGGCGCAGCAGGCGTCTTTGAAATGCTGTAGAGAATTGAAAAGAAAGAAATCGCTCCAGACGGACGCTTTCCGCGGGCGAAGCGCTGAGCCTCCTCGTCGCAAGCTCCTGCGGGGTCTCATCACTCCGCTTTCCCGCAGGAGTCGCCGCCTTACGCTCTTTCTCAATAGTTAACTATTTGAAAATAAGATGAATGATATAAGCCATTCACTAAGATGTGAAGCAAATCAACGGAGACTCCAGCGGGATAGTGAAGTGTCGAAATCCACTCGGGCGTATAGCCCGAGTTAGTTCGGCGCAAGCCCGCAGGAAAGCGTAGTTGGTTTGCGTAACATCTGAGTAAAAAACAACTCAACCTAAAATACAATCTATATAAGCAAGTAAAAACTAGGAGGAATTCATCATGGAACAAGAAAAAACATTGATCAAAGGCGGAAGTTTTTTAATCGAAGATGCAGATTTGTCACGTGTGTTTACACCAGAAGACTTTACAGAAGAGCAAAAAATGATTGCGAAATCTACTGAGGATTATGTCAACACGGAAGTAATGCCAGTCGTTGAAAAATTAGAAAACCATGAATTTGAGCATTCGGTTCGTTTGTTAAAAACAGCTGGTGAGCTTGGCCTTTTAGGTGCAGACGTTCCTGAACAATACGGTGGTCTTGGGTTAGACAAAATTGCATCAGCTTTAATTGCTGAAAAAATGTCCAAAGCGGGTGGCTTCTCGATTACTCACGGAGCACACGTAGGAATTGGGTCATTGCCAATCGTTTTATTTGGTAACGAAGAACAAAAACAAAGCTATTTACCACGTCTAGCATCTGGTGAAATGATCGCAGCTTATGCCTTAACAGAGCCGAGTTCAGGATCTGACGCATTAGGTGCTAAAACGGTCGCGAAGTTAAACGAAGCAGGAACGCATTACGTATTAAACGGTGAAAAGCAATGGATCACGAATGCTGGCTTTGCGGATGTCTTTGTTGTTTATGCAAAAATTGATGGAGACAAATTCTCTGCCTTTATCGTTGAACGTGAATTCCCAGGCGTTTCGGTTGGACCGGAAGAAAAGAAAATGGGCATTAAATCTTCTTCTACACGTACATTGATTTTAGAAGATGCTGAAGTTCCTGTCGAAAACTTATTAGGCGAAGCAGGACGCGGACACATTATCGCGTTTAATATTTTGAACATTGGTCGTTACAAATTAGGAGTAGGCACAATCGGTGCATCTAAACGTGCGATGGAGTTGACGATTCCGTATACAAACCAACGTCAGCAGTTTAAAACACCAATTTCGTCATTCAACTTAACGCGTGAAAAACTAGCGACAATGGCTTCTAAATTGTACGCAGTAGAAAGTTCTGTTTACCGTACAGTTGGTTTATTCGAAGACCGCATGAGCGGATTTACAGATGAGCAACATGCAGATGGCAAATTAGTAGCGGATGCAATCGCAGAATTTGCGGTAGAATGTTCATTAAATAAATTCTTTGGTACAGAAACGTTAGACTATATCGTCGATGAAGGAGTTCAATTGCATGGTGGTTATGGTTTTATGCAAGAATATGAAATTGAACGCATTTACCGCGATTCACGCATTAACCGTATTTTCGAAGGCACAAACGAAATCAACCGCTTGCTCGTACCAGGTACATTATTGCGTAAAGCAATGAAAGGCGAGTTGCCATTATTGCAACATGCTCAAAAATTGCAAGAAGAGCTATTAATGATGATGCCAGAAGAAGTAGGGACAGATGCGTTAGACCAAGAAAAATACTTGGTGAAAAATGCGAAGAAAATTGCTCTACTGGCTGCTGGACTTGCAGCACAAACGTATGGTTCGAAACTAGAAGCAGAACAAGAAGTTCTTGTGAACATTGCTGATATCGTTAGCAACGTCTTTGCTATGGAGTCTGTTGTTCTTCGGACAGAAAAAGCAATTGCCGCTTCAGGTGAGGAAAAAGCAAAACAAAAACTTCTCTATACACAAATTTATTGCCAAGAAGCATTTGATCAAATTGAACGCGATGCAAAAGAAACATTAATCGCAGCTATCGAAGGAGATAACCAGCGCATGATGTTATCGGCTTTACGCAAGTTAACACGTTCTACGCCATATAATGTAATTGCGAAAAAACGTGAAGCAGCAGTGAAGTTGATCGATGTTGAAAAATACGTCGTATAAAAAAGAATAATCAGGCAATCCCATTTATAGTGGGATTGCCTATTTTTATACATCGACCAACGTTCTTCTTTTTGGTAAGCTAAGAAAAAAGGGAGGTTCTTACTTGATTACTTATTACGCATATCCAAAATGTATGACTTGCCGAAAAGCGAAAAGCTGGCTAGAGAAAAATGGTGTAAAGTACAATGAAATACATATCTCAGAAAACCCGCCTACAAAAGAACAACTTGCGGAAATTCATAAAGCTAGTGGCTTAGAATTAAAGAAGTTTTTCAATACGAGTGGATTGGTTTACCGTTCACTAAGTTTAAAAGACAAGTTATCGACTATGAGCGAAGATCAGCAGTTAGAGCTACTTGCTTCTAATGGGATGTTGATCAAACGTCCATTGGCATGGGATGGCGAAAAAGCACTTCTTGGCTTTAAAGAAGCAGAATATCAAAATACGTGGTTATAAGCGCATAGCGGCAGCTTGTATTTCACTGCTGTTTATGTCAAACTAAATTTGAATGAACTACATAATTTGGAGGGGTCAAGATGAGCACACCGGCAGAACTTCGTTATTCAAAAGAACATGAATGGGTTAAAATCGAAGATGGCAATGCACGTATCGGCATTACTCATTTCGCACAAGCTGAATTGGGAGACATCGTTTTCGTTGAACTTCCGCAAGTTGGAGACGAGCTGAAAAAAGATCAACCTTTTGGTAGCGTTGAATCAGTTAAAACGGTTTCAGAATTGTACGCACCAATTAGCGGTAAAGTGATTGAAGTTAACTCTGAGCTTGAAGACAGCCCGGAATTTGTTAACGAATCGCCATACGAACAGGCTTGGATGGTCGTTATCGAAGCCCCTTCTGAAGAAGAAGTCAATGAATTGATGACTGCAGATCAATACAAAGAAATGACGAACGAGTAATTTTGGAAAAGCGCCAGCATCTTGGCGCTTTTTTTATTGGGTTTCTTTAGCCTTACTTGTTCTGAGCTTGAAAATGGACGAAGCCCTCTAACATTGGTATTTTTAAAGTAAGCAAATTGATAAAGAAGTTTATTTCGCATCAATGGGTCTTGAAGCATTAATATGTGATGACTAGAAAGTCGGACTTATCATATTCTTGATTCGATGGGGTGAGGGTTATGAAGGTGATCGTTGTAGAGGGGATTAGCGATAAGTTAAGAATAGCACCACTCATTGCAGAACCCGTGACGATTCTTTGTACAAATGGTACAGTAAGTGCAACAAGACTTGAAGAACTTTTACTGCCATACGAAGGTCAGGACATCATCATATTGGTAGATGCTGACTCTTCCGGTGAGAAATTGCGCAAATTAGTAAAGCGTGAGTTTCCTGAAGCTAGTCATTTTTATATCGACCGGTGCTATAAAGAAGTCGCCACAACGCCGCTTAGGATATTGAAAGATGTACTCGTTACTGCAAATATTCAAGTTAAAAAGCTATTAATAGAGGGATGAAGAATATGAAAGAATGGACACATAAAGAATGGACAAAAGAAAAAAATACCCAAAATGTAACTGCCTATTATTTATACACGCCGATGTGTGGAACATGCCAAGTAGCATCTAAGATGTTGTCGGTCATCACGGAACTACTACCCGACTTGCCTATGGGCAAAGCAAACTTGAATTACGTTCAAGAAATTGCAGATCTTTATGAAGTGGAAAGTGTACCTTGTCTCTTAATTACAGAAGACGGCAAACTAAAAGAAAAAGTTTATGCATTTCATTCGGTCCCTTATTTATATAATAAGTTAAAAGCTGTTGACGAATACAGTCGGTCATGGTAAATTAGTTTTCTGATAAGAAAGCAAGAGCGCTTATTACAGGTTTAGTTATTAAATAATTTCATATCGAACTCTTATTAAGAGCGGTGGAGGGAAGTGCCCTATGAAGCCCGGCAACCGTCATGAAAATGAAATGGTGCCAAGTCACTCAAAGCGAAAGCTTTGACAGATGAGAGATTGGTTTCCGTATAATATACGTTTGCCCTTCTGCTCATTTATGCGCAGAAGGGCTTTTTATTTTAGGATTTAGGGGTGTTCGAAGAATGATTGAGTTAAAGAAAGTAACAAAGAAATTCGATACGGGTAAAGCAATTCTTACTGCCGTTGACGAAGTAGATTTATCTATTGCCGATGGAGAGGTTTTTGGGATCATTGGATATAGCGGAGCAGGAAAAAGTACATTGATCCGTTTGTTGAATGGGTTAGAAAAACCGACATCAGGAACTGTAGAAATCAACGGTCAAATGATCACCGCAATTAAAGGTGGAGAATTACGCAAAGCTCGCCAAAAAGTCAGTATGATTTTCCAACATTTTAACTTGCTTTGGTCTCGTACTGTAAAAGAAAATATTGAGTTTCCGCTAGAAATTGCCGGAGTAGCTAAATCACAACGAGGAAAACGAGTACAAGAACTCATTGAACTTGTTGGATTAACAGGTCGTGAAAACGCATATCCATCCGAACTGTCTGGTGGACAAAAGCAACGCGTTGGTATTGCTCGTGCGTTAGCAAATGACCCAGAAGTGTTGTTGTGTGATGAAGCAACATCAGCACTTGATCCAGAAACGACAGATGCTATTTTAGATTTACTAGTAGATATCAACAAACGTCTAGGATTAACTATTGTGTTAATCACCCATGAAATGCATGTTATTAGGAAGATATGTCATCGCGTAGCTGTAATGGAAGGCGGTCGAGTGGTTGAACTTGGAGATGTCTTAAATGTTTTCCAATCACCACAAGCTGAAATTACAAAGCGCTTTGTTGCACAAGTAACCGATAACGGAGATTCACAAGAGACCATTAAAAACTTGCGGGAATTATATCCTACAGGTGAATTAGTTAAATTGGTCTTTCTTGGTGAACAAACTGAGAAGCCTCTATTAACAAAATTGATTCGCAGCCATTCGATTGACGTCAATATTGTTCAAGGTAACATTTCACATACACAGCGAGGAGCGTACGGAACATTGATTTTGCAGTTAAAAGGTTCTCCAGCAGAAATTGAAGAAGCGTTGGCATTTCTTCGCGCAGAAGATATTCAAGCGGAGGTGATGCAAAATGATTGAGTCTTTATTTCCAAACGTTGATTGGGAAAGCATGTGGGAAGCAACACTTGAAACCTTATATATGACGACGATATCGACTTTATTTACATTTATTATTGGGTTAGCACTTGGGATTCTATTATTTTTGACAGCGCCAAAGCAGTTATGGGCAAACAAAGTGGTCAATTGGTTGACCGGCGCATTCGTCAACATATTCCGCTCGATTCCATTTATCATCTTGATCATTCTATTAATCCCATTAACATTATTACTTATGGGAACGATTCGTGGACCTAATGCGGCTTTACCGGCATTGATAATCGGTTCTGCTCCATTTTATGCACGAATGGTCTTGATCGCGTTAAAAGAAATCGATAAAGGCGTTATTGAAGCCGCTCGTTCCATGGGCGCAACGACAGGCACAATTATTTGGAAAGTCTTATTACCAGAATCGAAACCAGCTTTAATCTCTGGTATTACAGTTACGGCTATCGCATTAGTTGGCTATACAGCCATGGCAGGAATTATCGGCGCAGGTGGCCTTGGTACACTTGCTTTCCTAGATGGCTTCCAACGTAGTCGTGAAGACGTCACATTGATGGCAACAATCTTAATTTTAATTATTGTCTTTATCATTCAATATATTGGTGATTTAGTAACAATTAAAGCTGACAAACGGTAAAAACGGAATTTCCGTTCTATACACAAACACAACATAAGGGAGAGATTTAGATGAAGAAATTTGTAGTAGGAACAGCGTTAACAGCATTAGTATTAGCAGGATGCGGCAATGGAAATGGTGGAGCTAGCGAAGAAGAATCTGCAACATTACGCGTAGGAGCCTCTAACGTGCCTCACGCTGAAATTTTAGAAAAAGCGAAGCCTATGCTTGAAGAACAAGGAATTGACTTAGAAATCGAAACGTATCAGGATTATATCCTGCCAAATAAAGATTTAGATTCTGGTGAAATTGATGCTAACTATTTCCAAACTGTGCCTTACTTAGAGACTCAAATAGCTGATAATGGTTATGAGTTTGAAAATGCTGGAGGGATTCACATTGAACCAATCGGTGTTTATTCACAAAAATATGCTTCTCTTGATGAACTCCCACAAGATGCAACCATTTTGATGAGCAACTCGGTATCGGAGCAGGGGCGTATTTTATCACTGCTTGAGGTAGAAGGCTTAATCACATTGGCAGAAGGTGTAGATAAAACATCGGCTGAAGTGAGTGATATTGTTGATAACCCGAAAAATTTACAGCTTGAGCCAGACTATGAAGCAGCTTTACTTGTTCAGTTGTATGAATCAGGTGAAGGAGATGCAGTATTAATCAACTCCAACTATGCAATTGATGCTGGCATCAGCCCTCTAGAAGATTCAATTGCAATAGAATCATCTGATTCGCCATATGTAAATATTATTACTGTGCGTGCAGGTGATGAAGATAACGAAAATGTGAAAGCATTAGTTGAAGTGTTAACCTCACAGGAAATTCAAGATTTCATTTTGGAAGAATGGGGTGGCTCAGTAGTACCAGTAGATTGATAAGTAAAAAGCATCCGAAAGGGTGCTTTTTTTATTTTGTCGAAATAATAAAAATATTTCGTGTTTTATTATATGTCTTACAATTCAACAAGGTCTGTGCTACTTTTGAATAATAAAAAAGAAACAATTGTTCATATGAGGGGGACAGGTGGATGAAGTTCAATTTTGGTTTATTGCCGCGTATAGTTGTGGCGATTGTTTTAGGAGTTCTTGTAGGTTTAGTTGCACCAGAATGGTTAGTGCGTGTTTTTGCAACATTCACTTCGATTTTTGGCAATTTCTTAAACTTTGTTGTACCACTAATTATTCTTGGATTTATTGCTCCAGGAATTGCGAAATTAGGAAAAGGATCTGGTAAATTATTAGGAGTCGCTACTGGTATCGCTTATGCGTCAACAGTTACGGCTGGTGTGTTAGCATTTTTTGTAGCGACAACTGTATTGCCTAATTTTATGAAGCAAGGATCGTTGAGCAATTTGGAAGATCCGGAACATGCATTAGCATCTTCATTTATCGCACTTGAGATGACACCTTTATTTGGTGTAATGGCTGCCTTAATTTTGGCTTTTCTATTAGGTATCGGCATGGCATCAACAGGAAGCAAAACCATGGTAGCGTTTTTCGATGAATTCCAAGCAATTATCGAAAAAACAATTTCGTATATCATTATTCCACTTTTACCATTCCATATTTTTGGAATATTCGCCAATATGGCATATGGTGGAGCTGTATTTGAAATCTTGTCGTTATTCGGGATTGTTTTCTTAATGATTATCATTCTTCACTGGACAATGCTAATGCTACAGTATTCAACAGCAGGTGCGTTAAAAGGAAGAAACCCATTCTCAATTTTAAAAACAATGATGCCCGCCTATTTTACGGCATTAGGAACTCAGTCTTCAGCAGCAACGATTCCGGTTACTTTGCGTCAAGCGCGCAAATCTGGAGCTAACGAACGAGTAACGGATTTTACTGTTCCGTTATTTGCGACAATTCATTTATCAGGGAGTACCATCACGTTAGTTTCATGTGCAATTGGTGTTGTGCTATTAACAGGTGGAGTTCCGTCATTCGGTAGCTTCTTTCCATTTATTTTAATGCTAGGGGTTACAATGATTGCAGCACCAGGAGTTCCAGGTGGAGCTGTTATGGCAGCAATCGGTTTGCTACAAAGTATGCTCGGATTTGACGAGACGATGGTAGCGTTAATGATCGCACTGTATTTGGCACAAGACAGCTTTGGTACTGCTGCTAACGTTACAGGTGATGGTGCATTAGCGCATATTGTTGATCGTTTCACAAATGGTCGTAAAAGTTTGCAATAATTAATAAAATCTGATGATTACAACTTTTCCCATATACTGTTCTATTGGTAATTTTTGTGTTATTATAACGATGATAATACACAATAGGGGGAATTAGTATGAAGAAATTGTGGGCAATTGGACTTTCAGCAACATTTTTATTAACCGCTTGTTCTGAAGAAGAAGCAACTGAACCGAAAGAAACAGCTACTAGCACTGACACTTCTGACGACACTTCAGAAGTGAAAAAAGAAATGATGAAATTTTATATGTCTATTCCAAACACAATCAATGCTGTAGATGCAGACTTGAATAAGTTTGAAATGGACCAAGCAGAAGAAGCTTTACCAGAAGGCGAAGAACTGCAACAAATGAAAGATGCAGCAATTTCTGCTAGTAACGAAGCGGTTAATGCAGTTGATTCATTGGAAATTCCAGAAACATTAAAAGATCAAGAAGAACAAATCACTTCAGCATTTGCCTCTATGCGTGAATCATATGAACTAAAAGCTGAAGAATTATCAAAAGAAACACCTTCTTTTGAAGAAGCAAATGAGAAGTTTAATGAGGCAGATGCTCAGTTAAACGAAATACTTGAAGAACTAGGTCTAGCTGCTTCTAGTATTTATAACGAAGTATCACAGTAAACAAGGAACTCTTTGACGAGCAATCGTCAAAGAGCTTTTTTTTTTGAGAACTCTAAGACAATAGTTCTATTTTCAGATTAATTAGTCAATTTAGATGTTTATTTGGTATTAAATGGGGTACAATGATTAATGTAAATATTAAAAACCAAGATTGAAAGGAATGGTTCATTATTGAATCGAACGGAATAGATAAGACAGAGAAAATGGAACAGGCATTTAGAAATGCACATGGCTTTGGAATTGACGAGTACCAAAATGACACAGATAAAATTGTTGAAGTAGAACAGCGCCGCGAACAAGACTATCAGCTAGGCCAAAAAGTAGCCAGCCAGCTCGAACGGCAAATTCACCGAGATTAATTTAGTATATAAGAGTGTAAAACCAGCATCTTTGGATGCTGGTTTTTTATTGATATGAATTCTCAATTAGTATTCTTTTATTGAAAATATAAAAGCATGCGAGTTATAAGGTCTAGCTTTTGTAAATAAGTGAGAAATGCAGTAATCTAAATTGATTTACCTTCATTTTAGATGTGGTTTAATGATTTGCCAGTGAGGTGAATATGGGTTAAGATTAGAATGATACTAATTAAGGATGGTTCGCCATTCCACTATTAACTTTATGGAGGTATATACATGTCAACTTTGGTCATTAAAGATTTACACGTTAAAATCGAAGACAAAGAGATTTTAAAGGGTGTAGACTTAACAATTAATACAGGTGAAATTCACGCAATTATGGGACCTAACGGTACTGGTAAATCTACATTAGCATCAGCTATCATGGGTCATCCTAAATATGAAGTAACTCAAGGAACAATCACGCTAGATGGTGAAGATGTTCTTGAGATGGAAGTTGACGAACGCGCTCGTGCAGGTCTTTTCTTAGGAATGCAATATCCAAGCGAAATTTCTGGCGTAACAAATGCTGACTTTATGCGTTCTGCTATGAATGCTCGTCGCGAAGAAGGCGATGAAGTTTCATTAATGAAATTTATCCGCGAATTAGACAGCAAAATGGAAGTTCTAGATATGGAACAAGAAATGGCACAACGTTACTTGAACGAAGGTTTCTCAGGTGGAGAAAAGAAACGTAACGAAATTTTACAACTAATGATGATCAAACCAAAAATCGCTGTTCTAGACGAAATTGACTCTGGACTTGATATTGATGCATTAAAAGTTGTTTCAGAAGGTATCAACCAAATGAGAAGCGAAAACTTTGGTTGCTTAATCATCACTCATTACCAACGTTTACTAAACTACATCACACCTGACCACGTTCACGTAATGATGCAAGGACGTGTTGTTAAATCAGGCGGAGAAGAACTTTCTCATAAATTAGAAGCAGAAGGCTATGACTGGATCAAAGCTGAACTTGGTATTGAAGACGAGACTGTAGGACAAGCATAATTGAAGGGAGAGACTAGCATGACGGTTGAAACAAATTTAAAAATGACCGAGCAGGACGTGCGCTCCTTTTCAGAAATGAATGGTGAACCTTCATGGTTTACTGAGCTTCGTCTTCGTTCGTTTGGTGAAGCGCAAAGCTTGCCACTACCAAAACCAGATAAAACAAAAATTCTTAGCTGGAACTTTACTGATTTTCCAGTGCATGCGGTTGAAAGTGAAAAGTTCGAATCGCTTGAAGATTTAACAGAAGATGTTAAAGCTATCGTAGATTTAGAACAAAAAAACCTTTATATCCAACATAATAATACACCTGCATTTTCACGCATTTCTGAAGATCTTGCAGCACAAGGTGTTATTTTGACGGATATTTTTACAGCTCTACGTGAACATGGCGATTTAGTCAAAAAATACTTTATGACTAATGGCGTGAAAACAGACGAGCATAAATTGACGGCGCTAAACGCTGCATTGATGAATGGTGGAGCATTCCTTTACGTGCCAAAAAACGTCGTTGTAGAAGAGCCAGTACAAGTTGTCTTTTATCATGACGATGCAGAAGCGTCATTGTTTAACCACGTAATCGTTGTTGCAGATACAAGCAGTAAAGTAACGTATGTAGAAAACTATTATTCTACAGTGCCACATGCAAATGGTTTAGCAAATATCGTTTCAGAAGTTTTTGCTGAAGATAACGCTCAAATTACGTACGGTGCGGTAGACACGCTAGCAGAAGGGTTTATTACGTATGTAAACCGCCGTGGTATTGCTGCACGTGATGCGCGCATTGAATGGGCTCTAGGCATGATGAATGATAGCGATACAATTTCTGAAAACACAACACACTTGATCGGCGATAATTCTTTCGGCGATACGAAAAGTGTTGTCGTTGGACGAGGATCACAAAAACAAAACTTTACAACGCAAGTTGTTCATTGGGGTAAAGATTCAGAAGGATTTATTTTGAAGCATGGTGTTATGAAAGACTCAGCTTCTTCTATCTTTAACGGCATCGGCAAAATCGAACACGGTGCTACAAGATCTAACGCAGTACAAGAATCACGCGTATTGATGTTAAGTGAAAAAGCACGTGGCGATGCAAACCCAATTCTTTTAATCGATGAAGATGATGTAACTGCAGGACATGCAGCATCAGTTGGTCGCGTAGATCCACTTCAATTGTATTATTTGATGAGCCGCGGTATTACAAAACAGGAAGCTGAACGTCTTGTTATTCACGGTTTCTTGGCACCAGTAGTTCGAGTGTTGCCAATCGAAGGCGTTAAAAAGCAATTGACGGAGGTTATCGAAAGGAAAGTCCGCTAATGATCAACAAAGAGATAAAAAGCTATTTTCCAATACTCAACCAAGAAATAAATGGTCACCCACTGGTTTATTTGGATAGTGCGGCTACTTCACAAAAGCCAGTTCAAGTTATTGAGGCCTTAAAATCTTATTATGAATTAGATAATGCCAATGTACACCGAGGCGTTCATACGCTTGGGAATCGTGCTACGGAACATTATGAAGGTGCACGTGAAAAAGTTCGGAAGTTCATTAATGCTAATTCAATGGAAGAAATTATTTTCTTGCGGGGAACGACAACTGCTATGAACCTCGTTGCGCAAAGCTACGGCAGAGCCAATGTTCAAGAAGGTGACGAAATTGTCATTACCTATATGGAACATCATTCTAATATTATTCCATGGCAACAATTGGCAAAAGAACGCGGCGCCATTTTAAAATATGTTGAGCTTGAAAAAGACGGCACGATTTCGTTAGAGCAAGTCCGCGCAGTCGTGACGGAGCGAACAAAAATCGTCTCAATGGTTTATGTCTCGAATGTTCTCGGCACGATGAATCCAGTAAAAGAAGTTGCACAGATTGCGCACGAAAATGGAGCAGTTATGGTAGTTGATGGTGCTCAAGCTGCACCTCACCTTAAAATAGATGTTCAGCAATTAGACTGTGATTTCTTTGCATTTTCTGGCCACAAAATGTGTGGTCCTACTGGCATCGGCGTTCTTTACGGCAAAAAAGAATTATTAAACAATATGGAACCTGTAGAATTTGGTGGAGAAATGATCGATTTCGTTGGTTTATACGATTCGACATGGAAAGAGCTTCCTTGGAAATTTGAAGGCGGTACACCAATTATTGCAGGCGCTGTTGGATTAGGGGCAGCTATAGATTTTCTTAACGAGATCGGTTTAAATGAAATTGAAAAGCATGAACATCAAATGGCTGCTTACGCAATGGAAAAAATGAACTTGATTGAAGGGTTAGATATTTATGGACCAACCGATCCACAAAAACGTGCGGGTATTGTTACGTTCAACTTGAACGACGTTCATCCGCATGATGTCGCGACTGTCTTAGACATGAGCGGGATCGCGGTTCGCGCTGGTCATCATTGTGCGCAACCTTTAATGAAATGGCTGGAAGTTTCAGCTACAGCACGCGCTAGCTTCTATTTATATAATAACGAGTCAGATGTTGACCGTTTAGTAGAAGGATTGCGTTCGGCAAAGGAGTATTTCAACGATGTCTTCTAATAACTTAGACCAATTATACAGACGTGTTATTATGGATCACTATAAGACCCCTCGCAACAAAGGGGCACTTGAAAACAATAGCGTTAATATCGAGATGAACAATCCGACCTGTGGAGACCGCATCCAACTGACTTTGCAGGTCGAAGACGGCATTGTCAAAGATGCGAAGTTTGACGGTGAAGGATGTTCGATTTCAATGGCTTCTGCTTCAATGATGACGCAAGCTGTCAAAGGGCAGGAAGTTGATACGGCATTAAAACTTTCCGGTATCTTTTCAGATATGATGCTTGGCAAAGAGTACGATGATTCGATTGATCTTGGTGATATTGAAGCACTACAAGGCGTCTCTCAATTTCCAGCCCGTATAAAATGTGCGACTTTGGCTTGGAAAGCGATGGAAAAAGGCGTGCAAAACGAAGAAAAATCGTAACATAGAACGGAGGAACGACGATGGCGAAAAAAATGCCGGAAATCGGTGATTATAAATATGGGTTCCACGACAAAGATGTTTCAGTATTTAGATCAAAAAGAGGTTTAACTGAAGACATCGTAAGAGAAATTTCGAAAATTAAAGAAGAGCCTGAATGGATGCTTAAATCTCGTCTAAAAGCATTGAAATTGTTTTATTCAATGCCAATGCCACAATGGGGCGGCGACTTAGCTTCATTGAACTTTGATGAAATTACGTATTACGTAAAACCATCAGAAGCAAGTCAGACTTCATGGGATGAAGTTCCTGAAGAAATCAAACGTACATTTGATAAATTAGGAATTCCAGAAGCAGAGCAAAAATATTTAGCAGGTGTATCAGCTCAGTACGAATCTGAAGTTGTTTACCACAACATGAAACAAGAATTAGAAGACATGGGTATCGTCTTTAAAGATACAGGTGCTGCACTAAATGAAAACGAAGATCTTTTCAAAGAACATTGGCAGTCAGTAATTCCAGCAGCAGACAATAAATTTGCTGCATTGAATACAGCTGTTTGGTCTGGTGGTTCGTTCATTTACGTACCTAAAGGCATTAAAGTGGAGTCACCACTTCAAGCTTACTTCCGTATTAACTCGGAAAACATGGGTCAATTTGAACGTACATTGATTATTGTAGATGAAGGCGCAAGCGTTCATTACGTAGAAGGTTGTACAGCTCCTGTTTACACAACAAATTCACTTCACTCAGCCGTTGTTGAAATTATTGTGAAAAAAGATGCTTACTGCCGTTATACAACAATTCAAAACTGGGCAAATAACGTCTTTAACCTTGTAACGAAACGTGCATTTGTGTACGAAAACGGGACAATGGAATGGATTGATGGCAACATCGGTTCGAAATTAACGATGAAATATCCAGCGGTTTACTTGAAAGGCGAAGGCGCACGTGGCATGACATTGTCAATCGCAATTGCTGGTAAAGGACAACACCAAGATGCTGGTGCGAAAATGATTCACTTGGCTCCAAATACGTCTTCTTCGATTGTTTCGAAATCAATTTCAAAACAAGGCGGGAAAGTATCGTATCGCGGAATCGTTCATTTTGGACGTAAAGCTGACGGCGCACGTTCGAACATCGAATGTGATACGTTGATTATGGATAACCAATCAACTTCTGATACAATTCCATACAACGAAATCTTAAACGATAACGTTTCTTTGGAACACGAAGCGAAAGTTTCAAAAGTATCTGAAGAGCAGTTGTTCTACTTGATGAGCCGTGGCGTTTCTGAGCAAGAAGCTACAGAAATGATCGTTATGGGCTTTATCGAACCATTTACAAAAGAACTTCCAATGGAATATGCGGTAGAAATGAACCGTTTAATCAAGTTCGAAATGGAAGGCTCGATCGGTTAATCGATTTATATGTAACCCTTGGTGTGACATTGTCACACCAAGGGTTATTTTTATGGGCTTGAACGAAATAACAAGTCGTATCTCTAATCATGCAAGTGGAGCGTTTGGGTACTTGCTTAAAGGGTATAAGAGTAACGTATATAAATCCTTAGGAGGTATGCAAAACATGAGTCAAAAATTCGAAGCTTTAAAAGAGAAATTGAACAATGCAGACTTAAGCGAAGCAAAAGAAGTATTGGTGCAAGCTAAAGAAGCTTATGATGATGGTAAAATTGATGAAACTGAAAAGAAAGAATTGATGGATTCTGCTAAATCTTTAATAGCTAAAAAAGGAATTGGCGGGTTATTCTAAAATCCTGAAAGCATTACTTAAAAATAAGCTTAGGTGCACTTCATGTGCACCTAAGCTTATTTTTTAATGTGTTTCAATGCTTCCCGTTTGCTAAGAGGCATTAACTCATGTGTTGAGACAAACGTTTCCACCCATTCAGCATCTTTTTTGGCATATTCACGTAATGTCCAGCCAATAGCTTTTTGCATAAAGAATTCAGGAGATGTAGCATGATGAAGTATAATTTGACTGAGAATGACTGTGTTTGTCAGCTACTTGTATTTTATCTGGTAGAGAATCGCGGCACGATTTGTCCACATATTTTCTGCTTTGGACCATTCAATCATTGAACGTGTACCTTCAACTTGTTCTTTTTGAATAACGTGACCAAGAATTCGGGGAGCAATCGAATCGACACTGTCCCACCAGGACTTTTTTTCAATTAGTTCTTGATCATCCCATACCTTTTTCATGTTTGACTCATCTCCTCGAGTGGAAAATCATATGAAGCGAAGGATAACTATTTTAAAAAAGACGTTCTATTTTTTCTATGTTATCATAAAATAATAACGAAAATGGAGGCGGGATCATGATTTATGTAGGGTTAACGGGTTGGGGAGACCATCCGGATGTCTATAGCCCGGACTCAAAAAAAACAGATAAACTAAGCGATTATAGTGGGCACTTTCCGATAGTTGAATTGGATTCTTCTTTTTATGCGGTTCAACCAGAACGCAATATTCGCAAATGGATTGCGGAAACACCTGCGCAATTTCAATTTGTGGTCAAAGCTTATCAAGGCATGACGGGCCATCTCCGTGGAGAAAATCCGTTTGAATCACGTGATGCCATGTTTGAAGCTTTTAGTAAGTCTATACAGCCTTTGAAAGAAGAAGGTAAATTAGCAATGGTGTTACTGCAATTTCCTCCGTGGTTTGATTGTCAAAAAGACAATGTCGATCAACTTCGAGAAATTATTGAACGTCTTAAAGAATTTGATTTGGCAATCGAGTTTCGCCATCAGTCCTGGTATTCAAATGGAATGAGAAAAAAAACAGTGGATTTTCTTCGGAACAATAACTTGATTCACTCGGTTTGTGATGAGCCACAGGCAGGAGAAGGGTCAATTCCGCTTGTGCCGATATCTACTAGAAAAGATAAAGTGTTGTTGCGCATACATGGTCGCAATGTTCACGGCTGGGTAAATCCTGGAGGTGGACAAAACTGGAGAGAAGTTCGTTATTTATACGATTACAATAAGGAAGAACTCGAGGAAATTAGTAGAGCCGTAAAGTCATTGGCGAACACTACTGAAAATGTGTATGTGATTTTTAATAACAATTCAGGGGGGCATGCAGCAGGTGACGCCAAGCAGTTCCAAAAGATGAATGATTTATCGTTTGATGGACTGTCGCCAAAGCAAATGGACTTGTTTGAAGGAGGATTTTAATGGTTTTTGTCGTTATGGCAGTTGTCGGCATACTGTCCGGTATACTAGGTGCATTAATCGGTTTAGGCGGGGGTGTTATATTAGTACCCGCTTTGCTGTTTATGGGCACTAGCTTTGCATTTTTCCCTGAACTTTCACCACAAAAAATTGTGGGGTTATCGGTCATTATGATGATTTTCACAGGTCTGTCATCGACCTTAGCCTATATGAAAGTTCGGACAGTGGATTACAAAAGTGGATTCATTTTCTTTGTGGGAAGCGCACCGGGGACAATCGTCGGTGCTTTTATTAATAAAAATTTAGATTTGCCTTCTTTTAATTTGTATTTTGGTATCCTCCTTGTATTTCTATCAATTCTTTTACTGTTGCGTGACCATCTCAAAGCAGTTCGGTGGTTTGTGGATAACGGTCGGAAAACGACGTTTACAGATAGAGAAAACAAAGAATATGTTTATGGCTATCCAATTTGGTTTGCTTTACTTTTAACGTTTTTTGTCGGAGTTGCTTCCGGCTTGTTTGGAATCGGCGGAGGGTCTATCATTGTACCAGCGATGATACTGTTGTTCTTATTCCCGCCTCACGTGGCTGTCGGTACATCAATGTTAATGGTTTTTTTATCAGCACTTGTTAACTCTGTTACGCACATTTCATTGGGTAACGTCCCATGGATTTACACACTCGCGGTCGTACCTGGTGCCTATATTGGAGCGAAAATAGGAGCAGCGTTAAACAAACGTCTCAACTCGGAAGTGTTGGTCACCATTTTACGGATTGTGCTACTAGTATTGGGGTTACGCTCAATTTATGAAGGAATATTTAGCAATTAAAGAGGTGTTTTCATGAGCGAAACAATTCATATTTATCATACAAATGATTTACACAGTCATTTTGCAAACTGGCCGCGCATCAAGTCATTTTTAGCTGAGCGAAAAAGGTGGCACGAAGAAGAAGGCGATGTTTGTCTTGTTTTAGATATTGGTGATCATGTAGACCGTTCACACCCTTATACTGAAGGCACTGCAGGAAAAGGCAATATTTTATTGCTTAATGAAGCAGGATACGATGCCGTGACAATTGGTAATAATGAGGGCATCACGCTGTCTAAAGAAGAATTGGATGATTTATATGTTCAAGCTGATTTTGACGTAGTGGTATCGAATTTATTTGATTTTCAAGGCAACCGACCAACATGGGCTAAACCTCATCAAATTATTCGCACGAAAAGTGGCACCCGTATTGGGCTTGTAGGTGCAACAGCTGAATTTACCCCTTTTTATCGCAAGTTAGGCTGGCAAATCACAGATGCAAAAGAGTCGATTAGTCAATCAGTAGAGGCAATTAAAGACGAAACTGATTTGATTGTTTGTTTGTCCCATTTAGGCATAAAAGATGATGAGCTTTTAGCAGAACGTTGTCCACAGATTAATATTATTTTAGGTGCACATACGCATCATGTTTTTCATGATGGGAAATGGCAAGGGGATACATTACTCGGAGCTGCTGGAAAGTTTGGTTTTTATATCGGTCATATCACCGTAGAGAAGGAGTTTAAAAAAACTTCAGCTCGTTTAATAGAAGTATCTCAGCTGTGTGAAGTACAAGAAAATTTTGATGAACATTTAGTAGAACAAGGAAAAATACAAATGAACGAACTCGTCTTTCAAAGCGATAAAAAGTTAAAAGCAGAGTGGTTTAAAGATTCAGAGCTTGCAACCTTATTTGGTGAAGCGATGATTGAATTTACAGGTGCAGATTGTGCATTGTTTAATGCGGGGATATTCATGGAAGACATACATGAAGGCGCGATGACGCGTTATAATTTTCATAAAATGTTGCCTCATCCGATCAACCCATGTGTGGTTGAGTTAAGCGGTGCAGAGTTAAAAGAAATTTATTTGCAGTCTTTGAATTCAGAATGGCCACAACTTGAGTTAAAAGGAATGGGATTTCGCGGTGTGGTGTTTGGCAAGATGATTCATTTGAACATGGAACTTATTGATCGTCGATTTTATATTGGCGGGCGACAGGTTGTACATGATCAAACATATCAACTAGTTACGCTAGACATGCTGACATTTGGTTATTTTTTCCCGAGTTTGAAAAGAGCGACGAAAACGTATTTTATGCCGGAATTTCTTCGTGATGTATTTGGTCAATATTTTCACAACAAAGCGATAAAGTAGCAATGACTGTTAGAATATAAATGCAGTTGATTTTGTAGTGATTTTGGGCTATGCTAAAAAGGAAAGTTATAATGGTGGGTAGAGGCTGCAAAACTAATCAGTAAGGTGCGCGAGTATGACCGCGTTGAACGTACCTGAAAGGAAGTTTTGCCGAAATTTATTTCTTATGGTCATAGGAGGTGGATTGGGGTCATTCTGAACAAGAATGTCACTGTCATTTAAGCGCTAGTTTAAATGGAGGGCTACAGGGTTGTTTGATGTTTTATCGCACAGACGAATTGTAGAAGGCTGACTGAATCCAAGCGGAGAGGTCAGCCTTTTTTGTCTCAATTTCACCCATCAAAAAATAAGGAGGAGTTATTTTGGAGAATACGATTTTTTCGATTTTGCCACCGATCATTGCAATTGTAATGGTCTTATTAACACGCCGTGTTCTATTATCATTAGGTACAGGTATTGTGGCAGCAGCTATTATCCTAACATGGTTTTCACCACTTGATGCCATGCAGGAACTTGCTACATCATTCGCAATTATTTTTTGGGACGGCGGCTTTAACGCTTACAACGTCTTTATCATTTTGTTTCTACTATTGCTGGGAGTTATTACAGCATTTGTTAGTCTTTCAGGAGGAAGTCACGCTTTCGCTGAATGGGCATCAAACCACATTAAATCTCGTCGTGGTGCCAAAGTATTAACGGTCGTTCTTGGAATGGTCATCTTTATCGATGATTATTTTAATGCATTGGCGGTAGGACAAGTAGCACGTCCGATTACAGATAAATACAAAGTTTCACGTGCTAAACTAGCGTACTTTATCGATTCAACAGCGGCACCTGTTTGTGTAGTCTCACCTGTATCAAGTTGGGGTGCAGCGATAATTGGGATTATTGCTACCATTTTAGCTGGTCAAACTTTTGTGGAATATTCTGCACTCGAAGCATTTCTTTGGATGGCACCAATGAACTTTTACGTGGTTGCGTCTCTTGCTATCGTCTTTTTTGTCGCAATTCGCGATGTTGATTTTGGCGAAATGAAAAAACACGAAGTATTGGCAATTTCAAAAGGACAGCTTTTTGATCCTGAGAAAACAATTCCGGGTGAAATGAAAGAAGAATTCCCTTCTCACTCACATGGCCATGTCAGAGATTTACTGCTTCCTATTTTACTATTAATCGTCGGAACAGTATTTGCGATGATTTGGACTGGCTACCAAAATGCAGGTCAAGTATTTGATATTTGGCTAATCTTTGAAAACACAGATGTACCAGCTTCATTATTAATAGGTGGAGTATTAGGTGCTTTAACATCTATTCTTCTTTATACGTTACAAATGAAAACTAACAAAACAGCCAATGTTGGTTGGATCGGCAAAGGAATCTGGGCAGGTATCAAGTCTATGATGGGTGCCGTTTTAATCCTAATATTTGCTTGGTCATTAACTTCTTTAATCGGATCATTAGAAACAGGGGCCTATCTAGCGGGTGTTGTTTCTGACGGCAATGTTCCTACAGCGATCTTGCCAGTTCTATTGTTCGTATTAGCTGGAGTTATGGCTTTCTCTACAGGAACTTCATGGGGCTCTTTCGGTATTCTTTTACCGATTGCTGGAACAATTATGATTGAAGCAGAACCAGCGTTATTATTGCCAGCATTATCAGCAGTTTTAGCAGGTGCTGTATTTGGTGACCATTGTTCACCGATTTCTGATACGACCATCTTGTCCTCAACAGGAGCAGGAAGTAACCATATGGACCATGTCTTAACGCAGATACCGTATGCATTAACAGCTGCGGGTATCGCTGCTATCGGGTATATTGTCATAGGATTTACCGGTTCTCTTCTGATGTCTCTTGGCGCTGTATTAATCGTGTTAGCAGTATTATTCGTTGTTTGGTCACAGCGAACAACTATTATTGAAAAACAACAAAATAATTAACAGAAGTAAGGCAGGGGAGCTTATCCTCTGCCTTTTTACTTTTGCAGCAATAGTTTTTTTCAATTATATTACGAAAGTGTCTTTACATTAAAGCGCTCTCTCGGTATACTAATTTTAGATTAGTTAATAATCTGAAAACAAACAAAATTCCTATTTTTATGTCAAAAGAATGGGAAAACAAAGGGGGAAGAGAGATGGAACGTTCGCAATGGGGTACACGTGCCGGTTTTATCATGGCAGCCGTCGGCTCTGCAGTAGGTTTAGGTAACATTTGGCGTTTTCCATATGTTGCGTATGAAAATGGTGGGGGTGCCTTCTTTATACCATACCTTTTTGCACTACTGACTGCCGGTATACCAATTTTGATTTTAGAGTTCACGATCGGCCATAAGTATAGAGGGTCAGCACCGTTATCATTTTTCCGAATGGGCGGTAGAAAGTTAGAGTGGCTTGGTTGGTGGGCAGTTTTTGTGTCCTTTGTTATATCTGTGTACTATGCCGTTATTATCGCTTGGGCAATGCGCTATACTATATTTTCTTTCAATCAGGCATGGGGTACAGATACACAAGACTTCTTATTTAATGAATTTTTACAACTTACCGTTAGTCCAGGGCAAACAGGTGGGATTGTCTGGGGCGTATTTATTCCTTTAGTGCTTGTTTGGGCTATTACACTTGGAATTTTACTTGCCGGTGTTAAAAAAGGAATTGAGATGGCGAACAGAATTTTTATCCCAACTTTAGTCATCATTTTCCTAGCAGTCGTAATTCGTGCAATTACACTGGATGGCGCGTTGATTGGATTGGAAGCGTTTTTCCAACCTGATTTTACGGCCATTATGAATCCATCAGTATGGGTCGCAGCTTACGGGCATATCTTCTTTAGTTTATCTGTAGCATTTGCGATCATGATTACTTATTCAAGTTACTTACCAAAAAAATCGGATATCACAAATAATGCATTTATTACAGGATTTGCTAACTCAAGCTTTGAATTACTTGCAGGTATCGGTATTTTCGCGGCACTTGGCTTTATGGCAACACAACAAGGAGTTGCAGTTTCAGAGGTAGCTTCAGCAGGTGTAGGCTTAGCCTTTGTTGTATTCCCGCAAATTATTAATGAGTTCCCAAGTTTTAACGGATTGTTTGGATTCTTATTCTTCCTATCCCTAACACTTGCTGGACTAACTTCATTAATGTCAATCACAGAAACATATGTTGCAGGATTCACTGAGAAATTTGGCATTTCGCGCAGAAAAGCTGTTGTATTTGGTGGCGGACTTGCTGCTTTAATTTCAATTTTATTCGCAACTCAAGGTGGATTGTTCTTCCTAGATCTTGCAGATTACTTTATTAACCAATTTGGTGTTGCTGCTGTCGGTTTAGTAGAAGTTGTTCTAGTGGTATGGGTATTCCGTAAAGCAGACTTGCTTAAAGCTCATGCAAACGAAATTTCAGATATCCATCTTGGTGCATGGTGGAAAGTCAGCCTTGGAATCATTACGCCAATTGTTTTGGGCTACATGATGTTTGGACTTCTGAAAATGAACATTCTACAAGAGTTTGACACTGAAACAGGTAACTATGAAGGATATTCTAACATGTTTACTTTATCAGGAGGCGTAGCAGTAGCTTCTGCTGCAATAGTATTCGGGATCTTATTCTCTATTGCTAAATGGCATAAAAATCAAGGGGAATATGACGAGCGTAGTTAAAAGGGGGAGTAGCACATGTCAGCAAGTTCAATTGTAGTTATGATTATTGGGATGGTTTTAGTTTGGGGAGGCTTAGCTGCTAGTATTTTTCACGCAGTTAGCACTGGCAAAAAGAAACGTAACTCAAACGCTGCAAATAACCTATAAAAATAAAAGCCTGGAAACGAAAAGTTTCCGGGCTTTTCTATGGATTTGAAGCACTATGGCAACTTGTGAGGAAGACACCTTTATGATACATTTGGAATTGAATTAGATTCCAATTCAAATCAGATAGACAGGGGAAGATGTGCATGTCAGAAAAAAAAGAACATCTCAGAAAGCCTGATTGGTTAAAAATTAAATTAAACACCAATGAAAACTATACCGATTTAAAGAAAATGATGCGGGAAAACAACTTAAATACAGTATGCGAAGAAGCAAAATGTCCAAATATTCATGAATGTTGGGGAACGCGAAGAACTGCAACTTTCATGATACTAGGAGCAATTTGTACAAGAGCTTGTCGTTTTTGTGCAGTTAAAACAGGATTGCCAAATGAGTTGGATCTACAAGAACCAGAACGTGTAGCGGCCTCTGTAAAAATGATGAATTTAAAACATGCTGTTATCACTGCAGTTGCACGAGACGATCTGAAAGACGGGGGTTCAGCAGTTTTTGCTGAGACAATCCGAGCGATTAAACGTGCGAATCCTTACACAACAATAGAAGTTTTGCCGTCTGATATGGGTGGAGTCTATGAAAATCTAGAACGGCTAATGGATGCAAAACCGGATATATTAAACCATAATATTGAAACCGTACGTCGTCTCACGCCAAGAGTTCGTGCACGTGCTAAATATGACCGGTCTTTAGAATTATTAAAACGTTCAAAAGAAATGCATCCAGAAATTCCGACAAAGTCTTCTTTAATGATTGGTTTGGGCGAAACAAAAGAAGAAATTATTGAAGTAATGGATGACTTGCGTGCGAACGATGTCGATATTATGACAATCGGTCAGTATTTACAACCATCGAAAAAACACTTAAGTGTACAAAAATATTATTCGCCGAAAGAATTCAAGGAATTGTGGGAAATTGCGATGACTAAAGGGTTTTCGCATTGCCAGGCAGGTCCGTTGGTTCGAAGCAGCTATCATGCGGATGAGCAAGTCAATGCAGCTGCTAAAGAGCGTCAGCGTCTCGGCGATATACAAGCAGCTGCTATAAACAGCTAATGGATGGTGAAAATAATGATTACATTGGATCAATGGCAATACGATATACTTATTGACCATCGAGAAGGCTTTAAGGAAGAGGCTATTACTACCCGGTATAGCGAAATTTTATCGAAATATGATTATATATTAGGTGACTGGGGCTATGGACAATTACGATTAAAAGGCTTTTTTGAAGATACAAACCATAAAGCGACTTACGACACGAAAATAAGTACCTTGCAGGACTATCTTTACGAATACTGCAATTTTGGTTGTGCTTATTTTGTTATAAAGAAAGTTGGAAAAGCAGCTCCTCCAACTGAAGAAGTAGTAGAGCAAACTCTCGAAGCGGATAAATAATCCGCTAGAGGGTTTTTTTTATGCAATATGATATGATAAAGAAAGAAAAGATAGATTTTCAAACGCCTATTGGAGGGTATTTTTATGTATTTTATTGACCGCAACAAAATCACTGAAACAATTCAGTATATGAATTCTCTAGTGGAATTTTATGAAGCGCAACAGCAATGGACATCATTTGGCGAGCAGCTCGCGTTAGAGCGTGTAGGTGCAAACATTATCGAATCGATTATCGATGTTGGAAATTCAATGATTGACGGCTTTATTATGCGTGACCCTGGAAGTTACGATGACATTATCGATATCTTAGTTGATGAAAAAGTGATTATGAAAGAGATGGATCAACCGCTTAAAAAAGTAGTGGCTTTACGGAAAATGTTAGTTCGTGAATTTATGAAAGTAGATCAGCAAGCTTTGGTGGAAGCTTTGGATGAAAATATCGAATCTTTAAAAGCCTTTGGCCCAAAAGTTGAATATTATTTAGTTCATGAGCTTGGCCCAGTTTCAGCATTTATACCGGAGACAAAAGATGAAAACTAAAAAAACGTATGGAGCGTATTGCCTTGATTTAGACGGAACAGTTTATCGTGGAACCGAAGTAGTTGAAGAAGCAGCAGAATTTATCGAGCGGCTACAGCAACAAGAAATCGAACCATTTTACATCACCAACAATGCATCAAAAACCCAACAACAACTGCAAGATAAACTGGCTGAGTTTGGCATTGTAGCTAAAAAGGAGCGCATTATGTCTTCTGCCATTGCGGCAGCCAAATACATCAAACGATGGTACCCTGGAAAAAAAGTCTATATGATAGGTTCAGATGGTTTAGACCAAGCTTTGCGTCAAGAAGGACTTGAACGAGTAGAAGAAGAGGCAGATATTGTACTAATCGGACTTGATCGAAGTATTACATACGACAAGCTCGCAACTGCCTGTTTAGAGGTGCGAAAAGGTGCAGTTTTTCTATCTACTAATAAAGATTTAGCCTTTCCATCTGAAAAAGGTTTTTTGCCGGGGAATGGAGCAATCACCCTTCTCGTGTCCGCATCTACTGGAATCGATCCGGTATTTATCGGCAAACCGGAAATTCATATGTTAGAAACGATTCAACATGAAACAGGTTTTGAAAAAAGTGAGATGGTGATGATTGGGGATAATTACGATACCGATATTCAAGCAGGTATTCGTTTTGGAATTGATACGATCCATGTCAATACAGGAGTTAGCAGTACAGAGACAGTGATGGAAAAAGAGCAACCTCCAACTTACACGGTTGAAAACCTTAGTTACTGGGAAATATAAAGACAAAAGCCCAGCAAAATGACTTCACGTCGTTTTGCTGGGCTGCGATGCATTTTGCACATACACACATTTGCGTTGAGCATGGCGTTAAAAACCATTAATGGTTTAAAATAATGGATTTTCATCTATGAATTCATAGACTTTTTTAGTCAATTCATCTGGAGATTCTGCTTCAACGATTTCACCATTGACCAGGGCATATAAAGACTCGGAACATTTTGTGCAATAGCTTAAACAGCCGTATTCCAAAACATCGAGATTTGGATCTCGTTCGAGTTTTTCAAAAGAACCTTGCGCGCCATTAACGATATTGCTAATACAAAATTCTACAATTGGTTTCATTCTAAGTCACCTCGCTACAACGAAATCCTACCTTTTTTAGCGACTAGAGTCAATTAATTGATTTCTAGCGAAAGCATTGTGAAAGTTATCACAATCAGCTATACTCATATGTGAGAAATTGATCAGACAGACGAAATTTAAAGGAGATTTATATGCGAAAACTAGTCTTACTTGGAGGCGGATACGGCAACATGCGAATTTTGCTTCGTTTATTGCCAACCAGCTTACCACAAGATACCGAAATCATTTTGATTGACCGTACCCCTTTCCACAGCATGAAAACAGAATTTTATGCGTTAGCAGCCGGTACAGAATCAGACCAAGAAGTCCGTGTACCTTTTCCGGAGCATGAACGTTTAACACTTGTTAATGGTGAAATATTGGAAATCGGTCTTCAAGAAAAATGCATTTTCATGGAAAATGGTGACCGCATTGCTTACGATGATTTAGTTATTGGGTTAGGTTGCGAAGATAAATACCATAACGTCCCTGGAGCTGATGAGTTTACCTACAGCATTCAAACAATCGGTAAATCACGTGCAACTTACCAAGCTTTGCTTGGTTTGCCTGCAGGCGCTGTAGTAGGTGTCGTAGGAGCCGGTTTAAGTGGGATTGAGTTGGCTAGTGAATTGCGTGAAAGCCGAAAAGACTTAAACATTAAATTGTTTGATCGCAGTCCTCGAATTTTACGTGATTTCCCTGAACGCTTAAGTAATTTTGTGAAAAATTGGTTTGAAAACCATAACGTTGACGTTGTATCGAATTCAAATATTACACAAGTTGAACCGAATATGCTCCACAATCATGAAGAAACGATTCCAGTAGATGCGGTTGTTTGGACTGCGGGCATTCAGCCTGTAAAACCCGTTCGTGATTTAGGTCTTGAT
The DNA here is from genome assembly GCF_000189395.1 of Planococcus donghaensis MPA1U2. Lineage (GTDB taxonomy): Bacteria > Bacillota > Bacilli > Bacillales_A > Planococcaceae > Planococcus > Planococcus donghaensis_B. Next base: position 4,382 of record NZ_AEPB01000017.1, on the reverse strand, counting down.
TGTGACGCTACTGGACGAGTGAAGATCAACCAATATCATCAATTACCGAACGATGATCATGTTTACGTAGTAGGCGATTGTGCAGCTTTGCCTATGGCTCCTTCTGCTCAGTTAGCAGAGGAACAAGCAGAGCAAATCGTTAAAGTATTAAAAGCAATTTGGAAAGAAGAACCACTACCCGAAACGATGCCAGAAATTAAATTAAAAGGATTCCTTGGGTCGTTAGGTAAAAAGCAAGGATTTGCTTATTTAGCAGATCGTACAGTGACAGGCCGCATTGCACGTTTGATGAAATCCGGCGTATTGTGGATGTACAAATGGCATAATGGCTAATTAAAAGCATGTTGACTGTAGGCAAACTTGATTGATTCGAGTTGTCTACAGTTTTTTTATGAAAGAAAGTAAATAGCAAAAGAAAAAGGTTTTGGAATATGCTTATTCCAAAACCTTTACTTATTTTTTATTCGACTTCTGAAAAACCGTGTTTTTCAAGTTCCCGGTAAACAGGTTTTAACTGCACATAACCTTCTCCCACAACTTCACCTTCAACTAAAACTAATGGATAGAAAAATTCATCGTCCATAATGCGTTGTGCATAATCTTTTTGATGATCAAGCTCGATCGGTTTCTCAATATCGATATAGGTAATTGAAAATGGTTGCTCTTTATATTTTCTTGAGATGGCGGCTTCTAGCCACTCATACGTATCAATTGATGAAGGTGCATTGACACAACTTGCGCAAATAACATCGGTTCCGTAGACTTCTATAGCTAATGGCTTCTTCATAATTTGGACCCCCTGTAAATTCATTAGTGGCTTTTTCCCGCTAATCACATTATAATGATTATAATGAAAGGAGTCGATATAAATGACTGAAGCTTTGCTAGAAGATCAAGTAATGGAAGTCTTAGATAAATTACGTCCATTCCTTTTACGTGACGGGGGAGACTGTGAACTTGTTGATATAGAGGATGGTATCGTAAAACTTCGTCTACTCGGAGCATGCGGAAGCTGCCCTAGTTCGACCATCACATTAAAAGCAGGAATTGAACGCGCATTAGTGGAAGAAGTTCCTGGAATTGTAGAAGTAGAACAAGTATTTTAATGCTAAGAGACCTTTTTAGGTCTCTTTTTCTATAGAAAAGAATGGAAGTTCTTATAGTTAATTCGATTAGACGTTTATTTAAGGTTAACGGCTTGAACAATCATAGAAATGATTGCTATGATAGAAGTAGAGGAAGGTGATCAGATTGACAGAAGTAGTTGAAATTACAGAAGCAGCCTCATTCCAGATTAAAGAAATGATGCGTCACAATGAAGAAGAAGGTTCCTATTTACGTGTTGCCGTTAAAGGTGGCGGATGTAGTGGATTAACATATGGTATGGGGTTTGAAAAAGAAAAAACGGGTGAAGATGATCGTTACGAGCAATTTGGCATTCCGATTTTAATTGCGAAAGAAGATGCTCCGATTTTACAAGGCACTGTAGTCGATTACAAACAGTCTTTAATGGGTGGCGGGTTTACAATTGAAAATCCAAATGCCATTGCATCTTGCGGTTGTGGAACATCATTCCGTACAGCTAAAAAAGAAGGTACTCCTGAAAATTGTTAAAAGTCGGTCACAAACCGGCTTTTTTCTTGTGGATAAGTATAGGTTAAACATATTATTCGGTTGAAATCATCCAGTAATAGGTCTAATATAGAGGATAGATGTTTATCGGTGCGTCAAGGTTTTACGGCTTTGACGATATTCGATTAAAAAATGACTTGAAGGTGGTTGCGATTGTGTTGAAAAGACCGTCAATATTAGTATTAGGTGCAGGTTACGGTGGATTAACTACTGTAGTAAACTTGCAAAAAGTTCTGGGCACAGATGCTGCAGACATTACATTGATTAACAAAAACGAATATCATTACGAAAGCACATGGCTTCACGAAGCAGCTGCAGGTACATTACTTCCTGAGCAAGTGCGTTATGACATTAAAGATGTAATCGATAGTGTCAAAGTTAAATTTGTACAAGCGACTGTTGAAGCAATTGACGTAGTCGGCAAAAAAGTTACAACAGATAATGGCGAATTTACATATGACTATATTGTCATCGCTCTTGGCTTCGAAGGTGAAACTTTCGGAATTGAAGGTCTTGATAAATATGCATTGTCAATTGCTAACGTAAAAGCTGCACGTTACATCCGTGAGCATATTGAATTCCAATTTGCTACTTGGTCAGCAGAGCCAGTTAAAGACGATAGCCGTTTAACGATTATTGTTGGAGGAGCTGGATTTACGGGAATCGAATTCCTTGGAGAATTGGCTAACCGCGTACCTGAACTTTGCAAAGAGTACGATGTACCTCGTGAAAAAGTACGTGTTGTATGTGTAGAAGCGGCACCAATGGTATTGCCAGGATTTGATCCAGAACTAGTAAATTATGCAGTAGGTCATTTAGAATCTAAAGGCATTGAATTCTCGATTGGTACACCAGTTGTTGAAGCAACTCCAGAAGGCGTTAAAATCAAAAAAGGCGATGAAGAATTTGAATTCATCAAAGCTGGTACAGTTGTTTGGGCTGCAGGAATTCGCGGCAACAAATTAATTGAAGCTACACCTATTGAAAATATGCGCGCTCGCGTTAAAGTTGAAAAAGATTTACGTGCTCCAGGTTACGATGATGTATTCATTCTTGGGGACTGTGCGTTAATGATCAACGAAGAAACAAATCGTCCGTACCCACCAACTGCACAGATTGCTATGCAGCAAGGTGAAGTTGTGGCGAAAAACTTAAAAGCATTGATGAGCAATGAAACAACAGTTGAATTTGTTCCAGATCTTAAAGGAACAGTTTGCTCACTTGGTGAAGATGATGCAATCGGTGTTGTTTTCGGCAAAAAAGTAACAGGTAAACGCGCTTCATTTATGAAGAAAATGATTGATAACCGTGCATTGTTCATGATTGGCGGTCCTATGCTGGTGATGAAAAAAGGTAAATTCAACGTTCTATAAGCTAGACGATTAAAAGCTCCCTTTGCGGGGAGCTTTTTTTGTAATTTTGGAGCATCTTCATCGAAGAATTTTTGCAGAAAGAGGGATGTTTGTGGCAACTCATAAGCGTGGAAATGTTTGGCTCGGTGCAGCTGGTCTTGTTGTAAACTCAAAAGGCGAGTGGCTCGTTGTAAAAAAGAGGTATGGTGGCTTGCACGGGAAATGGTCATTGCCAGCAGGGTTTGTGCAAGGTGATGAAACAATTGATCAGGCAGCGTTAAGAGAAGTTAAAGAAGAAACTGGCATTGACTGTGAGATGATCGAATTGATTGGTTTTCGTTCAGGCGTTCTACAAGAAAAAATTAGCGATAATATGGCTATTTTCTTATTATATGCGAAAGATGAGAAACAGCCTGTAATAGCCCAATTATCCGAGTTGTATTCAGCAGATTGGCTATCTCCTACAGAATTAGTTACTTGCGGAGAAGCTTCGGTAATGCTTGTTGAAATGGCTTCCTATTCATTAGAACAAGGGCTAACCCCCATACATCATGTCGACCCTGGAAAAGTTTTTGGTTATTCAGACTACAAATTATTTTTTAGAAAATAGCAGGTAAACGTAAAAAAACAAAAAAAATCAAGAAAATATTGATGATAGCGTTTACATACAAGCTTTATCTATTGCGCTCTGGATAAAGTCGTGCTATATTATCAGAATATTACAAACAAGAATTGAAGGAGGTGTTTCAGATGACAATGTTTAAAAAGGATAAGAATGTCAATAATTGCCCATATTGTTCAGGACAAGGCTATTTTCAATTGCGACTGGGCGGTTCAGAAACGTGCTCCTGCTGTTCGGGTTCAGGGAAAAAATAATCGGTTTAATAATGGCGAACGGAGTGAAAGATTCCGTTCGCTTTTTTGTTTGTAGAAATTTTGCAAAGGAGTTGGCTTCTAAGATGTAGCATAAGTGACAAAGCCATGAACTCTGTTCAGTTGGATTGAAAGCCTTTGTTTTTTCGGTTAAACTGATGAAAGGAATAACGGAGGTTAGAATTCATGAACAGTTCATTTACGATTGTGCAATTGATTATTTCGATGTTGCTTTTTTATGTTATGTTCTTCGGAATTGGTTTTTTATTAAATATGTTGCTTCGGATGACTTGGCTAATGGCTGTCGTTTATCCGGTCGTCATTTTATTGGTTGTGGATGATGTAGGCGTCTTTGATTATTTTACCAATCCAGGTGAGTCTTTCGCCATGCTCGGAGATACCATTACATCTATGACAGGCAGTGACATTGCTGTCTTGCTTGCTGGTTGGGCAGGAGCGATCACATCAGGTTTTGTTATGAAAATATTACGTAAAATGGGTTATCAAATGTTTTAAAAAATCNCA
>NZ_AEPB01000018.1 GCF_000189395.1 Planococcus donghaensis MPA1U2 | reverse complement strand
TTGTTGTCAACTAAATCTCTCCTTATCAGATCTGTAATAGTAAAGCGTTTACATTTCGATAACACACTAAGTTGTTATGAAAAATGTAAAAGATAAATGTGTCTAATTTGTGCTATTGGTTTACTGTAACTTAAATTCGTTGAAATTTTTAAAAAATTGTCTGTTTCTATAGATTTTTTGATTAAAGCAGCAGAACAAGTGGTTAAAGCAGAAAATAGTTAAGTCACAAATTGTATTTCTTAAAAAAACTTAGAAAACAGCTTAGTTTAGTAAATGGTTACACAAAAAAATTTTTTAAATGGATTTGTTCCTTAGAGCTTGCTGGTTTTTTCGACTAAATTTCGTTTTAAATAATGTTTATTTTCAAAAAAATTAATTGTTTTATTTTGGATATGCCTGTATTCTCTTTAGAATCACCTATGGAATTTACTAGGGGATTCAAACAAAGGAGGAATTGCAATGACAAAAACAAAAAACAGGTGGTTGATTGCTCTTGCTGCGATTGCGATCCAATTATCAATTGGAGCAGCCTACGCTTATAGTGTTTACACAACACCTATTAGTAACGAAATGGGATGGGCAGCTAAAGAAATTACATATGCATTTACCATTATGATGGCACTGGGCGGTATTTCAGCCGCATTCTTTGGAGGCTTTGTCGAAAAGAACGGGCCACGCAAGTCGGCGATTTTAGCTGCATTTTTATTTGGTTTTGGTCAGGCGGGGGCAGGGTTTGCTATCCAACTCGACTCACTAGTCTTATTTTTGTTAACATATGGTTTGCTGAGCGGACTAGGTTTAGGAATTGGCTATATTGCGCCAATTTCCACGCTTGTTAAATGGTTCCCAGATCGTAGAGGGTTGGCAACCGGAATGGCTGTAATGGGTTTTGGGGCAGGGGCACTTATTACTGCGCCTGTAGCTGCTAATTTAATCGGATCATTCGGAGTCAGTTCTACTTTTTACATGTTAGGGATCAGCTATTTTATTTTAATTTTAGTAGGTGCATCGTATATTGCACCACCTCCAGTAAACTGGATGCCACAAGGTATGCAACAAGCAATCGATTCTGGGAAAAAAGTCATGAAAAAAGATTTGGCACAATTGACAGCTAAAGAAGCTGTGAAAACTCGTCGCTTCTGGATGGTTTGGTCGATGATGTTAATCAATGTTAGTGCCGGTATTATGATTATTTCTGTAGCTTCACCTATGTCCCAAGAATTAATTGGCTTATCAGCCGCAGGTGCTGCAACGTTAGTTGGGATTATGGGAATTTTCAACGGTGGGGGAAGACTTGGTTGGGCTGCAATTTCTGATTATATTGGTCGTCCAACCGTTTTCACTATTTTCTTTGGACTCCAAATTATTGCGTTTACGATGCTTCCAAACATCACGAATGTCTTGGTTTTCCAAGCGTTAATATTGGTTATTGTAAGTTGTTATGGCGGTGGATTTTCCAATCTACCAGCATTTGTAGGAGATCTTTTTTGGAACAAAACAATTGGGGGCAATACACGGGTTTTTATTAACGACTTGGTCACTAGGCGGCATTATTGGACCTGCAATTGTATCGCAAATTCGTGAGCGTACCAACAGTTATGAACCAGTGTTTTATGTTTTTATCGTTTTAGTATCTATCGCTTTCCTAATCTCTCTGTTGATTCGCTGGGACATAAAGCGAATTGAAGGAAACTTGAATACTGAGATGACAAAAAAAGAATCTACAAAAGGATTGAATCTGCAAAGTGAAAATAGGTAATAGGGAAAAAATAAGACTTTCTGCTAGTTAAAAAAAGGAATAAAGAATCAAATTTATTTTTGTTAATTTAATTCTTTATTCCTGTTTTATAATTAAAATAATGGGCAGTAGTTACCGTAATTTAAATTGTCATTAGTATTTTTAAACAAAAAACATTCCTTCAATTTTGAAGGAATGTTTTTGTTAAGAAAACTATTGCGTATTTTTGTTAATAGCAAAAATTAAATGCCTGCCACATTTACGATCTTGACGGTAAGAAAATCCATCGGAATTTAAAAACGTACATGTAGAATCAACGAGAATCTGACTAGAAGGAATTCCAGCAAGTTCGCATTGTTTTTTTACAGTAGCTTGGTTGTCGATATGATATTTATTCGTAGCCGAATTAAAATACATAAATTCATTAGCGTATCCCAAAGTTTCAAACTTTAAATAAACATCTTGGTCGACTTCAAACTGTTGTTGGCTAATAGATGCGCCAATTTGAATCTCTAAATCGGTAGGATTACATTGTTCTATGGAAATGATGTGCTTTAAAAATTTAAGCGTAATTTCTTTAACAGTGCCTTGCCATCCGGAATGGATCACACCAATTAATCCCGTTGTTTTATCGTGAATAATAACAGGAGCACAGTCGGCTGCAAAGCTGCACAATACAATTCCAGGATCGAAAGTATACAAACCGTCCGTATCAGAAATGGCGGTTTCGACAGTATACGCTCCACGTCCTTTACGATGTCTATCGACGCGTCGGAAGTTCGCACTATGTGTTTGTTGCGTACAAATAAAATCATCCAGAGAAACGTCTAGAAATTCCGCTAAACTTTTTCGATTTGATAAAACCGCCTCTGGGTTTTTGCAAGCATGCAAAGCCATATTATTCTCTTCAGGAGCAGCTAACTCTTTTAATGTTATGCCAGATACAAAATTAGTATTGTTCGCATAAAATTTTACTTTCAATGTCATCACCTTTTTTAAATATAAAATAAGCCAAAACAGAAGTACAGCAATATGAAACAAGTTAAGCGTAAAAAAAGACAGCCCAGCTGCATTAAAGAGCCGGACTGTCGAATTGATATTAAATTGACGATGTTGACTGTGCAAGAGCTTCATCAGCTGTGATAAATTCAAAGCCAAGATCTTTCGCAACAGCTTCATATGTTACATACCCATTAGCTGTGTTAACTCCCAGCATTAAAGCTGGATTTTCTGCAACAGCTTTGTGAACACCTTTATTAGCCATTTGAAGTGCATATCCTACAGTTACGTTTGTTAACGCAATTGTTGAAGTACGCGGAACAGCTCCAGGCATATTCGCAACAGCATAATGTACGACACCGTGTTTAACATAAGTTGGGTTATCATGCGTTGTAATGCGGTCAGTCGTTTCAAAAATTCCGCCTTGATCGATCGCAATATCGACAATGACAGTTCCAGGGTTCATAGCTTTTACCATTTCTTCAGTTACTAGTTTAGGTGCTTTTGCTCCTGGGATTAAGACCGCTCCAATAACCAAATCAGATTCTTTGACCGCTTCTGCGATATTAAATGGATTAGAAATCAATGTCGTCACATCATTTCCAAAAATATCATCTAATTGGCGAAGACGTTCTGGACTCAAATCGATGATGGTTACTTGTGCGCCAAGACCAATAGCCATTTTCGCTGCATTTGTTCCTGCAACTCCACCGCCAATAACGGTTACTTTACTACGTTGTACACCTGGTACGCCGGATAAAAGAACCCCTTTACCACCATAAATTTTCTCTAAAAACTGAGCGCCAACTTGTGAAGCCATTCTTCCAGCAACTTCACTCATTGGTGTTAACAATGGGAGGGTGCGGTTAACTGAAACAGTTTCATAAGCAATTGCTGTTACTTTATTGTCCACAAGAGCTTGCGTTAAAGCGGGTTCAGCTGCAAGGTGTAAGTAAGTGAACAACAACAAATCTTGACGGAAGTATTGATATTCAGAAGAAACAGGCTCTTTAACTTTCATAACCATTTGAGCAGACCAAGCTTCTGCAGCTGTCTCAACGATTTTAGCGCCTGTAGCTACATAATCAGTATCTGTAAAACTAGATCCAAGACCTGCACCTGTTTCGATAATAACTTGATGACCTGCTCTTACAATAGCATCGACACCGGCTGGCGTAATTGCCACACGGTTCTCGTTATTTTTAACTTCTTTCGGAATTCCAATAATCATTGATGTTTCCCCCTTAAAACGAATGGTGAAGATATCCATAAGTATAACGGAAAGCCTACTAGACCGCATTGGGTAGAAAGAAGAAAGATAAGCATTCCTTTTGTGAAATTTCACAAAAGGCTATTTTTTCGTCATTTTTTGGGCCATTAAATCAAGGTAAATCCCTAATTTTTCATTCACATTTGTCAAATTAATCCCACCAATTTCAGCAATCCGCTTCATTCGATAATGCAAGGTATTAGTATGGACAAATAATTTTTTTGCTGCGTCGTTCATGTTACTGTCTTGTTGAATAAAGACTTCTAATGTTTGTAAGAAATTCGATTTGTGCTGTTTGTCATACGCACGAATTTTAGCGATTGCAGGGTGCTCACGAGGCAATTCTTGTTGGATCAAGTCGACGTACAAAAAAGCACCTAGTTGGCTATAATGGAAGACATTTTCAAGCTCTTCAGGAAAAATCTTTTTAAGTTCGAGCACTTTTTGAGCTTCTTGATAACTCGACTTGGCTTTACTAAAGTCACTATATTCTGTACCGGAACTTCCTGTCACACCCAAAATAGAAAAGCGATTTGCTATTTCAGATGTAAAATAGGTGATGAAACTGTCAAATGCTGTAGCATCAGACTGTGATGGGTGAGGGGAAGCGATTAAAATCAATTCATTGTCCATCACTACAAGAAAATGATTGGTGATTTTTTGACTGGTTGTGATTAAATAGGAAATTTGCTCTTCCATTGTTTGTGTAATATCTTGTTCAAAATAAAATACCAATACAGTGAAATAATTAGGAATTTTGAGATGAAGATCGTGAACTTGTTCATAAATTTCATCTCGACCTTTAAATTGTCCTGTTAAAAGTTGCCATAGGAAATCTTGATAGTTTTCTTCTTTCCGTTTCCTATTTTGTTGAATTTTAGCCATTAAAGGGATAGCAACGACAGCTGCATCTTTTAACTGTTCTAATTGTAAGTCATTTAATTTTTTTGGACCTTCGACTACCCAAATATAGCCTAAAATTTCGTTGTTTTTTCGAATAGCTATTGCTACACGGTCACGAAGTCCGATATCTTCAATGTGCGGAATACGCAAAGCGCTATCTGATCGCATCAATTTTGGAATGATGCCTTCTTTCCAAAGGCGGTTAATGACTTTCTCAGGAACTCGCTGTGAAATAATGGTGCCGATTCGAGCAGGATCAGCATCAATTCCGTGAGAACTATAGGCATTCAATCGATGATTGGTGTCTTCTATTGTGGCGGGACATGCTAAATGTTCTTGAATACTGTCAACAAGTTCTTTTAAATCAAAAAACGGCTTTTTAAATGGGTTTTTATGTGGTATTTCTTCCATAGAGCAGCTCCTTAGCGATTATGCTGATCTTACGTATTATTGGTTCCTATCATCAGTATAACGAAAAACAGCATTTAGCTCTAGGGAAGAATCAGAATGACAGTCGTTGCTTGTTTACAAGTTAAGATGAATCGTTGCATGTATTATACGATTTATTTTTTGATCAGCACTCCACTTTCTACCAAGTTATTTAAAGCCCCACTGTTTTTGAATCTGAAATAGCCACTCAAGCGATTCAAGTCTTTTTGTGTCCACTTAGAATAAGAAACATTGAGTTCATATTCTTGTTCAAGTTTTTTTATTAAAGTTTGAGCAAACTCAATTTGTTTTAAAGTCAACGGCTTTTCTTCCGTTTTTATTTTATTTGCGGTTAACTGCTTGGTTACTTCAAGAGGAGGGCTTATCGCTTTATGGATTTTATCTGTATAGTGACCATTTGTTATCCAAGCAAGGTCTTCTCGAGTTAAGTTAAACCACTCACCTTCGAGCCTTTTATCTGAAAAATATTCATGAAAAGCAAGTTCGGTTTGATGATAATCTGCAGACTTGATAAGGAAAATTAGTTTGTTTTCGAAAGGAAGTTTTACGTTAAAAACATTCATCTTTTTGTCGATGTGTTTAGTCTTGCCAATTTTAAAAGAACCCGTCATATGTTCTTGAACGAAATATACATAGCCGGGTGCTTTTCCAGTAAGTGTAGGAAGTTGTATAATGTAATTCAACTCTTGTTGATTGGGTTCGAATAAGTAAGTTTTTTCTGTATCAATTTTTTTAACTGAAGCTTTTGTGGAATGAATCGTTGGGGAAGTGACAAATTTACTGAGAATTTTTTTGAACATTTCAAAAACCTCCTTTAGCTATTTGAAATATCATTACTTTCTTTTTATTATAGTACAAATCAGATGGAATAAGAGGATAGAAGTTCAAAAAATGTAAATTATATTCCTAACATGGATGAGTATGGAAGTAGATGAAGAAAGTCCATTAATGTTGTTGACAAGTTATGTTAAAAAGGTGGGTTATATGAATAAACACCAAACCATTGAAATTAAAAGATCAGTTTTCGAAAAATTTTTTAATGCATTTTCATTATTCACTTTTGTTTTTGTAATCGGTTTTTTGTTTACCCAATGGAATTTAATGCCTGAAAAAATACCTGTTCATTATAACGAGGCAGGAGAAGTAAATCGTATAGACAATAAACAAGAACTATTTCTCTTACCATTAATAGGAGTGGTTTTATGGGTGGGTATGACCATACTCGAAAAGTATCCACATTTATATAATTACTTGAATCTTACTGAAGAAAATAGAAGAACCCAATATAAAAATGGAAGATTAATGGTGAACGTATTAAAAAATGAAATAATCTTGTTGTTTAGCTTTATAATTTTTCAAAGTACTCGTATTGCTACTGGCAAGGCAATTGGTTTGGGAACAGCTTTTGAACCAGTTTTTTTAACGGTTATATTTGGGAGTGTGCTATTTTTTATAATTCGAATGTTGAGGAGTTAAAGTCTATTTAACTAAAAAAGGTGGATTAGTCTTTTCAACGCTCTATTAGTAAAAAACAACTTAATGAACTCGCTTTTACTCTAAAATCAGACGGTAAACAACGTTTACTGTCTGATTTATTTGCTTTTCCAGGAAAATAAATATAATAAAAAGACTGATTATTCAGATAAAAAGAACATTTAGAGTAAATAATATGATATTATTTTAGTGAAAGGGTTCTCATAATACATGAGTGTGTTATGGAAAGGGGGAAATGGATTAGTTTATTTTCTTGAAAGCCGACAAATTGGAATCCTACTTATTGGCTATGTGTTTTTTATTCGTACTATTGAAACTTATTATGTTCGTAAGAATTCTCTGCACTCGTCTTGTTGTTTCATACAACTAATTTTAGAAGAGAGGGATTTATATGGCTGAAGGTAGAAATCGCGCACGAATCCAACGATTCGGAAGTCATTTAAGTGGCATGATCATGCCGAACATTGGCGCATTTATCGCTTGGGGTCTTATCACTGCACTATTTATTCCTGCTGGTTGGTTGCCTTACGAACCGCTCGCTGCACTTGTCGGTCCGATGATTATTTATCTGCTACCATTACTAATCGGTTTTACCGGTGGACGACTTGTTTATGATTTTCGTGGTGGTGTTCTTGGAGCAACAGCCACAATGGGGGTTATTGTAGGATCAGATATTCCAATGTTTCTCGGTGCCATGATTATGGGGCCGCTTGCTGGGTATCTTATGAAAAAAATTGACCAACTCTTTTTAGATAAAATTCGTGCTGGATTTGAAATGCTTTATAACACTTTTTCTGCCGGCATATTAGGTGCAACACTGGCAGGTGTTGCAGTTCTTGGTATTGGTCCAATTGTAAATTCATTAGTCAACAGTTTAGCAAGTGGAGTAGAATTTACAGTCAATAATGGACTATTACCATTAGCTAGTATTGTTATCGAACCAGCAAAAATATTGTTCCTTAACAATGCGATCAATCACGGGTTTTTAAGCCCGCTTGGTGTAGAACAAGCGGCAACTGCCGGAAAATCAATTTTGTTCTTGCTGGAAACAAATCCTGGGCCCGGACTAGGGATTTTGTTAGCATTTACTGTTTTTGGTAAAGGTATTTCTAAAAGCTCTGCACCAGGTGCGATCATCATTCAATTTCTCGGCGGTATTCATGAAATTTACTTCCCATACGTATTGATGAAACCGTTATTAGTATTAGCAGTTATCGGTGGTGGGATGAGTGGAGTTTTCACTTTCGTTTTACTTGATGCAGGACTCGTTGCAACACCAGCTCCTGGTAGCATTTTTGCATTGCTCGCGCTAACTCCACAAGGAAACTATGTAGGCGTGGTTCTTGGCGTTGTAGTTGCTGCAGCTGTTTCTTTTACCATTGCATCGATTATATTAAAAACAACTAAAGACGTTGAAGAAGATTTAACAGCTGCCACTGGCAAGATGGAAGAAATGAAAGGTAAAAAAAGCTCTGCTAGTGAATTTTTAACTCCAGGTGCTGCAACTACTTCTGATGGTGATGTGTTGCACGAAGCCGGAGCAGTAACATCAACTCCTGGTGGGAAAGCCACTGAAGATGTACGGCGTGTTGTTTTCGCTTGTGATGCCGGTATGGGGTCAAGTGCTATGGGTGCATCCATACTGAAAAACAAATTTAAAAAAGAAAATATTGATATTCCAGTTACTAATACCGCTATAAGTCAGTTACCGGAAGACGCTGATATTGTAGTCACTCATAAAGATTTAACTCCACGGGCAAAAGAAAAACTGCCACAAGCAGAACATATTTCAGTAGAAAACTTCATGAACAGCCCGGAATACGATAAATTAACACAGCGTCTAAAAAAATAAATGCTGAAACAAAGAATTTTAAAGAGGGGGGATCAAATTGGCAAAAGCAGTCTTAGACCGTGAAAACATTAAATTAAATGTTTCAATCGCTACGATGGAGGAAGGCATCCGGTTTACTGGTGGAATCTTAGTAGCCAATGGTTATGTAGATGCAGAATATGTTGACAAGATGCTCGAACGAGAAGAAATGGCCACTACTTTTATGGGGAATAGTCTAGCAATTCCTCATGGCACCGAAGACGCGAAAGCCAATGTATTGCAGACGGGCATTTCAGTAGTTACCGTGCCCGAAGGCGTAGATTTCGGTGGAGGCAACATGGCGAAAATCTTAATCGGCATTGCAGGTAAAAACAATGAACATTTGGACATTCTTTCAAATATTGCTATCGTGTGTTCGGAAGAAGAAAATATCGACAAAATCCTGAATGCTCGGACAGAAGAAGAAATAATGGCTTTGTTTAGTGATGTAGGGTAAGTTTAACCATTTTCTTTTCATAATCATCGATCCGCCTTTAATTCGTCCGAATTTTTTCAGATTTTTCAATTTGGTAATAGTTTGTTCACATTTACTATGTATACTATGACTATAAAAGTTTTTGGAGGATGATGAAGATGAGTGGGACCTTATGTTGTACAATCGGAAAAATCCAAAAAGCTAGTGAAATCGTTGAAAATCTGAAAAAGCAGGGCATTAAAGCGGAGTTATGTAAGAAATCTAAAATGTTATAATGCATAGTAAAAACCTCGAATGCCGAATAGGCGTTCGAGGTTTTTACGTGTAATGCCATTTAATAGCTGAGTGCTTTTTCATACATCCATCTTTTCAAGTTGCCAATTGAGTTAAAAGAGATGGCTTCGCCTGTTTCCTTATGTTCCGCTTTTACGATGACATCGAATTCATTAGGGGTAAATAACCAACCGTCCTCTACTAATGCACGTGCCATCTTTACAATCATGCTCGAGCCTCTTATTGAGTCTAGGTTCATTTTGACCATCTCCTTTTCCCGGGGGTTATAATATAGTATATTCTTTTTGTCAGAATTATTAAACAATTATTTAGGGTTGTTTAAATTCTATTGTTCTATTCTATTCCCGTCGATTCAAAAATCCAAACTTTTGCACTCCTCTTTGATAAAAAGAGAGTCAGGAATTCTTGAAACAATTTTTATGTGTACGCTTTGTTAAAAACTCATTTCATTTATCTATATGGGTAAGGATATCCGAATTTTTACCTAATTGGTTAACAATAACTCTCACGGCTTTTTCTATATATTCGTCTTTTCCAGCTTTTAAAGCAGTAGGCGTGAAGCAACGGTGTTTCATCATTTCGTAATAGCCATACATACTTTCTTCTAGTGATATTCCTTTATCTACTAAAAAGGAAGAGTTTAAAATCTTTTGCAGAGCAGCTTCATCTTGTTCGATGATTAGAAGAGGAATAAGTGGATTGAAATCACCATCACTTATGCCATTTTCATAAAACCTAAGGAGAATTTCAAGTCGTTCATTCGCCACTTTTATTTGTCGTTCATAATAACTCGGACATTCTGACTTTAGCTCAGTCATATAAATTTCTGAAGCATAGACGGTAGAAAAAACAGATTGTTCAAAGACCGCTGGTAGCCGTCGAATGTATGGATAGCGCGGGTTATTGATAAACTGATTTGATCTTGTTAAATAATCAATATAAATTTCAATTACTTCTTGGATGATGTCTTCTTTAGATGCGAAAAAATTGTACAGTGAAGCACGACTAATACCCATTAAACGCGCCAAATCTTGAATAGTTAACGTGATAAATCCTTTAGTGCGTACCGTATTCATAATTTTTTCTGCGTAAGAGCGTCGCATCATTTGACGTTCTTCAGGTGAAATTTTCCGCATATAAACACCCCCATCTTGTGAAAATTATAACATATGAAAACTTAATTGAGATGCATATTTTCACTGTTTTGTTTAAACTGCGAGGTTCTGTGGGTAAACAGTTAAGATGTATTTACTAAATGAATACTTTTTGGATCACGCACTAAAAAATTGAAATGGAGTTGAGCTTGAATGACAAAAACAGCAATTATTACTGGAGCCAGTAGTGGGATTGGCCAAGCAACAGCAAAAGAGCTAGCTGCAAAAGGGTATCATGTCATGCTAGCTGCAAGACGAGAAGATCGTTTAGTAGAATTAAAAAAAGAAATCGAAGATGCTGGCGGTTCAGCACAATACAAAGTGACGGACGTAACGTCTGCAGATGAGATGAAGTCTCTTGCAGAAGCCACGTTAGAAAAAACTGGAAGTATTGATGTTCTGGTAAATAATGCAGGCTTAATGCCATTGTCATTTATGAATAAGTTAAAAATAGATGAGTGGGATCAGATGGTTGATGTGAATATCAAAGGGGTTCTTTATGGAATCGCTGCTGTTTTACCAATTATGGAAAAGCAGAAATTTGGTCATATTCTTAACGTATCTTCGGTAGCAGGTCACCAAGTCTTTAAAGGAAGTGCAGTATACAGTGGTACAAAATATGCAGTTCGTGCCATTTCGGAAGGCTTGCGCCAAGAAATTGACCCAGCAAACGAAATCCGCGTGACCATTGTGTCCCCAGGAGCAGTAGAAACAGAACTGACAAATACCATTACCGATGAAGATGTATTAAATAGCTTTAAAGAAGGCGGCAAGATGACGATGCTTCAAGCTCAGGATATTGCGAATGCAATTTCATATGCAGTAGAGCAGCCATCGTACGTAGATGTTAATGAGATTTTAATTCGTCCAAGACAACAACCTTAAACTATGAAGAATGGAGTTGATTAGATGAAAACCGATTATTCGAAGATTTATATAGATGGTGAATGGACTACCGGATCTAGTGATAGCCAGATGAAAAATACCAATCCATTCACAGGCGAAGAGCTAGTTGCAACGCAAGCTGCTGACAAAAGTGATTTAGATAAAGCTTATAAAGCAGCAGCAAAAGCACAAGTTGCATGGTCGAAAGAATTGCCACAAAAGAAACAAGAAGTATTGGAAAAAGCATTAGAAGTCATGCAAGAAAACAAAGAATTGATTATCGATTGGCTTGTTAAAGAAGCGGGTAGCACAGTGTTTAAAGCAACTGCTGAATTTGGCGTGTCGGTAAATATTCTCAAGGAAGCAACGACTTTCCCTTTCCGAATGGAAGGTAAAATACTGCCATCTCGACAAGCAGGTAAAGAAAATCGAGTGTATCGCAATTCGATTGGTGTTATCGGCATTATTAGTCCTTGGAATTTCCCGTTCCATTTGGCAATTCGTTCGATTGCACCTGCAATTGCAACAGGTAATGCAGTTGTTATCAAACCGGCAACAGATACACCTGTAACAGGTGGATTATTATTTGCAAGTATTTTTGAAGCAGCTGGATTGCCGAAAGGCTTATTAAATGTAGTAGTTGGACGTGGCTCAGAAATAGGTGACGACATCGTAACCCACCCAATTCCTCGATTGATTTCCTTTACGGGTTCTACACCAGTAGGAAAGCACATCGGAGAGTTGGCTGGAGGCGCATTAAAGAAAACGGCGTTAGAACTTGGTGGGAACAATAATTTTATCGTGTTAGACGATGCGAATGTTGACCAAGCGGTAGATTCTGCATTATTCGGCAAATTTTATCACCAAGGTCAAATTTGTATGTCTATTAATCGTATTTTTGTACACCGTAATTTATATGAAGAATTTGCAGAACAGTTTACTGCCCGAGCGGGAAGACTGAAATTCGGTAATCCTACTGAAGAAGGCGCTCAAGTCGGACCCTTAATCAACCGTGATCAAGTAGATCGTATCCTTAAAGACATTGATGCGACTGTCGAACAAGGTGCTAAATTGCGTCTTGGTGGCAAGGCCGATGGGAATGTTTTAGAGCCTACAGTATTAACTGACGTGACAAACGACATGCCGCTTGCGAAAAATGAAATTTTCGGACCAGTAGCAATTTTGATCCCCTTTGATAATGATGAAGAAGTGATTGAAATGGCAAATGCTTATCCATTTGGATTGAGCGGAGCTGTTCATTCTGGAAATATTGAACGCGGCACAAATATCGCGCATCAAATTCACACGGGTATGATTCACGTTAACGATCAGCCAGTAAACGATGAAGCACATATGCCGTTTGGTGGCGAAAAAGATTCAGGTCTAGGCCGCTTTAACGGAGAATGGGTATTAGAAGAGTTCACAACCTTAAAATGGTTGTCTGTTCAACATGGTCGCAGCGAATACGGACCATTTGTTAATGACACAAAAAAATAACGACGTGAAAACCGACAACTTCTATATAAGGAGTTGTCGGTTTTTCAGGTAAATGTTTATCCGAAAAAATCTTTTCTATTCACTTTTCGATAAAAATATAAGTTAATCCAATTGGGAGTTGAACGATTATGTCTAAGTTATTTCCTGTATTATATGATATTGCGATGAAACCATTAGAGAAAACTCGTTTTGAAAAGATACGGGCTAATCTTGTTCAGAAAGCGCAAGGCAGAGTGATAGAAATTGGTTTTGGCACAGGAGCCAATTTTCGTTATTACCGTGGCGCTGAAAGAGTAGATGCGATTGAACCAAATCCACAAATGAGCAAACACGCAGCGAAACGAATAAAAAACGCGCGTACACCAATTTTTACGTACGAGGCGCGTGCTGAAAAATTACCATTTGAAGATAACAGTTTTGATTCAGTCGTTGCGACATTGGTTTTTTGTACAATTCCATATCCGATAAAAGCGCTCCAGGAAATTCAGCGGGTGAGTAAACCAGGTGCGAAAGTGCTACTGTTTGAGCATGTTAAAATGGATCAAGAAGCAATAGGAAAAGCCCAAGAAGTTGTAACACCGGTTTGGAAAAAGCTATGTGACGGTTGTCATTTAGACCGGGATACGCTTGAATTAGTTAAACGTTCAGGTTTAAAGGTGGAAAAAGTTACTTCCTATTATGGTGGACTTTTCTTAACGATTGAATGTTTAAATACAAAATAAGAATCTAGCTAAAAAGCAGGATGGCCTTCGGCTATTTTGCTTTTTTACTATATGAAAATTATACATAAGATGAAAAGTAAGCTTGATTTTTCGAATATAGTGAACTAAATAGCCTTTTTATACGTAGTGTAAGTAAGGAATCAAAAGAAACTAGAGCTTGTGGTTTCTGTAAATCAATTAATAAAAGCTTTATGAAAAGAAAAGATTTTCCTGTAGCGGGAAGTATAGTAAGGTAGTAATACGAAATAAGTAAAAAAGGAGACAGGGGATGGAAAAAAGTACCGATACAAGCTTGTATTTGCGTGTCAATAAACAAGATAAAGATGCACTTGAAGAATTATACGACCGCTACGAAAAAATCCTTTTCTCTTTTCTTTATAAAATGCTTGAAGACAAAGGATTAGCCGAAGAAGCATTACAGGAAGTATTTATCAAAATTTGGCGCGGTAAAGGGGTATATGACGAAAGTAAGGGGAAATTTTCGTCTTGGCTATTCAGAATGGCACAAAATACAGCCATTGACTTGATCCGAAAAAGAAAAAAACCTACTGTTCCAATTGAAGAGGCGAGCCAAATGGTTAGCAATGATGAGCCTGTTGAAGAACAAGTCGTATGGCAAGAAAAGAAAACACAGATTGAAATGGCTGTTCAACATTTATCTGCGGAACAACAAAAAATGATTGATCTGTTTTATTTTAAAGGACATACACATGAAACAATCGCGGATATGTGTGACATTCCACTGGGAACTGTTAAGAGTCGAATACGATTAGCGTTAAAAAAATTAAAAACATCACTGCATGGGATGCAGGAAAGGGGGGCTTACGATGACTAATATAGATTGTGATTACTTAGTAGATTACTTAAATGGTACTTTAACAGCAGAAGAAAATCAGCAATTTGAACAACATTTAACAACATGTACAGAATGCCAGGAAATAGTAGAAGCAACTGGTCAGCTCCCTTATCTTGCAGATCCAGTGGAACCACCAACAGATATGAAAGCACGCATTTTGTCGAATGTATTTGACGAAACAGTAGAACAAAACGACCAGCCAAAAGCATTAAAACCAGCAATGTCTCCAATACCTATTCATAAAAAGAGACGTAAAGAAAATGTTTGGAAACCGCTTCTTGCAGCTGTGTTGTTAATGTCGCTGTTAGGTAATGGTTATGCCTTTTACCAGCTGTCAGATCAACCTGCAGGAACAGAAACTGCAATTCAATCCATTGAACTTCAGCCAAATGAAGCATTTACAGGTACTGCAACAGCAGCGATGATTGAAGAAGAAGGCTTGTTAAATCTAGTCGTACAAGCAGACCGATTAGCTGAATTAGAAGCTAGTCAAGTTTACCAAGTATGGCTGATCAAAGATGGAAAGCCGATACCAGCAGGTGCATTTTCACCTAATCCAAACGGAGAAGGTGCAAGTTATTATCAACTAGAAACGACTTCAGAAGAATGGGATACAATTGCCATTACACTTGAACCTAAAACAGGAAATGAGTTACCTGAAGGTCAAATTGTATTAAGTTCCGAAATTTAACTGACCGCATTATGCGGTCAGTTTTTTTATGTCTAAAAAAATAGTATTGAATTCAGTAAAGTAAGACTATTTATTCATTTTTATAACTGTTAATATATAGAAAAGATTGAGGGCTTATCCAACTAATGTTAAGCATGTCCCTATCTATAAAAATTACCGGAGGCCGCAATGAAAAATATACTTAAACAATTTATTTTACTGGTTATCTGCACGTATATGGCATTTTTCCTCGTATTTAATCAAGGGTTGCTTGGAGGGGTAGTAATTTCGGGGGTATTCCTAGTGGTCTGTACGTTTCTTTTTATCGCCAGTATTGTTGGTGTAGTAAAAGGAAAGCTGGAGTTGATGAAATTTACTACTGTTACTGAAGCAGCCGGCTTAATGACTTTTTCTATTTTACTGGGACTTGTCGTAACAACGATTGGTCTTATTAATTCATTTGCGGTGTATACAACGGGTGATGAAAGTCAAAGTTCCGATAAAAAAATTAGGGTGTTCGCCTCACGAATATTTGATGTTCCTTCCCAAGCGGCTCTGTTAAAAACCGAAAAAAATGGGGTTACTTACTTTTATCCAGAAAACAATAAAAATGAGATTGAAAAAATGGATGCGTTGTTGCAGTTAGAACGAGAGCAGTTCCATTCGACTCTCGGTACACGAGATGAGGGTGGCTTAACAATCGAGTTTCACGAAAATTATGCTTCACTAGAATTGGGTTATGGTTCAGAAGAAGTTGCAGGGTATTACGATTTAGGCAATAAAAGAATTCACTTAGTCCCAACAGACGAGAATTGGGAACTAATCTTAGTACACGAATACTCACATTACCAAAGCCATCTTTTTTCAAATCAGCATTTGTTGTCAATAACACGAATTCCTTCTTGGTTTGAAGAAGGAGTTGCTGATTATTTTGCTGGTGAATCAAGCATATGGTATGACTTAGAAAATATAGAGACAATTGATTTTCACGACCTCGATAGTCAAGAGGATTATGATCAGGCAGCTACGGATACATATGATCCTTATGCGCAAAGTTTTTTGGCGGTGGAATCTATAGTTGATGTATATGGTGAAGAGATTATTCCCGAGCTTTTACAGTCACAATCAATTGGTGGATTTTATAAAAACTTAGAAAAAACGATTAACATGGATATAGAAGAATATGAAGAAATTTTTCTCGAACAATTATTAGCAAATCAGCAACAAATAGCAGATTGGCTTGACTTGGGCTATCAACAATTAGAGATGAAAAATTACAAAGCTGCTTTAAAAACGGTTGAAAACATTCGAGAATCTGGAGATATTTATGATGTAGATGCGGCCGACTGGTTATTAGTAGACATAATGCTTGCTCAAGAAAAAGTTGATGTTGCTGTTGAAGTGCTAAACGACAAGATCGAAATGGATCAGGAAGAATTTCTAGTTGACGATTTATTGTTGTTAGCAGAAGTATACCTTCTTGTTGACCCAAAGCTGTCATACGAAACAGTGCAAAAAGCAGAAAAAATAGCTGAGACAAGTGAGTTTTATTATTACGAAGAAGGTATTTTGATGGCATACGAACAAGTAAATTCCGCCAATAAACTCGCAGGGTATAAAGGATTATTAGAAGAAGAATGGCTGTATAATCCATATGTAAGAAGTCAATTGGTAGAGAAGCTTAGTAAAGAATATCCAGGTGAATTTTAAAACTAAATGGAAAAATCATTTTAGTTTTTTGACATCGCTAGCAAAATCAAGTACATTATCATATGGACGAACATTTTTAAGTTATTTGAGTATATCATTCGGTTATAGGGGTGTAATTTATGGAAAATGTATTTGATTACGAAGATATTCAACTAGTTCCTGCAAAAGCGGTAGTAAATAGCCGTTCAGAATGCGATACATCAATTGAATTTGGTGGCCGTACTTTTAAGTTGCCAGTTGTTCCTGCAAATATGCAGACAATTGTGGATGAAAAACTAGCAGGTTATTTAGCCAAAAATAATTATTTTTATATTATGCATCGATTCGAACCTGAAAAACGAATTGGTTTTACAAAAGATATGCAACAGCGTGGGCTTTATGCGTCGATTAGCGTTGGTGTAAAACCAGAAGAATATGAATTTGTTCAACAATTAGCAGATGAAAAAATTACTCCAGAATATATTACAATTGATGTAGCTCACGGACACTCGAATGCTGTGATCAACATGATCAAACATATAAAAAATTTAGTGCCAGGCAGCTTTTTGATTGCAGGGAACGTTGGGACGCCTGAAGCTGTACGTGAACTCGAGCACGCTGGAGCGGACGCAACAAAAGTTGGAATCGGACCAGGAAAAGTATGCATTACAAAGATCAAAACAGGATTTGGTACAGGCGGATGGCAATTAGCAGCTCTGCGCTGGTGTGCCAAAGCAGCAAGCAAGCCCATCATTGCGGATGGCGGAATTCGTACCCATGGTGACATTGCGAAATCGGTACGTTTTGGAGCATCAATGGTTATGATTGGATCGCTTTTTGCAGGACATGAAGAATCACCGGGTCAAACGATTGAACAGGATGGCAAAGTATTAAAAGAGTATTTCGGATCTGCTTCTGAGTTTCAAAAAGGTGAAAAGAAAAACGTTGAAGGCAAGAAAATGTATGTAGAGTACAAAGGATCTTTAAAAGATACACTAGTAGAAATGGAACAAGATCTGCAATCGGCCATTTCATATGCTGGTGGAGATCAATTGTTAGCAATCCGTAACGTAGATTATGTCATTGTGAAAAATTCGATTTTCAATGGTGACAAAGTATATTAAAGAGAGAAACCCCCATCAATCAGTCCATTGATGGGGGATTTTTCTGCTTTTTTGACTTTAACCATAGTACGAGTGAAACAAATAGCACAAAGCCAAACAGCGCATACTGAACGCTTTTAGGAGCTAGTTGTGTAATACCGTAAACCGCAGCCAATTCTAACATGACGGCTGGAACTTTACCGATAGTACTTCCGAGCCAAAATAACTTTCCGCTAATGGGTGTTAGTGCTGCACCAGCTGTAACAAGTCCTGATGGCATAAAAGGGAGAAGTCGAAGTAAAACAACCATGCCAAAAACTTGTTTTGGAGATTGTTGTTGGAGTTTTAACCAAAAACGATGCCGCATCCATTTTGGGTCGACTTTCGAAAAGCCATAGCGGTAAAGATAAAATCCGAGTAAAGCACCTACAATCTCACCAACAAAAGTTAAAAAAGCACCACCATAAAGACCGAAAGATTGAATATTTACAGCCGTTATTAAAACACTTGGTATAAAACCAAGTGCACCAACCGCTAAATTGATCAATAACAGGAAAAAGAACTCTAGTACAAAATATAAACTTTCGATAAATGCAACCTCCGTTACTAGTTATCTATTGCCTTATGGATTACTACATAAATGAATTTTAACACGTGGGCGCAATTTTTAGGAGACTAGTTACTATAGCCGATTCGCTAGAATAAACAGAAAACTCTCCTTCAACTAACTTGCTCGTTGTATGATGGTGAAGAGCTCTTTTACATAATGGATTTAAAAAAATAAAAGACAAGGAGTGGTGATTTGAAAAACCAAAAACGAATTCGAGATTACGGTGTAGAAATTGGCGTGTTGAAAACAGGGAAATTAAACGCAATAACAGATGTAGCGGGTGTTACAGTGGGGCAAGTTACGTTAAGTAGAGGCAATATGCAAACAGGTGTAACCGTCATTAAGCCCCATCAAGGAGATTTGTTTCATGAGAAATTAATTGCTTCGAGTCATGTTATAAACGGCTTTGGAAAAACGATGGGCACCATTCAATTAGCTGAACTGGGCGTGCTTGAAACACCCATTGCGCTAACGAATACATTAAACGTTGGAACAGCCGCCAATGCCGTTATTGAGTATATGCTAGATAAAAACGAGGATATTGGCAGAACAACTGGCACTGTCAATCCAGTAGTTGGAGAATGCAATGATATGTTTTTAAACGATGTACGAGGTCGCTTTGTTAAAGAAGAGCATGTGCGACGTGCACTTGAAGAAACTAGTGTAGAGTTTGAAGAAGGAGCAGTTGGCGCAGGGAGGGGCATGTTGTGTTATTCACTTAAAGGCGGAATAGGTTCAGCTTCACGAATGGTCGAACTAACGAATGGAAATTATACAGTAGGGGTACTTTTACTATCAAACTTTGGTATGTTAAGTGATTTAACGGTTGGTGGAAACCCTATCGGCAAAAAGTTGAAAAAACAAATTTTACAATCACTTAAAGAACAAGACAAAGGTTCAGTTATGGTTGTTGTCGCTACAGATTTGCCGGTGTCGGAACGGCAACTAAATCGGATTTTAAAACGTTCTGTAACAGGGCTTTCACGAACAGGTTCAATTATTACCAATGGTAGCGGCGAGATTGTTCTCGGGTTTTCCACAGCCAATAAAATACCACATACAAAACCTCAACATACTTTAACGATCGACACAATACACGAAGAAGATATTGACGAAGCTTTTAGAGCAGTTGGAGAAGCTACAGAAGAAGCAGTGTTAAATTCCTTGATCACAGCAGAAGTTGTTGTTGGACGTGATGGCAATAGTAGACCCGCTTTAAAAGAGTTACTAGAAAAATTCAACTTACCACTTTAGAACCCATTAAGGGTTCTTTTTTATTCAAAGCATACAAAATTTTGAAAAGCATTGCTAGAAAGTGTGCATTAAAAATATTAAATTAGTGTTTTTATGTTTACAAATAGTAGGAATGGTTGTAGTCTAATAGTGATAGTTGATAACTGAATTTTCTTTTAATAAGCCATTTATATAGGTTTAAAGACTTTTTCTCATCATACAAAAGAATATTAAAGCTTTTTATCGTTATTTCGTATTTAAACATAGATTTCAAGTGATTTTCAGCAATCCAGTGTATACAGATTCACAATTTATATCAGTAAGCTACAGAAGTTTTCAACTCTCGGTGCCATGGCAAAAAGAATGAACAGTTAAAGGTGGTGTTCTTATGAATGAGAAATGCTTTTCGTGCATTTCAGCAAGCATTTGTCTCCTGACCTTGCTACCGCTTGCCCTAGCAGCGATTCATTGGTTCCAGGGGACCGCTTGAGTTTTTGTTAAATGTTCATTTGTATTTGCCAAGCTTATTGAGTATTTTAGGTGTAGGAGCAGCGTTAATTGGTATTAAAGGCGATTTGAAATTGAACCTAGTGCTGTTTAACATACTTAGCTTAAGTCTTTATGCTATTTTAACGGTTAACTTAACTGCTCTTTAAAACAAGGCCATCACGTTATTTGCGTGATGGCCTTGTTTTGTATTAGTTTATCCTGACTGGACGAACCCATAGCTTAGAAAAATCCACATAACCAAAATGGCTAATGGTGATGTTCATGACATCGATAGAAAAGGGAATATGCCGTTTTTCGTAATAAATTGGCAGCATGATCGATGAAGTGATTAAGTCTTGCTCCATTTGCAGGTTTAACCTAGTCCATTCATTAAATGGCGTAGCCGCATATTGTGCTAAATAATTATTAAACCGTGGTTGGGACTTCATAATGGTCGCTAAAGGAGAATGGCCATTGGCTAAAAAATAAAAAAACGAGAAATTTTGATTCATTTCAAATACTTCACCATGTACAAAAAGATCAGCTTTTTGATCTGTCTTTGTATCTGTTAATTTATCTTGAAATGACATCCATTGTATCTCAACCCAAATCCCTTCACTTTCAAGTGCTTCTTTTAGCCAACGAGTAGCACCATCTGTATAGTTTGCCGCTTTAATGATTAACGGTTGCTCTAGATGTGGTCGCTTTGGGCAGGGCAATGTGATAGGTCGCTGCTCTTGTCCGATTAAGCAGCTGTAATGGTTGGGCATAGCTCGGGTGTGGTAATGTCCTATTTTATGGCGATGCTTTGCAATGGCGTAATGAACATAATCACGAACTTCTTTTTGACTGATTGGTGAATTTTTAAAAGCATTTAAAATAACAACGCCGAATCCTGAATCACTTTCTACTTGAAAAGTTTCTTCTATCGCTTCACATGAAGAGCGATAAGCAATATCAAAATCTCCGGATACTTGTATAAATTCCACAAGATCGATAAGCGGACGTTGTTGAAAATGGTGACCAAATGCCTGTAGAGTGGTTTTGCTTTCATTATTTTCTGAGACATAAAAGCTACCAGAGCCGATTGTTTGATGAGGTGTTTCTTTATAAATACTGGCATTAATCATGCCAAGCATATGCAAACAATAGCTACAGCCGTTTGGAAATGAAATATCAACAATAGAAGCTCCATTAGCTGATACCGATTTGATGGGTTTCCATAAGTCGACATAAGAAGGGTCATGGCGTAGTCGATTTAAACAGTCTACGACATTTGTGGCTGTTAAGAACGAGCCATCATGAAAATACACTTCTTTTCTCAAATACAAGCGGAGATGCGTAGTTGTGACGTCCCAGCTATGTGCAAGTTCAGGGGTTACAGTCCCGTTTTCATCTACAGAAATGAGGCGACTATAGACATTTGCGACCATATTTGCACTGTGAATATCTGCAGCGTATAACGGATGAAGTGTTAAGAATGGATATTTTCTTGGAATGATGAGCTTATCGTTGTTACCTGTACTATTTTGAACATAGCCAAAATTAGATCGCAAATTATGTAAAAGACGTTGCTTAACTTCTGGCGACCAATCATATAATAAATACTTACTTGCAGTTTCAATAGACTTTTCTTCTATTAGTTTAAGCATTTGTTTTTCGTAGTGTTCTTCTACATTCTTCTGCCATTGTATAAAGGAAGAGTTGCCTCTCCCACGACCAGAAGTAAACGTAAACCATCCTTCATCTGACCATTTACGAAGAAGACGTGCAGTTTGTTTACTGCTCAACCCAAGCTGATCTGCTAGCTGGACTTGTTTTACATTGCCTGTAGGCACAGCTTGCCATAAAGTTAAAAGACTCTGTTCCATAAAGCCTCCTTTTAAAAGTGGACATAATTATAAAAATTGTCTATTTTTAGTGTTTTCCGTCTAGTTTAATATACATAAGACAAAGGGGGCTGACAAGATGAAATGGAAAGACTATCCACAAAATATTAAAGTACGTTTAATCACATCTTTTTTTAACCGAGCTGTAGCGTCAGCGGTCATGCCATTTATGGCTTTGTTTTTCGCACAAGAGATGAGCAAAGTATGGGCAGGCTCCTTTTTAATCATTACCGTGTTTATTGGATTTTTTGTAAATATGATTGGTGGCTATATATCCGATCGCTTTCCTCGAAAAAAAGTATTGGTAACGACGTCTTCACTAAGTGCGCTTATGTTTTTACTTATGTCGATTAGCTTAATCCCCACAGATAGATGGATTGGTCTTTTTGCATTCGCTTATGTATTGTTTATTGTCACAAGCAGTCTTGGGCGTCCTGCCATGCATGCCATCATTATCGATTCGACCACGCCGGAAAACCGCAAAGCAATTTATGCTATCGATTATTGGATGGTTAATTTATCAATGGCGATTGGTGCAGCACTCGGAGGACTGTTATATCTGAATCACCAAATTGAGTTATTTGCAGTATTAACCTTTACAGCAGGGTGTTTGCCTATCGCTTATCACATTTGGTTAAATGACGAACGAGTTCAAAGCTTAAAACAACAACACCGCAACGTTGTAATCGATTTACTGCAAAACTACAAAGTTGCATTCCAAGATCGCCCTTTTGTTAAAGTAGTGATTGGTTCTATGTTTATTTTTTCAGCAGAATTTTCATTAAACAGCTATATTGGTGTCCGATTAGCAGAAAGCTTTGAAACATTTAACATTGGAGATTTTGAAGTTGCAGGTGTGCGCATGTTAAGTTTGATGAATATTCAAAACATGTTACTTGTTGTGTGTCTAACATTTATGGTCAATAAATTTACAGACCGTTTTGCGAAACAACATGTCTTGTTAACAGGTCTTCTTCTTTACAGCATAGGCTATATTACCATCACTTCCGCAAATAGTTGGTATTTATTACTATTGTTTAATTTTATCGGAACAATCGGTGAACTGGTTTACTCTCCTGTTCGCAATGCAGAAATGGCGAACATGATTCCAGAAGACAAGAGAGGATCGTATTCCGCTTTTTCCAATGTTTCTTTTAGCGGGGCAGATCTATTGGCGCGGTCAACTATAATCATTGGTGCATTTCTTATTCCGACAATGATGTCCGTGTACATCGGTGTTTTGTTGATGATCGGGACAGTACTTGTTTATACAGGGGTGTTTGTGAGAGGATCTAAAAAAGAGCAAGTAGTGGAACCAGAAGTTATTTGAAAAACGTGAGGAGCGTGAACATGACGATAAGAAAAGCAGTACAAGCTGATGCAGAGCAATTGGCAGCACTCATGCAACATGTAGAAGAATCTAATCTTATGCTGTTTGAACCAGGTGAACGAAAAATTACAAGTGGACAACTTCAGAAAGGTCTTTTGTCGATGGACGAAAAATCGACGGTGTTCGTAGCGGAAAACCAAAATGAGTTAATCGGTTATTTAGTTGTAATTAGAGAAAACATAAAACGAAAACAACATTCTGCTTATCTTGTAATTGGGGTGCATCAAGATGTTCGTGGCAGTGGAATAGGTACGAAACTATTATTCGCGATGGAAAAGTGGGCAACCGCAAATGCACTTCGTCGAATTGAATTGACGGTGATTGCACAAAATAAAAAAGCTATTGCCTTGTATGAGAAAATGGGGTTTAAAATCGAAGGGGTAAAACGAGATTCACTCCATATAAACAGCGAATTTGTAAACGAATATTATATGTCGAAATTAATCTAAACTCTTTAGCGAACCATATGAAATGGTTGCTAAAGAGTTTTTTATAATAAAATACTCCTATAATAATGTATTTTATCTGTATTTTTTGACATATAAATTGTAAACTAATACTATTAGAGGTTTTTAGGAGTTGTTTTATGGCTACATTGCTTTTTTTCTTTCTCGAAAACATGGCATTAATCATTGCGTTATTGTATATCGCATTAAAAGTAAAAGAATTTTGGTTCCCGGACCTAACAGAATCTAAACGACTTGTGTTTTTGAGTATCATATTTATTAGTTTTTTGACTTTCTCTGTGATGCATAAACCTTATTTGTATATGGGTATGAGACTAGATTTACGTGAAGTGGCACTTTACTTCATCTCGTATATTGGTGGCTGGAAGGTTGGGTTGTTATCTTCTATCTTCCCATCTGTATTTCGCTATTATTTAGGCGGACCAACGGCTATTATGGGAATTTTACAAGCGATACTTTTACCGGTAATCATCGGCAGCCTGTTTCGCAATAAGCAAAAAACGAATAAGTTTTTTTCATTGATCGACCTTAAAAGAATGATGATCGGCTTGCTAGTTTTTGAAGTAATCAAATCCGCTTTAATGCTCGTTACGACTCCGGCAACTTTATCGATTATTGTCCCAATGGCGATTTTTGCAGGAATTGCGGTACTTGTGATGGGCTTAATGACAAATGGCGAAAACTATCATGTCTTGTTGAGAAAAGAACTCGAAGTGCATTCAAATCAGGACCCCCTGACCCAGCTTGCCAATATGCGATTTTTTAGAAAGGAAATTCAAACCTTCGTTTCTAACGATGTGCCTATCGCGATTATTATGCTGGATGTCGATTATTTTAAATCTTATAATGATGCACATGGTCACCAAAAAGGTGACGCAGTGCTTCGCTCTATTGGGCAATTGATGAAAGACAATACGAGACCAAACGATTTTGTCGCACGCTACGGTGGAGAAGAGTTTATCATTTGTATCGCTCAACCGTTTGATGAACGTAAAGCTTTAGAGATTGCTGAAAAAGTTCGGACAGAAATTGAGAGATATCCGTTTGACGGACAAGAATTGCAACCAAAAGGCAATTTAACGGTTTCGTTGGGAATTAGTTTATACTCAGCTAACAAAACCTTGGATCAACTGATCGGCGAAGCAGACCAAGCACTTTTTCAGTCTAAGCGGAGCGGAAGAAATCAAGTTACGGTTTATATTGAAGTTACTCAAGCAGAAGCAATTAGCGCTTTATAGTTGTGCAAAACAGCCACTTACTTTTAGTGGTTGTTTTTTTTGATAAAGGAATCTTGAAAGCATAAGTTGTGGATTTAGGTTAAAATAGAAGAAGTAAATATAGTTAAAATAAGTGGCTTCACTACATAAAAGCTTGATAGAGTATGACCATTAATAGGAGGCAGTTATGAATAGTTTTATCGTTATGCAAGGAGAGACTTATCACGCTGAACAGAATGCAGGGGTACTTTGGACTCCGCAAATAGATAAGTCGGGAATGGTGCCACATTCATGGAATCGGATGAAAGAAGTGAAAAAAGGCGATATTGTTTTTCATTATGTAAAAGGGTTTGTCGTGGCTATCAGTCGCGTACGTGAGGATTGTGTAAAAGGTACAAAGCCAAAAAACCTTGAAGATCAAACGAGAGGTGATGAAGAGGCGTTAGTGGCATACACTGTTTACCGAGAATTAGAAAATCCTTTACCAATCAAAGAGTTTTTTAAAGAAATCGAACCGTTATTACCGGTGAAATATTCAGCGTTCCAAGAAGATGCCGGCGGGAATTCGGGTTATTTATATCCATGTAACGAAGAATTGGCGATAAAATTTTTGGAATTGATTAGTTCGTTAAATATTTTCACTATAGAAGTAGAACAACTCGAATTATCGATGGAAGTGATTAAAAAAACCGAGCACAACCCGTTACTCAGCTTGATCGCAGAAGCTGAACTTGAAATTAAAACGAAAATGCGCAGAGGCAAAGAGCAATTCAGAGAAAGCTTATTGCCACTTTGGAACGGAGAATGCCCACTTTGTGGGATAGCTATTAGCGACGTATTAAGAGCAACACATGCTAAACCATGGAAAGATAGCTCAGATGCGGAACGATTAGATCCATTTAATGGTGTATTACTTTGTGCCAATCATAGCGCATTGTATTCAGCCGGACATATTGCTTTTACCGGTGGGGGGCGTCTTCATATCTCAAGTGGAATCCCAGAAGATCAGTATCCAATTTATCGCCTTAAAAAAGGCATGAAAATACCGGTGTCACCTGAACATGCTACCTATTTAAGATGGCATAAACGAATTGTTTTCGCAGAACCGAGAAAAGTAAAGCTGTTGATGGATCAGGAATAAACGATTTTTAGTATGTCTTTTGTCTTATAAACTATGATACACTGAAAATAAGTGAATAATCATGCAGAAAAAAGGTGCTGATTCGTCAGCGTAACAGGGAACTCGGTTAAATTCCGAGGCTGTTTCCGCAACTGTAAGTGCGTATGAAATAAGAAAATACCACTGTTTAGTGCAAGCAACTAAACGGGAAGGTTCTTAAAGTAAATCGATGCACAAGCCAGGAGACCTACCTTTTTTTGAACGTATTTTTACTCTTCGGAAGATAAGGGAATCATACGGCAACGTTTCTATTTTTGACTGCTGGAGTATGTCTCTAAATAGCTATGCCGCCGCCCTTTTTAAGGGCGGCTTTTTGTTGTTTTCGAGAGCGTTCAATGCAGTGATTTTCACCAAATAAAAGTGAGGTGAAAAGATGAAAAAAGACATGAGGTATCTTTGTTATCCATTTATGCGTGAAGCAGTGTCTACAGTAGATTTTGAGATACGGACCGATTCATTGACTACGCGTATTGGCGAAGCATTGTCTTTAACAAAAGAAGTAGAGGTGGTACAACGAGATTTACAAATTCTTCAGCCGAAAGTTTATCATTTAAATGGCTCAGTACGAGGAAAGCTAGCCATTCAAGAAGAAGATTTAATCGAACTAAGTGACATGTATGATTATTATGTAAACTTCACAAAAGACAAAATCGACAATTTTGTCTTGCCGCAAGGTACACATGCCGCGACTGTATTGCATATTTGTCGAAGTGAAGCGAAAAAGTCCGTTCGCGCATTGCATAAAGTAAGCCTAGAGCGAGATGTGCCGGAAATTTTGTTCAACTACACTCACCTTTTAGCCAATGTTCTTTTTACAATGACCGTGTATGTCAATCAACATTGTGGCGTTGAAGAAGTTCCATTCGTTAGCAAATCTTATCCAACAAAACCCAAAAAGAAAGAAGTGGCCAATAAATGATGAAAATATCGTTAATCAAGTACTTAACAATCGGAACAGTAGCATTAACTTTAGGGGCATGTCAGTCTGACGTGGCAGAAGAAGTTGAAACAGATTCGGGAACGGAAGCAGAAAAACAAACAAGTTATACTGTTACCGATGATTTGGACAACGAATTAACTTTTGAGACAGTACCAGAAACGGTGGTCTCGCTAATTCCAAGTAATACAGAAATTTTATATGAGATTGGTGCAGGCGAAAAAGTGATTGGTGCGACCGATTACGATAATTATCCGGCTGAAGCAGCTGAAGTGGAACGCGTTTCTGATTCCATTTCTTTTAATGCTGAACGTATTATTGAATTAGATCCAGATGTCGTCATCGGTTATTCAACAGGTGCACCTACTGGATATGAAGAATTAGAAGCAGCAGGAATACCTGTATTTGTTATCGAATCTGCACAATCTTTTGAAGATGTCTATGGTGATATTGAGCAAATCTCAACAGTTATGGGTCTTGAAGATAAAGGAGAAGAGATTAATCGCACGATTCAACAGCAAATCGAAGAAGTGCAAAAAAAAGTAGCCGCTGTTGAAGAAAACAAACAATTGTATTTTGAAATTAGTCCGTCTCCTGAACTTTACACAACGGGTCAGAAAACATTCCAACAAGAAATTTTAAATCACGCTAAAGTAGAAAATCTATTTGGTGACCTTGAAGGATGGCCAAAAATTTCAGAAGAAGAAGTTATCCAGCGCAATCCAGAAATCATTACAACAACTGTGTCCTATACAGAAGATCCAATAACAGAAATAAAAGCGCGTGAAGGGTGGAGTGATATCGAAGCGGTTAAAAATGATCAAGTCTTTTTCTTAGATTCAGATATCACATCTCGTCCTGGACCGAGAATTGGCGAAGCAGTTCAACTTGTCGCTAAAACTGTTTATCCTAAAGCATTTGAATAAAATAAAAAAACCCTCGCTTATTTAGCGAGGATTTTTTGTTTGCAAATAAACTAGCTTTATACAAGTTGTCCAAGTTTCTTTTGCTGGAAACGAATCATTCAGCCTGCTTCAGAAAACCCTGTTCAATTATTCATTGTATTTCAGTAAGTGAATTACAATGAATAATCCATTAGTTGAGCGCTTGGAAAGCATTCAACCGACTATTCTGCATTAATGAATAAACACTTTAACACTTTGAGGAATACAATCGATATGAATAAATTAGTCGAATGAACAGGTCTGATGATGTGTCTTTTAGCAACTCGTGCTATAATGAATGGGTGAATATAAAATGAATATTTTTATAAAAAATAGAAGGCAGGGTGATGGACATGGTATCTACTACTGATGTAGCAAAATATGCAGGTGTTTCACAAACAACAGTTTCACGAGTTTTGAATAAACCGGACCAAGTAAAAAAAGAAACATATGACAAAGTTATGAATGCCGTGAATGAATTGAATTATTCATCTGCTGAATCAGAAAAGCCAATTTCGCCAATTGTTAAAATAAAAACGATTAGCTTAATTGTAGGTGCTGTAGATGATCCGATTTATATGAACGCGGTTCCTGCAATTATTAGCACAGCACAAGAACAAGGCTATCAAGTGAATATTCATTTCATTGCTGAATCATGTGAACTTGAAACATATGAAACTGTGCTTTCAAGCAATCCGAATGGTATCATTATAATTCCTTCTTTACTCGATAAAGTAGTTTATGAGAAATTAATTGATTCAACCATTCCTTTTGTTGCATTAAACTCAAGTGGTGTAGCGAGCCAACATTCTATTGGCTTGAACGATATCGAAGCAGGCTATTTGGCTACTAAACACTTAATTGATGTCAGTCACTTAGAAATCGCTTGGGTAGGAGGGACGCTAAGCAGTCCATCTACGAAAGATCGCTTGCTTGGGTTTGTCCAAGCCTTACAAGAAGCTAATTTTAAAATCCGCAAAAAACGATTAGTGGTGACAGATGTAGACAAGTTCTCTTTATTTGAAGCATTTGAAAACTTGCAAGCCTTAAAGAAAAAGCCAACTGCCATAGTGGCGGCTACAGACGAAATCGCAATACAATTTATGGATTTTTACAAAAAAGCAGGTTATCATATTCCAGAAGATATTAGCATCGTTGGAATTGGGAATACAGAAATGGCACAACATTCAGCGCTTGCTTTAACGTCAGTTGGAACATCAGATAGTTTGGAAAACTTAGGCCAAGAAGCTGTAAAGCGACTATTTGATCTAGTTATCTACAATCAAGAAGAAGCATTTCATGTAACTAGAGATGTAGAACTATATGAGAGAGCTACAACAGCCTCATTGCAAGGATGAGCATGTTTGTTAATAGTCGTATGAAAAGAGCCTTACCGTTAAAAACGGTAAGGCTCTTTTTTATTTGATGTAAAATATTATTTCATTTCTTTATGTGTAAAAGGGCATTTTCCTTTTATAGGTTCGCTATCGTCTCCGATGAAAAACTGTTTCCATTCATTATGGTCGGGATCTCCAAAATGGCTAATGTCAGGATGTGTCGGTAAATGATCCCATGCTTCCACACGTTGACGGACTTTTTCGCGGGACATCACTCCGCCTTTTTCTGTACCTTTTAATCCTTCAAAAATACGACGAGGTTGAAATCCGAGAACCATGGCATTGCCAAGATCTCGCGTTTTACGTTGCTTGTAAGCCGGGGTGTTTCCAAAGATAAAAATGGGTTCTCCTTTAAATGTAAAATCCCATAAGTAATGATCTGGGTCGCGAGGCGCGTCTTTCGGCCATTCCATATCATCTTCGTCATGTAAGTATTGAAGGATGTCCCAAAACTGTTTACGGTAAGCTTCGAGCGTGCCTTCTTCTTCAAACGGTTCAACAAAGACAAACAAGCCGTGACGCTTATGTTTCGGATCGTTAAATAATGTTAAGAACGATTCGACAGCAGCAGGTAAATTGCTCCAATCTTTTTGAGTTATATAAGCATATCGTAATTCTCCTTTTAATTCGCCGCTCATCCCGAAATAACAAGGAAAGGTTTTATCGGTTACAGTTTCGTGAAAAGTTTTGTATTCAGCTACAAGCCAATCAGGCAAATCTGTCCGTAATGAAAAATCGTCTTTTGTGAGTAAAGCTGAGTTTTTTGTCAACATCGGAAAATTCCTCCATTTGTGAAAAGTTCTTTTAAATTCTAGTTCCCTAAGATCACTTAAGCAAAACAAAAACGGCTAAGAAAAATCTTAGCCGTTCTAGTATACGTATTAAAATGCACCAGATCCACCGCCGCCAGATCCAATACCACCGCCTCCAGTAATAGAGTCTACGGCACTAGCAGAGACTGTCGTGTTGGCATTAGCGGCAATGAATAGCCCAGTCAGTAGAACAGGGTTATAAAACAAGCCAAAGTTTGCAAAAGCTGCATCGCTATAGGCATTTGTAAAACTTTGCGTTTTTTGGTTTATGGATTTTTCTTCTGTTCCTAACAGGTAGCTATAGGCACGCATTTTTTCATCTTGCGTTAATAGGTTCCACTCGGATTGATTCATGTTTTCCATGGCTCTTTGCATTTGTTTCCATTCTTCTCGAATAACATGTCCCTCGTAAGTAATTGGAGAATAGAAACAAAAAGCAAGAAAGAAAATGCCGGTGACAATAGAGAATATCATCAACGGAATAAGGTCTAGTAACCCGAAATAAATTGAAGCTGCAAATAACGCTGTTCCAATAAATCCAGCAATTCCTCGAAGGAAAAGCTGTTTGTCATGTAAGTTGTTTTCATAAACTTCTTCAACGACGCCATTTCGCCAAGCGGCAATTGAATCGTTATAAGAAGAGTGATTCAACTCATTTTTGGTGTAATTTTCAAGATCTGTTGTCTCGAAGTATTCGCCGTCTCCTGTTTTATCAAACAACAATTCCAATAATTTCTCTTCATGTACAAATTCCGTGTGACGATTTAGTAGTTTGAATTTTTCTTCCGACAGTTGTTCGATGTTCTTTTTGCGTACCAACTCCATTAAAGCCGCTGCTGTTACAGCAGGCGTTAATATGGAGGACTTGGTAAAATACAATGTTGCTGGAATGCTCATTTTTTGTTTAGGTACATAAAACTTTGTAGCATCAGGCTTTGCTTGGAGTTTGGTTTGGCGAGCTTGGTTCCATGCCCAAGCGACAAGTGCTACTAAAAATGCGCCAGCAGCTGCTACAAGTCCATTTCCAAAAAAGCGAATGGTCTTTTGTTTTGCTGAAAAAGCAAGTGCATCCGTTTCTAAACGCTCTTTGTCATCCGTTATTTCCGAGCGAATAGTTCCGTCTTGTTGAGCTATACTTGGAAACAATTTTTCATCAAAAATGATGCGAACATCTCCATTAGATCCGGCAGGAACTGTACCCATATTAAAACGAACTGCGCCACCGTCTTGCAATTCACCTGTCTGGTAGGCTTGGTCATAGCCGACAAAGTCTACATTTGTTGCAAAAGCGGGTGGCAGGACGGTAATAGCTAGTTGTTCGTATTCACTGTCGTTGCGGTCATCAAAAAATGGCCAGTAAAATTGTGCGCCATCTTCAAATTTTTCAACAGCATTATGAATCTCATAGCGCAATTCGATTGTTATGGTTTGGTCTTCACCTGAACGAAAGATTTTGTATAAATTCTCTTGCCGTTCGACGTTTAATTTTCGGTTGTTTTCTGTTGCACTAAATTGTTGAATTGACGTTCCTTCTTTTGGAATAATTTCGCGTATGATGCCGTTAAATTGACCTTCTAACCTATAGGTATGATTTTCGGTTACATTTACAGTTCCATCGGCGTTTACTTGCGCTTGAATCGTGACGTTAGAGATCGAATACTCGACAGCCAAAGCCTGTAAAGGAAACAATGAAAACATCAGCAGTACCCATAAAGCGATGGTAGAAATTTTCTTGGGCATTGTCATCACCTCTTTCTCTATTTACGAGAGGCCCCACAAAAAGTTCCAGAAAGACTTTTAACGCAACACGCCATGAGGCAAGATGGCATGTATGCCTTTAACATCATTCACGACTTGCGTAACGCGAAGATCAACCGCCACACTTGATAAGACAGTCGCTTCTGTGCGTGTGATTCCATATAGCTGCTCCATAAACGACACCATTTCAGCCAAAGCGACAGCAGCTGCTTCATTGAGGTCTTTATCGAATCCAAAAGTGATCCATCCGGCTGGCGTATTTGCTCGTGGCATGGATAATTTCATATCTTTGTGCAAAATCAACGTAATATCAACTAAATCCATCGGGCACTCAATTGCGGTTCCAGAAATTTCACCGTCTCCTTGAAGTGCATGACCGTCACCTAATGAAAATAAAGCGCCTTCTACAGAAATCGGTAAAAACAAACTGCTGCCAGGTACTAGCTCTTTGCAGTCGATATTTCCACCAAAGTAACTAGGTGGCTTTGTCGAAAAAGTTCCAGGTTCGCCAGGTGCAACTGCCATGAGCCCGAGAAAAGGAGATAAACCAACCTTGAATTCTTGTCGGCCGATTTTACAACTACCGGTCATTCGAGCAGCATCTAATATCCAATCAAGCTGGATGCGCGCGCTTTTTGTAATATCGAGCTTGTCATTTTGCCAAGCGGGTATTCCACCTGCCCAATTGCGACCATACCAACCAGGAACCAATTTATTTATCCGAACTTCTAAAACCATACCAGGTTTCGCCCCGTCTATGGCGATGGGTCCAATAATTGGATGAATAAGCTTTTCTTCATTTTCTCTCGATGTGAAAACTGTTCGTTTTTCGTGTGGAGCTGCTGAATATCCCCATTCAATATCGATAGTTTTGAGTTGAATCGAATCTCCTGAGTTGACGGTTAAAATCGGTTGATAGTGCCGATTAAATGATGAATGTAAATGGTTTGAGTTGAGTGGAATTGAATGGATCAAAAGAGTACCCCTTCCAAGTGAAAGAATTTTCTGTTTTTTGTTCTAATTATACCAAGGAATTCAACCATATAACAAAATATATGCCGAAAATCGAAAGCGGCCGCAGATATAGGCTGCGACCGCTTTGCTTATTTTATATCCGTTGGCCATGGACGACCATCTGCTTCGAGACCTCCGAGTAATTTGCGTCGGCGATTTTCTAGCTGTTCAAAAGCTAAAGTGTATTCTTTGTCTGTTCTTAAAGGAACGCCTTCTTCCTGAAGTGAATTAAAATCTGGAAGAGGTGGAATTTGATCAGATGGTTTGAAAAACGATTGGTTAAGTGTTTCTAAATATTGATCTATACTAG
This sequence comes from Planococcus donghaensis MPA1U2, assembly GCF_000189395.1. Classification (GTDB taxonomy): domain Bacteria; phylum Bacillota; class Bacilli; order Bacillales_A; family Planococcaceae; genus Planococcus; species Planococcus donghaensis_B. The sequence goes on along the minus strand of NZ_AEPB01000018.1, from coordinate 45,795 downwards.
AGCGCATTTCTTTTAAAAGTAATTGGTTTGGGTGATGTTTTTCTAAAACCGCAAACTTGATAATACTTAAGCTTTCATCTAATACCGTAATGGCTGTTGGCATAGCGGTTGTATTGCTTATCGCATGATAATAATGCAAGACAGGATAGGCAGCATGTTGAGCGGCAAGAGAACCTAAATTTTCTGAAAAACTAGCTAATAAAAGATTGAGGTCATGAAAATCTTCCCCATTCCACGCACTTCTTGCAATTTCTTCAGCAGACTCACCAAGACCGTGAACACTGACCGCAAACGAACGCTTCATTGTAACTGCGCTTAAAATTGAGATCAAATACGTTACACCAAATGTGATAAATAGCATTCCAGTAGCTGTTGCGATAATAGAGATGATTTGTGCAGGTCCTTCCATCGGGCTAAAATCACCATTTCCTAATGTGAAGATTAAATACCCAGCAAAGTAAAAGCGGTCAAACCACGAAATTGGGTCTGTTCCGTGAGAAGGGGATATGGATTGTTCTAAGCCAGCAAATGTTAACGTCCAACCAATCCACAATAAGACAATCCACATAAGTAGTGTGGCACTTAATACGAGTGGTCCTGCTAAGCTTAATAATTTGGAATGATTGTCTGCGATTTTTCTCATCAACCTCCAGATAGAAGAAGAAAGACGATTAGTAGCGGGTCCGGCTCCGCCATCAATCCATAAAGTGGTCCAAGTAAAATCGATAATGCATAAAATAAGTACTAATATTCCGGCTATCAAGTAAAGAGTCTCCATAAAAATCAGTCCTTTCATTTAATGGTCAGTTGAATAGTAAGCACGTGTAATAACTCTATACCCGTACAAGGCATTACAAATCATCCACTTACTTGCGATCTATCACTGTCTTTTGAAATGAATAAAGACTTTAAACAGTGAACAAGAAAGCAGAATTGCTCATTCTTAAAACATGAATCATGTGTAAAAAAATTCACCTGCCGATCCCGAAAAAATAAGGCAACTTAAAGCAAGTCCGATTTGTCATAAGCGGTTTATTTTTTTCTGTGATAATGTGCACGAAAATTTCAATTTGAAAATAAAAATAAAATAAAAAACTCTTTATTTATCCTATTTTTTTGCTAAAATAAAGAGTCGAGTTGATTAGAAGCTTTCAAAGATAAAGCCGGTCACTCTTGAAAAGGGAGGAAGCGTCAATTTCTAATAATTGGTTATGGTTGCCGGTTTTGATCCTTACGTTAAACTGTGTCCGCTATACAGAAACAATGATGCAGCAAAGTTTGACTTTGTACCAAGTCATCTTATTTTCGTTAAGTATCGTCGGCATTCTATATGTGCTGTGGGTCATTTACAAAGGAAAACTAGTACGCAATAAGCCTACCGGCAAAAGACATTTTAAAATCTAACTGCCGGTATTAAACAGCTTGTCTCATTTTTATGGGGCAAGCTGTTTTATCTTTGTTGAGAAATTTGTGCCAGATAGAAGAGCATTTTCTTCGTGTTCACTGCATTTGATTCGGGTGTTATAATACGAAAAAAGGGGGCATTTTCATGATTCGTGTCTTATTTGTTTGTTTGGGGAATATTTGCCGATCACCAATGGCAGAAGCTGTTTTTAAAGAGCTAGTAAACAAGGACCATTTATCTGAAAAAATAGCAGTAGAATCTGCTGGTACTGGAGACTGGCATATCGGACATGACCCGCATCCGGGAACATTGAAAATTTTAAAAAAGCATGATATTTCTGCGGAAGGCTTAAAAGGGCGGCAGATCCGGCCAGAGGATTTTGAACGATTTGACTATATTATTGGCATGGACAAAAACAATATAGCGGATATTCGCTCGATGTTAGGTCAGCCGGCTCATCCAAAAATCTTCCGCTTTTTAGATTTAACTCATCATGCCAAGGACGTTCCTGACCCCTATTTCACAGGTGATTTTTTAGAAACATATGAATTGGTCACAGAAGGTTGTGCCGCTTTACTTCAGAAAGTTAAAGAAGAGCAATTTATTTAATCTACTGAATAAATACGGATTTTCAAACTGCCGCTCGGTTAACCGAGCGGCAGTTTGTTTTATTGCGATTCAAATCTAGCCCAGACAACTGGCAACAAACCGCTCAATTCATGCGCAAGCATCGTATGCGCGGAGCGAGACTTCACCCAGTCATCTGCACAGGCTCCGTGCAAGTATACGGCGTTTAGTACCGCGTGTTGCCAATTGGAATGACAACACAACATTCCGAGAATCATCCCTGTTAACGTGTCACCGGTACCGCCTTTAGCAAGTGCGCTATTGCCTGTTGGGTTTATCCACGTTTCGCCGTCCGGAAAAGAGATAACGGTGTGTGGGCCTTTTAAAACAATCGTTACCCCTAATTTTTTGGACCAATACGTAGCATAATGCGCTCGATTTTTTTGAATTTCTTCAACATCTACCCCTGTAATACGCGAAAATTCAGCGAGGTGAGGGGTCAAGATAATGGGAGACTGCCTATCCGGATAAGAACGACTACTTAATGCTCCAGCATCTAAAACTAGAGGCATATGGCTTTCTAACAGGTTGTGAATTGCCTGTTCTGTGGAGTCATCTGGTTCTGTGCCAGGGCCAATCGCTACTGCGCGGTAAGTATCCACTGAAGTTTGTCGATGTGCGATTTGCTTTAAGCCGTCTTGTAAGAACGTTGCTTCAGGTAGGCGAGGTACAATCATCGCAACTGCTTCAGCTTCTGTTGCGATGACTAGCTTGCCGACACCGCTGCGCATAGCACCTAGTCCTGCAAGCAACGCAGCTCCTGGCATTTCTTTTGTGCCTGCAACCAACAAAGCGGTACCGTAGCTTCCTTTATGGCTATTGGTTTCTCTTACAGGAAGTGTCGACGTGACTTGTTGGTCTGTCCATATATGTTGGGTCTCACTAGCTCTATCCATTGAATCGTTCCTCCTGTTCGCGTAGCTTATTTTAAGTTAATTTAACACTACGCAAAATTTTTGAGAATTGCAAAATCATCTACTTTTACTAAAGTATATTCGAACTTTTATCGACTTTGTTAAAAAGACCGCAAACCTTTAATTAAATGGTAGAATATTCTATCAATGGGTATTGTGGCTGATTGGCGCTTACTTACGAATATTTTCAACTAAAGGAGATGAACAGCTTGGCAGAAAAACAACCAATTCGTTTAACTGATCGTATTCACTTGATCGATGGATTTGATTTAGGATTGCCAGAGCGTACCGGAACGTATGTGATAAGTGAGAAGGAACTAACATTAGTTGATACAGGTCCTAGTTCTTCAATCAAACATGTAAAAAAAGGATTGGCTGCATTAGGATTTTCCCTTGAAGACGTTAAATACATAATTGTTACTCATGTCCATTTGGATCATTCAGGAGGAGCGGGACTATTATTGCAAGATTGTCCGAACGCAAAAGTCATCGTTCATCCTAAAGGTGCTAGACATTTAAGCGACCCAAGCCGTTTAATTGCGGGGGCAAAAATGGTTTATAAAGAGCAATTTGATCAGTTGTTTGATCCGATCATTGCTATTCCAGAAGACCGCTTGCTCGTAAAAACAGAAGGGGACCAATTGGAAATTGGTCTGAATTGTCGACTTGATTTTTGGGATACACCAGGGCATGCCAATCATCATTTTAGTATTTACGATCCTGTAAGTAACGGATTGTTTGCTGGAGACACGGTGGGGGTCCGTTATGATCAATTAGTAAGAGATGGTATTGACTTGTTCTTGCCATCGACTTCCCCTAACCAATTCAATCCAGAAAAAATGCACCAAGCAATTGAACGCATGACTAAAGCCAATTTAGACACTATTTACTATGGGCATTTTGGCAAAACAGATCACCCTAAACTAGCATTACAGCAAGTAAAAGAGTGGTTAAAGATTTTTGTTGAAGAAGGAAACGCCGCATTTACTAGTAACCAGAACGCCAACCAATTGGCTGAGCGGTTACTCGAACGCGTGCGAAAGTACTTGCAGTTACAAGATGTAAATGATGACCATGAAGTATATGACTATATCCGAGTAGATATGCAAGTTAGTGCCATGGGTATTATGCATACATTTTCAAAATAAGTGAACAACTGTGTATCTATACAGGTAATTACAAGATATTCATTCTATTTATTTTTTGAATAATATAGAATGAATAGAATTCTTTTGAATAACTATAATGAATATACGTGAATAACAAAATCAATTTCCCATAATGACATTATTCCTTTTATGAATAAAAAGGTATATATATTATTCGTTAATTCGCTTAATGAATAATGTTGTGGGTTTAGGGAAGGGTTTAGCAGTTATAAAAATACGCAACTTCTGTTTACGCAATGGTCTCTTTAGGGTAAATAAAAAAATAGACAACATCCCAATAAATTTGTTCAACATAACAAAAGAAGAATAACATGGGAGAATTACGCGAGAGGTGGACATAAAAGATGCAATTATTAACAGAGAAAACAGCGTTTATTACAGGAGCGGGTAAAGGAATTGGTCGCGCCACAGCATTGGCTTTAGCAAACGAAGGAGTTAATGTTGGGCTGATTGCACGAACAGAGTCAGATTTAGTTAAACTTGCCGCGGAAATTAAGTCATTGCGTGGTCGTGTTGCTTATGCAGTGGCAGATGTATCTGACTTAGCACAAGTAGAAGCAGCAATTGAGAAGTTGACGAACGAAATCGGAACAGCCGATATATTGATCAACAACGCAGGAATTGGTAAGTATGCACCGTTTTTGGAGTTGCAACCAGAAGAGTGGAAACGAATGATTGATGTTAATTTAATGGGCATGTACTATGTTACCCGAACTGTGTTACCGCAACTGATTGCAAAAAACGGGGGAGATATTATCAATATTTCTTCAAGTTCAGGATTGCGAGGAACGGCTGGATCGAGTGCTTATAGCGCGTCCAAGTTTGGAGTTCTTGGAATGACGGAGTCGCTTTCTCAAGAAGTTCGAAAGAATAATATTCGTGTATTTGCTTTAACGCCGAGTCGAGTAGTGACAGATTTAACGTATAAAGAAGGCGAAACGGAAGAAGAAAAAGAGAAATTCATGCAGCCTGAAGATTTGGCTGAATATATGGTGGCGCAATTAAAATTGCATCCGCGTATTTTCATTCCTACTTCAAGTCAATGGGCGACAAATCCTTTTTAAGAAAGAACTATATTGCGAGTTAATTTCATAGCTTGGATTGTGATACTTAATCTGAAATTCCCCTTTGTTTCACTAAATTTATGGGGAGTTTCAGATTTTTCATGCGTATTCGTGTTAAATCGATTTTATTTACACGGTTTTAAAAGAAATTAGTATTTAAAAGATTCTTCAAAGAGATTTTATATCATTTAAAACAGCGGTAGGGGGAGACAGAAGGGGATTTGTTTTTGGTATTATTGATTTTATCAATTTCGCTATTCATTATCGGTCTAATTAAACCCGCGTTAGTATTAAGGTGGATTCCTAAAATAAATAGAAATCGAAAAAAAGTAATAGCTTTTTTTGGTCCGTTAATACTCGTCACTTTTATTTTGTTCGGCATTACAATAGAATCACCATAAAAAATGAGCTAGGGAAGTGGGTTCCCTAGCTCATTTTTTAATTTTGTTGGTAGTTGTTTAACGTAGTCTTCAACTTCTTGTGAAGTGCCAAGTGCTAGGATACGGTCTGTATGTTGTGCCATTTCAGCTTTTGAAAGTTTACTGATTTGTGCACGGGCTTTCAAAATAGATGAAGCACTCATCGAGAATTCATCTAGGCCAAGACCTAGTAGAATCGGAATCGCAATTTCGTCTCCTGCCATTTCGCCACACATGCCTGTCCATTTTCCTTCACGATGAGAAGCATCGATAACCATTTTGACTAAGCGCAAGATGGCAGGATTGAATGGTTGATACAAGTACGACACGCTTTCGTTCATGCGATCTGCGGCCATTGTGTATTGGATCAAGTCATTTGTACCAATCGAGAAGAAATCAACTTCTTTTGCGAAAGTATCAGCCATCACCGCAGTTGAAGGAATCTCAACCATGATACCCACTTCGATTGTTTCGCTTACTTCTACGCCTTCAGCTTGAAGCTTCGCTTTTTCTTCTAATAGCAACGCTTTAGCTTCACGGAATTCATCAAGCGTTGCAATCATAGGGAACATGATCTTCAAGTTGCCATGAACGCTTGCGCGAAGAAGTGCACGCAATTGTGTTTTGAACATATCCGGCATTTCTAAGCAAAGGCGAATAGCGCGCAAGCCTAGGAAAGGGTTAAGTTCTTTTGGCAAATCAAGGTAAGACAATTCTTTGTCGCCACCAATGTCTAGTGTGCGAACAACAGTTGGTTTGCCTTCCATGCCTTTTAAAACAGCTGCGTAGGCTTCTACTTGTTCGTCTTCTGTTGGGAATGAATCACGTCCCATGTAAAGAAACTCTGTACGGTATAAGCCAATCGCTTCGCCGCCGTTATCAACAACACCTGTAATATCTTTTGGTGTTCCAATATTGGCACCCAGTTCGACAGCTTGCCCGTCAGCGGTAACCGTTGCTTCGTTTTTCAAAACAGCCCATTCAGCTTTTTGTTCTTCATAAGCTGCTTGTTTGTTTTTGTATTCTTCGATGACGCTTTCTTCTGGATCGATTAAAATCGTTCCGTCTAATCCATCAACGATAACCATCATGCCATTTTGGATATCTGCCATTGCTTTTTTAGCGCCGACAACTGCTGGAATTTCCAGTGTGCGTGCTAAAATCGCAGAGTGAGACGTACGGCCGCCAATATCCGTGATAAAGCCTTTTACAAATTGTGCATTTAACTGCACCGTGTCAGAAGGGGTTAAATCTTCCGCAATGATGATGACTTCATCTGAAATCATGCTTGGGCTTTGAATGGTCACTCCTAATAGGTGAGCCAGTACACGTTTTCTGACGTCACGAATGTCTGCCGCGCGTTCTTTCATGTACTCGTTATCCATTGCTTCAAACATCGCAATAAACATATCCGTTGCTTCTTGCAAAGCAAATTCGGCATTTACGTTTTCGGTTTTGATTTTTTCGGTAATCGGTCCTACAAGTTCAGGATCGCTTAATACGAGAAGGTGAGCACCAAAAATGGCTGCTTCTTTTTCGCTAATTTGTTCCGCTGTTTTTTTCTGAATAACTTCAAGTTCAGCGATAGATGTTTCTAACGCTGAAGTTAATCGTGCCAATTCGCTATCAGTATCCGAAATTGTTCGCTTATCAACATTCAATTCCGGATTTTCCAAGCGAAAAGCTTTCGCGATGGCAATTCCATTTGAGGCTGCTATTCCGGACATTGTTTGGGTCATTGGTTTGAAATCCCCTCTTTTTCCATAACTTCTCCTGCTCTTTCAATCGCTTCGTTTTCATCTGCACCATCTGCTGCAATTGTTACAACTGAACCGCTTGGAATTCCTAAAGACATAACTCCTAAAATTGATTTTAAGTTAACTTTTTTGCCGTTGTGTTCAAGTGTGATGTCTGAAGTGAATTTTGACACCGCTCCTACTAATGCTGATGCTGGACGTGCGTGCATACCTGCTTCATCTGTAATTGTGAATTGTTTTTCGACCATGATTAAATTCCTCCTTGTAAGTAGCGTCATTTTAAATAAACTAATGACCGTTTTTGACGGCTTTCGGATGCTTTTGAAGATAAAATGACTTTTTTTGATTGCTTATGAATGATTATGATTGATTTTGGAAGCGATTTCAAGTAATATCTTTTTAACAGAACTTTTAAACTATTGAAAAGAAGGTGATAGCTTGCTGACCAACGAACGACATCTCTTTATTATGCAACTACTAGAAGAAAAACAGACAGTCAAAATTCAAGAACTTGTCGAATCGACGGGCGCATCCGAATCAACGATCCGAAGAGATTTGGTTGACCTTGAACAATCCGGAAAATTAGAACGCGTTTTCGGCGGTGCGACGCTAACCGGAAAAAATTTGCTAGAGCCGAGCATTTCAGACAAATCGACACAATTATTAGATGAAAAAATAAAAATTGCGAAATTCGCTGCTTCGTTTGTGCAACAAGGCGATAGCGTTTATTTGGACGCTGGTACCACGACCTTTCAAATGATTCCATTTTTGAAAGACAAAGATCTTGTCGTTGTGACAAATGGTTTGACACTTGTCGAAGCACTGAATAACCAAGGCATCACCACTTATTTAACAGGTGGATTAATGAAACCTCGTACCGGTGCTTTTGTCGGTTCTCAAACAATTCAAGCTTTGCAAAACTATCGTTTTGATGTTTGTTTTCTTGGCATTAATGGTTTCCATCCGAAATATGGTTATACTACACCCGATCCAGAGGAAGCTGCCGTTAAACAAATGGCCAGTTCTTTATCACGAAAAACATTTGCACTTGCTGATCATTCCAAAATCAATAAAATCAGTTTCGCAAAAATTATGGATCTAGAACGTGCCACCTTAATTGTAGATGAAATTTCCAAAGATGCCAATGCTGTACTTGAAAAAAAGACAATTGTAAAGGTCGTGAAACCATGATTTACACGTGCACCATTGCACCGTCCATTGATTATACCGTGTATCTCTCTGAATTTGACAGTGGAAAGCTAAATCGAACAAACGACGTGCATTACTATCCGGGTGGCAAGGGCATTAACGTCTCGCGTGTGTTAAAACGTCTCGGCGTGTCTAACAAAGCGCTTGGATTTGCTGGCGGCTTTACAGGACATTATATAGAAGAATATTTAACGAATGAAGGGGTAGAAACAGATTTTATTGAAACGACCGAAATCACTCGGATAAACGTCAAAATTAAATCTGAATCTGAAACAGAGCTCAATGGTCCAGGCCCAGCGTTAACGGTAGATCAGTTAAGCGCTTTAACGAAAAAAGTTCGCGATATGAACGAAGGTGACTGGTTTGTTTTAGCCGGCAGCTTGCCAAATGAGATTGGGCCAGATTATTTTTTAGAACTCGCCACCATCTGCCAAGCCAAAAACATTCATTTTGTGCTCGATACTTCCGGTCCAATGCTGAAAAGCATTTTGACCGCGCCTGTTTTTTTGGTCAAACCCAATCAACACGAGCTCGGCGAATTGTTCAGCGTAGACATTACCAATCTGACAGAGGTCTATCATTACGCTCGTAAACTGGTAGACAGTGGTACTGAACATGTAGTTGTTTCAATGGGAGGTGACGGTGCCATGCTCGTTACGAAAGACCGCGCCCTGATTGCCAAAGCCCCGCAAGGAACGGTCGTTAACACGGTGGGAGCTGGAGATTCGCTTGTTTCCGGATTTATCGCATCGTATGCAGCGACTGGAGATGCAGCACAAGCTTTCCGCTTTGGCGTTGCAAGTGGCAGTGCCACAGCGTTTCGATCTGATTTATGCCGCAAAGAAGATGTGGAAACATTGCTAGACCAAATAGAAGTTCACCCATTTGAAGAAAAGGATGTGACAGGATGAAAATCACACAGCTTTTAACGGAACAAACGATTATTTTAGACTTGGCAGCCTCAACAAAACAACAGGTATTAGAAGAGCTAGCCAATCAATTAGACCAAGCTGGCAAATTAACGGATAAACAAGCTTTCACAAAAGCCATTCTAGAACGTGAAAATCAAAGTACAACTGGTATTGGTGATGGCATTGCCATTCCTCATGCCAAGTCTTCTGCCGTTCAGTTTCCTGCGATTGCGTTTGGTCGATCTCAAGAAGGACTTGATTTTGAATCGCTCGACGGTCAGCCGAGCAACTTATTCTTTATGATTGCAGCGAGCGAAGGCGCAAATGATGATCACTTGGAAGCACTGTCACGTTTAGCTACGTTTTTAATGGACGAAAAGTTCCGCACCAACATTTTGGCAGCGCAAACAAAACAAGAAATTTTGGACATTGTGTCTGCAAAAGAAGCGGCTGTTGATCAACCAGAAACAGCGGCCGTCCAAACGCCTGTAGATAGTACTCAAAAGAAAATTTTAGCCGTAACAGCGTGCCCAACAGGGATTGCGCATACGTATATGGCCGCAGAAAAATTAAATGAACGAGCTAAAGAATTAGGCATTTCGATAAAAGTGGAAACGAATGGCTCAAGTGGAGTGAAAAATCGGTTGACCGCTGAAGACATCGCTGGAGCGGATGCCATTATTGTAGCGGCTGATACGAAAGTCGAAATGAGTCGTTTTGACGGCAAGCCGGTTATTCAAACAGCGGTCGGAAAAGCCATCTACGAAACAGACAATTTGTTAAACCGGGCAGTGACGGGAGATGCGCCAACTTATACGCATGTTCAGTCGAAAGAAGAAAGCGATGCAGGCGAAACCAAAGGTGGCTTTTATAAGCACTTAATGAACGGTGTATCCAATATGTTGCCATTTGTAGTAGGTGGCGGTATCCTCATTGCCATTTCGTTTTTCTGGGGCATCAATGCAGGAAATCCGGACAGTCCGGAATACAATGAATTTGCGGCGATGTTAAGTACTATAGGTGGCGGGAAAGCGTTCTTCTTAATGGTTCCCGTACTCGCCGGGTTTATCGCCATGAGCATTGCGGATCGTCCCGGGTTTGCACCTGGTATGATTGGTGGATTGATCGCCATTACGGTGACAGGTGTTGAAGGGGCAAGTGGCGGTTCTGGTTTTCTTGGCGGATTGATTGCCGGATTTTTAGCAGGATATGTAACACTTCTCGTGAAGAAACTGTTTTCTGGTTTGCCAAACTCTTTAGAAGGATTAAAACCAGTGTTGTTTTTCCCCGTTTTTGCAATCGCGATTACCGGCATTATTATGATGCTTGTCAATCCACAATTAACGAAAGTGTACACAGCGATTTCTTCTTTCCTTGAAAGCTTAGGGGGTACCAACTTAGTACTGGTTGGATTGCTACTAGGCGGTATGATGGCGATTGATATGGGGGGTCCGATTAACAAAGCAGCGTATACATTCGGACTTGCTATGTTAGATGCGCAAAACTTTAACTTTATGGCCGCTGTTATGGCTGCTGGTATGGTTCCACCACTAGGTTTAGCGATTTCAACGAGTTTGTTTAAAAACAAATTCACAAAACCAGAACGTGAAGCCGGTAAAACGGCTTATGTCCTTGGTGCTTGTTTTATCACTGAAGGCGTTATCCCGTTTGCCGCTGCAGATCCAGCTCGTGTTATTCCGGCAACCGTTGCAGGGGCATCTGTAACAGGAGCGCTCGTCATGTTGTTTGACATTGGATTACGCGCACCACACGGCGGGATCTTTGTTATTGGTTTAGTAGACGGTGGCGTGCCAAATATCTTATTGTATATTGCAGCCATTTTAATTGGTTCTATCGTTACAGCACTTGTTGCTGGGACATTGAAAAAAAGAATAGTCGCATAACAAAAACCGCTCTAAGGTAAAACTTGGAGCGGTTTTTGTTAGCGTTGACTTCCTGAAAAGTAGAGATTGGAACTGTTGGTAGAACAAGCCTAGGAAATTTCAAGAACCAATTTTCAAGGAGACCTTTAAAGAGAAGGCTTTTTTGGGGTGTTTAAAAAGATTCCATGCAGCTTCTTACATAAGGGCATAAAAAAATGAAATAACTGTAGCTAAAAAAAACGACTTCTCGACAGTTTCTCCACAATTATTCGTTATAATCAGATAATTACAATTATGCAGGTTTTTTAGTTAGCAGTAGAGGAGGAGAATAGATGGATGTTCAAATCATGTGCAAAGAATGCGGAACGACAGATAAATTTCAATCTCCTGGTGAAAATGGTGAAGTTGGCATTCATTCCATATCGCAAAGTTTTCAAGTAGGTGTCAGTTGGAAAAGCCAAGTGATTGAACATATACAAGATGAGTTAGTGAATAAGCTCGGGAAAGCAACGACAGCCAAAGAGCGTAAAGACATACTCGAAGAAGAACTTGCAGCAAATGCTTATTCGGAAACCATTGACTTTGAATTGAGTTTTACATGTAAAGGCTGCGGCAATCGCATCACGTTAAATGACTTTCAGTTGATTGACTTGTTGGGCTTTTAACGTTTATCAAGTGAGTCTGTGCTTTATTTATGCTAAACTAGTCCAATCATTCGCATGAATAAAGAGGTGAAGTAGTTGACGACGATATGTTTAGTTCGGCACGGGGAAACGGACTGGAACGTACAAGGTAAAATTCAAGGGAAAACCGATATTCCGTTAAACGCAGAAGGCATACAACAAGCTATGCGTTGTGCACATGGTTTGAGTGGTTCTAATTGGGATGTCCTTCTAACAAGCCCGCTCAAGCGTGCCAAACGAACAGCGGAATTGATTAATGAAACTTTGCAATTGCCGCTTATTGAAATGCCACAGTTTGAAGAAAAGCATTTTGGTGATGCGGAAGGTATGACTTACGAGGAGCGGGCTTTAACCTTTCCGGATCGAGAATACCCAAACCAAGAAGATAATCAGTTGTTTGCTGAGCGTTTGTCTTCGGGACTAGAAATCATACATGATCGTTTTAAAAACAAACGCGTGTTGCTGGTGTCGCACGGTGGGGTTATTAACGCTTTACTCGGCACGTTATCAAATGGTGAAATCGGTTCTGGCAAAACCAGATTGATGAATGCTTGTTTTAGTCATATTCATTTTGATCAAAACAATTGGGTGATCAAAAATTACAACCAGGTGAGTCATCTTGAGAACGTGATGAGCGGGTCATAAATCAATAAAAGCAGCTAGACGTCATTTGTCTAGCTGCTTTTATTGATTTTTAGCAGGTGATGTTTCTTTATCCATGCGGTATAGGTAGAGAGCTAATGCAGGATAGTTGCCGTTTTTATTCACTCACTCTGTTCTATCCCTTATTATCAAAATGAGCGGGATTAATACAAGCGACGTGAATGTTCTGAACGCGCGTGAGATACTACTATCAAGTACAGATTTAGAGGAGGCTATCAAATGGTTAAATGGAAAGAAGAAATGAAGATTGACGCGAATATCGAAAAAGTATGGAGTTTGTTCCAAGATGAAAACATTAAACAAGTGATGCCAAAAATAGAAGAACATATTTTACTTGAAAACAATAACAATGAACTGGGTGCCAAACATGCACAAAGTTATCACGAAGGCGGGCAGTTGCAAACGTATATTGTGGAGACTATAGGTTATGAAGATTTGCCAGACAAAAAGCTAAAACAAACTCAGTTTGAAATGGGACAAAGTTTTGATGTGTTTTATTCGTTTACGTTAGTTAAAGAAAATGAAAACCAAACGAAGTTTATTTACGAAGGCTTTAATAAAGGCAAAGGATTAATGGGGAAGGCGATGTTATTGTCGGGAAGTAAAAAAACTCGTAAGCAAACCGTCACGACGTTTATGGAACGCGTAAGAGACGAAGCGTTGAAAAAATAAAAGGAGTGTGGAGGCAATGGTCGAGTGGAGTGAACAGCAACTTATCAACGCACCCATCGAAAAAGTATGGGCATTGTTTTCAGATGAGCACTTGCAAACCATTATGCCACAACTTGAAAAGCATCAATTAATTGAAGGACAGCCCAATCAAGTAGGTTCAAAGTACGCGCAACAAAACCGCATAAAAGGCCGTGTGGTGAGTTATGTGATGAGAGTGACCGCGTATGAAGATTTGCCGGACTACAAACGAAAAGACCTGTATTTTGTCCCTGCGGGCTTGTTTCACATTAGATTAAGTTTTGTGTTAAAGCGAGTAGAAAGCGATCAGACATTATTTGTTTATCTTGGATCAAATCGAGGGGCAAACATGATTGGGCGAACATTACTAAAGCTTGACGCGCAAAATAGCAGTAAGCAAGAAGTGAATGAGCTGATAGAACGAGTAAAAAAGGCGGCGGAGTCATGAAGATTTACATACTCGGCTCTGTAGGGAGCGGGAAAACAACGGTAGCGCGTCGATTGTCCGTGAGTCTCTGCATCCCGCATTTTGAAACGGACAATTTTGTTTGGCACCGTCAAACAGAAGGGGACATCCGAAACCCGGAATCTGTGAGAGACGCTCAGTTTTTAGCCGCGCTCGAGCAACCTAGTTGGATAATAGAAGGAGTACACATAGGTTGGACTGACACGGCGATACATGCGGCAGACACAGTGATCTTTTTAGATATTCCGTATCACAGAAGAACGCTTCGCTTTGTTTTTCGTTACATCAGCTCGGAGCGGCGCCAGGAAAAGTCGTCGTTGTAAACAACCAAAGACAATTGGATAAACTGATAATAGAAACAATAAAATAACGCATAAATTTGTGTTTTCGCTTAAATATGTAACAAACTACTTAAGGAATTATCATATTAGTTTAAAACCGTCAACAAGAAAAGAAAGAAATGTCAATAGTACAAGCGCTACGCTATAGCAGACACCTCGCAAAGTCTGTATCATATTAGAAAAGAAAGAAGCTGGTGGACGTTTAGGGAGGACTGGACATGCTAAAAGTTTATGAACATGAACAAGTTGTGTGCATAGAAGGAATTTTGGAAGAAACCCGAAGTAGAGTATTTCTCTTTTTAGTAGACGGCACGCTGATTGATACTGGGGCCGAGAAAATGCAAGACGATCTTAAAAAAGAATTAGCCAAATTATCATTCGATCAAGTTGTTTTGACGCATCACCATGAAGACCATACCGGGAACGCCGCTTGGATTCAGCAACATTACCCAGTGCCATTTTACATTCATCCTATTGGTCAAGAAATTACGGACAAAGACGGCGTGTATCCAGATTACCGACAACTCACATGGGGAAATCGTGACGCTTTTCGTACACAAGCGCTAGGTGACCGGATAAATTCACGCACATTTGAATGGGAAGTGATTCATACACCGGGTCACGCAGATGATCATGTCGCGTTGTTTCATCCGGAATCGGGACGCTTGTTTACTGGCGATTTGTTTGTGACACCAAAATCACGTGTCGTGATGAAAGGAGAGTCGATTTCGCGTATTAAAACATCTTTGCGTAAGTTATTGACCTTGCCGTTCAAATCTGTATTTTGCAGTCACGCCGGCTATCTTGAAAATGGACGTGCGCTATTAGAAGAAAAGCTGAATTATTTAGAGAGCCTACAAGAGAAGATACTTCAACTTTACAAGGATGGAGAAACGCCAAGTGACATTCATCTTCAGCTTTTCCCAAAAACATATCCAATCGTTCGATTTTCAAATGGGGAATGGGATTCTCTACACATTGTCACTTCTACGATAGCTGATTACGACGAAAAAAAGAATAGACATTTGCGTCCTAGAGCAAATGTCTTAGGAATTTTAAGAAAAGGGCAATCTGTTTTGTTGGAACAACAATTTGCGCGTCATTCATCAGGAAAAGGTCCATTTTACCGTCCAATTGGAGGAACCATTGAACTGGGTGAGCCATCTGCTAAAACAGTAGAAAGAGAATTTAAAGAAGAAATTGGTGCGGATATTAAGATCGTTCAGTACGTGGACGTGATAGAGAATATTTACACGTTAAAAAATCAAGTTTTTCACGAAATTTCGTTGGTTTACGAAGTGGAGTTTGACCAACAGGCTCTTTATGACCAAGATGTTTTTGACGTTTTCGAAGATGGCAAAATGACAAAAGCAAAATGGGTGTCACTTGAAGAGTTAGACCAACATGACACCGTTCTGTACCCAACAGGCTTGCTCGACCTACTTACGAAACTGCCAAGTCCAGTTGCTAATAAGCTGTAGAAATTTACTGAACAGTCATTCGGCAATATCTATACTAGGTTCGTAACAAAGCTTAGCAATGAAAGGAGAATCTCTTCCATGATTTACTTCATTATGCTGCTGGAATTATTGGTCATCGGATTATTTATCTATTATGTAAGTGGTCGATTGATGGGTTCAAAAGTCAATTTTACTAAGAGAATTCTTTCTGTGTTGTTAGGTGTTAGTTTGACGACTTTTGTTTATTGGTATTCGTATTTGCGTCATACGGACTTTTTAAGCGAAGGAATTGGATTTGCCGTCGCTGACGCTAGCGCCATCATTTGGGTCGGCAGCATGCTGCTCATTTCTATGCTGTTTTATTTGTTTTTCGAGTTGTTTGATCCTATGGAACTTGGCGAGCGTGGAGAACGGATTACGGGTCAAAAGTTCATCGTCCAGCGATTGAGACACCGCTGGAGACGTCAAAAACGGCTGAGTCAAGTGTTGGAAATCGCCGTTAGAAACGGGTTTTCACGTACCATCCGTTATGCACGTCACCGGGAAAGTAACCGCGATTTCGCCATTGCTTTTCGCGATACATTAGAACAAAGTGGTGGCATTTTCATCAAGTTCGGGCAAGTATTATCTACACGGACCGAGTTGTTTTCACCAGTTTTTATAGAAGAACTAGAAACTTTGCAGCAAGATGTTAAACCGTTAACAAGTGAACAAGTAACTGCCATTTTAAAGAAATCGTTAGCTGCTGGAGTCGAAGATGTATTTTCGGAATTTAATATGGAACCACTGGCTGCCGGATCAATTGGTCAAGTTCATCAAGCTGTATTGAAATCAACGCAAGAAAAAGTGGTCGTCAAGCTATTGCGTCCTGAAGTAAAAGGCGTTATGCGCAACGATTTGGATATTCTGGTTGAGTTTGCCGAATGGGTGACGAGTAAATCCACTTGGGCTGAAAACATCGGATTTCGTGAGTTAGCGATTGGCTTTGCGAACGGTTTGCGTGAAGAAATCAATTTTGAAATTGAAACGCGCAATACCATTCAAGTCGCAAATGCGTTAAGAAAAAGTGATTACCCAGTGAAAATTCCGCATGTATATCAGGAGTATTGCAACGATAATTTGATCGTCATGCAATATTTTAAAGGCAAAAGTATTTCGCGTGGGCAAGCTGTTTTTGATCAGTTTGGAATCGATCAAAAAGAATTTGGTCGGACGGTGTTGTTTTCGTTTTTTGAGCAAATGCTGTTTTCAGGCATTTTTCATGCCGATCCGCATCCTGGTAATATTTTTATTGATGAACAAGATGGCAAACCCATCTTACTCGATTTTGGAGCTGTAGGACGTCTCGCAGCGCAACAGCAAGACGGATTAAACCTCTTTATCATCGGTGTTCAACAAAACGATGCAGAAGTTATTTGTGACGCGATTAATGTACTGGTAGAAGACAATAGCCATATTGATCGTCAAAAACTTGAACAATCAGTCGGTCAATTGCTGCTGAAAATTGCCTATGTCGATAAAATTCAAACTGAAGAACTGATTCATGCGATGTTTGATATTGTTCGTGAATTCGGGTTATCGTTTTATCCTTCAGTCGGAATGGCACTTCGGTCATTAATCAGCCTGGACGGCACTTTACACACGATAGACCCGAAATTTGATATGTTTACCGAAGCAAAAGTGTTTGCGAAAAAATACAAAACGGCTGTCTTGAAAAAGCCCTTTAAAGAGCCACGCGAAACAAAACAAAAAGTAGAAGAAGAGTTAGCGTTATTAATCCCAGAGCTGATGAAGTTGCCTAAACGCGCCGATCAGCTGATTCAGCGCATAGAAGGTGGCAAAATGATTCTCCATCATGATGTCTTTTCGGATAAACATAATGCCAATTTCATCTTGCAACTGTTCTCACGGTTTGTGTTATTGTTCTCAGGAATCACATTTGGACTGATTTCAGCAGCACTACTAGCCATCGCACAATTTATTAATAATGCTTACGCTGTGTACTTGAATACAGCCGCTTATACAGGACTGTTTCTTTGTGTCATATTGCTTGTTCGATTGTCGATTCAAGCGATACGTGATATGAAACGCAGCAATACGTAAGAAAACCTGCATCCTATAGAGGGTGTGGGTTTATTTCTTATTACTAGTTATTTGTATCGGAATGTTTTTCCCTTATTATGGATTAAATTGGTGCACGTAAAACTTCGGAGATGATAAGATTTAACTATAAATAGAATGAAAGGTGGCATTTGTATTGTTAAGGAAAATAGTTATTGGAGTTCCGTTCATTATTCTCATTGGTCTAATTCTTATCATCTTAAAAGTTAATGTAGAAGATTCAAATACAATCGTAATTAAAGAAACGGAAGAAGACGTTGCTAATGAAAATGAAATGTGGAAAAAGGAAAATCTATCAGCAGATTCGTCTGAAATAGTAGCGGAAGGTCCAATCCAGTTAATTTATAAAAGCTGGAGCCGTTTGAGTGAAAAAGAAAAACTTAATGTGTCGAGTTCTTCAAAGAGCGAAGAGATTTTATCATCAGTAGGTCCAACTACAATAGAAATAATTCCTGAAGTAATGGACGCAACTTATTTTAAACTTCAAGCACTTCGAGAGACCGCAAATCGTTTAACGAGTAACGAAGAATTATCAGAAGAAAAACGAATTGTTTTGACGAACGAATTTGAAACTCAGTTGAATAGTTTGTATGTAGATAGTTTAGATTTAAATTAAAACAAAAAAAACTAGCAGCCTAAGTAAAGGTAGCAGTTTTTTTGTTTGTTGTAAATTTAAAATCGAAGAGATATCTAAAATTGCTTAGAAAATAAAGTAAGAGAAGAGGCCAACACAAAAAGCACTCTTTTTCATAAATTTAATTTAAGTAGACATAATATAAATTATCGGAAGTAGTGTTTCACTCAATAAGTATACTTAAGACAGTGAGACAAAATCTATTTTTAAGCGTTTTTACGTCATTTTAAGCTAAATTCTATGGTTAGCTATCTGTGTGTGGTTTTCTATGTATTGCTGTTACTAATTTTATTTTCGCTCAGCAAATTTAATTACGGAAGAATTTTATCTCTAAAAAGTTCTTCCGTAAGGTTTATTTTAAAATTTCGTTTTACCTAAATACAAATAACCACGGTCACGTATTTTAATAGCTGTAAACTAACAATCTTCGTTAAACTACATCACCAGCAAATTCCACCGATGTCCATCCAAATCTGCAAATCCTGCGCCGTACAATCCATTACGCTCTGTTGGCTCACCAAACACAAATCCACCTGCTTGTTTCACTTTTCCGATCGTCTCATCAAGTTCCTCTTTAGTATCTACTGAGATTGAAAACAATACTTCTGTCGACTCGTTTGTGTCCGTTAAGTCGTTTTGCGTAAACCCTTTAAATTGCTCATCTAGAAATAACATAATCTGCACTTGTGGATTGCCTACTACTAAACCCACCATTTGATCTGTCTTAAGACGATTTTCCATGATTGGTACGCCAATGCTGCTAAAAAATTCCTTTGAACGTTTTAAATCATGAACAGGTAGATTAATCCATAATTGTTTCATCAGACTCAACCTTCTTTCGTTTTTTTATGATTATTTAAAGATTATTGTAGTTTAATTTTCAGAATATTCATATCAGATTGATTTAGTATGTGAAAATAAATCTACCTATTAATTCTTGTCTCAACCATTCAATTTATCTTTAAATTTACCGGTATTATACAGATTTTCTTATCAATTCTTGTTAAACTTAAAGAAAAAGAAATGAGCGATTAATTTGCCTCTAGCCATGGATTCTATCTTATTTCACAGCATTCAATCTTTCTCAGTGCCATACGGAACATCGCAGCATTATCAGCTCCACCACCACCCCGATACGATAGAATTGCTTCTAGTGTTATCGGGTACGGTTCACTGTAAAATTGACGGACAAATTTACATAGCTCCCGCTGGAACGGTTCTTTTTATACAAGCTGGTTCTTGGCATGAGCAACTGTATACTGCTTCTGACAAGCATTGTGGGTACCGCCTTACCTTTTGTCCGGTAGACTCCACTAATTACGGTGACTTGCCTCCTATTATTCCGATCAAACCCATAGACAGCTTAAAAACGCTCTTTATGCAGTTGCAACAAGAAAAAGAGTATCTACGAACTGATTCTAAACAAATGGCTCACCATTTAATAAATTCAATCCTATTACATGTTTACCGCTCTGCAAGTAAACATGAATCATGTAGCTACTCAAATTTAGAAGAAACGGTTCAAGAGATTAAACATTATATGGAGGAAAATCATGCTAAGTCGCTATCATTAGAAGATCTTGCTGCTCGATTTAACCTAACTAAATACCAATTAGCACGTCTTTTTAAAAAGATTACGGGCATGAGTCCACTTCAGTACATCATCTCTTGTCGTATCACTACGGCGAAATACTTGTTGCGTACAAGTGATAACTCCGTCTCGAAAATCGCTGTTAAAATCGGATACAAAAGCGATACACAGTTTCAAGCAGCATTTAAGACTATTGTGGGTGTTACACCAAGGCAATATCGGGTAAACAGCAAATAACAGAGCTTTAATTGATAAAATTAGTTAAATTAAAATATAAATGGCATTAGTTTGAAAATTACTTTATCATACTTAACATAAATATATATAGGTATACGACGCTACGATAAGATGGTAGAAAATTTCGGATGACAAGGAGACCAGATTCGTGAAGAATGACAATAACAAATTGGGAACCTCCAAACATAAAGAATCACCATCATCGGATGATTTGTTGCATCAAGATTTGTTTGATGAAATTGTTCAGCAAATTCCCATCAGTTTATATGTATTAAATGGATCGGCTTATTCTTATGTGAACGAGCATTTCTGTAAATTGGTAGGCTATGAGGAAAAGGAAATTTTAAATGGATCGATTACTTTAGAAGATTTAATTCACCCAGAAGATTTCTCTGTTATTCAAAAGCGTATCTTTACGGAGTATGATAGCAAAGACGCGTTTGCACGGTACCGTGTAAGGATTTACAGAAGTGATGGTCAATTGCTTCATGTTGAAATTCATTCCACTAAAAAGAAGTGGCAAGGGAAAAACGTGCTATTTGGTACGGTGATCGACATTACAGCTGAAGTAACAGCCAATCTAAAATTAAAAGAAAAAGAAGAACGACTTGATTCGCTCTTTACTTATAACCCGGATGCGATATTTACTTTTGATATGGAAGGAAATTTTCAATCAGCCAATCCGGGATGCGAAATAATTTCGGGTTATACCACTGAAGAAATATTGCAACTGTCTTTCACTCCCTTTATCGTTTCAGAAGATTTACCAAAAGCCTTTTTTCACTTTCATAACGCGTTAAATGGCAACGCGAGTACTTATGAAATCAGTATGATTCGAAAAGATGGAGAAACAAGAACATTACTGGTAACCAATTTTCCGATGAAATCTGGTGGCAACATCGTAGGTGCCTATGGTATGGCTAAAGATATTACTGTAGAAACAGAATATAAAAAGCTAATGGAAGGAATGGGATTTTTTGATTCCCTCACTCATTTGCCGAACCGAACTTTATTTGAAGATCATGTAAAGCAAGCGATCGAAAGTAAAGACCGCAATGAAAAGGACCTCGCCGTATTGTTCTTGAATTTAGATCGCTTTAAATTGATCAATGATTCGTTCGGCCATCAGTTTGGCGATGAATTTTTAAAAGATATTGCACACCGACTGTCCGAAAATATTGATGCGAATTGCACAGTTGGACGGTTTGCGGGAGACGAATTTGCGGTACTCTTACAAGGGCTGGAACAATACCAGGTATTCCAATTAGCAGAGCGATTTAATGACGTGTTAGCTAAACCATTTGAAGCCTTAGGGCATTCTGTATCCATTACTGCGAGTATCGGTATAGCCTTTAGCAGTGAAGCGAATGAAAGTGTAGATAGATTGATCAAAAAAGCAGACTCTGCGATGAACTACACAAAAAAACACAAAATCGCACAATATACGGTTTATTCTGAAGAACTGGACCAACAGTCAGCTTATCGACTGACCATTGAAAGAGAATTAAAATCAGCCCTTACAAATCAAGAGATGACTCTTCATTATCAACCCATCATCGATTTGAAAAATAATCGATTGAGTGCAATGGAAGCATTAATTCGCTGGAACCACCCGGAACTCGGATTTATCCCTCCCGATTTCTTTATTCCGATTTCTGAGGAAACGGGCCAAATCGTACCGCTAGGCCGGTGGGTACTTTATACAGCGTGCGCACAAAATAAAGCGTGGCAAGACCAAGGTCACCCACCTATTAAGATTTGTGTCAACATTTCCACAATCCAATTGCAACAACTCGATTTTGTCGAAACTGTTATCGAAATTCTCGAAGAAACCGGACTAAACGCTCAGTGGTTGGAACTAGAAGTAACCGAAAGCATTTTGTTGGTCGATACGAAGCTTCTGAAAAGCAGTTTACACCAGTTAAAAAAACTAGGTGTATCGATGTCGATTGATGATTTTGGTACAGGCTTTACGTCACTTAGTTATTTACGGCAATTTTCATTTGACCGCATCAAGATTGATCGCAGTTTTGTTGGGGACATCAGCAATGACCTGAACGGCAAAGCCATTACCGCTACGATTATTTCATTGGCACATGCCTTGAATATGACGGTCGTTGCAGAAGGCATTGAAGACTCGACGCAACTGACCTTTTTACAAGGTGAAAATTGCGATGAAGGACAAGGGTATTATTTTGGTCGACCCTTGTCTGCAGAGTTGCACGATTTGACCACGGTATATAAAAAATAACCAAAATAAAAAAGCGGACGATTTTATTCGTTCCGCTTTTTTGTTTTGGATTTAAGAAGGCGGTGTGCTGTCTTCTACAAACACATCGATAATTACCGGTTTCCGACTAACTTTCGCTTGTGTCAGTGCCTGCCTCAGCTCGTCCCTGCTTTTAGCGGTATACCCTTCTCCTCCGCAAGCACGAGCAAAGACGGCAAAGTCGATATTTGCTAAGTCGACTTGTGTAGCCTTGTTGCCCATTTCTTGTTGTTCGTGTTCAATCAATTGGAGTTTTTGGTTATTAAAAACGACGAGAATCATTGGTAAGTCGTATTTAACTGCTGTGACAAAGTCTTGCATGCCCATTGAAAAGCCACCATCCCCGAGTATAGCCACAACTTGCTTGTCGGGATACGCCAGCTTCGCTGCAATGGCACCCGGCAGGCCGCACCCCATCGTCCCGAGCCACGCCGACAACACGAGTTGTTGATTGTTTAGTTGCAAATAGCGCGCTACCCATAACGTAATACTGCCAACATCGAGTGAGACGATGGCGTTCTCTTGTAAAATGCGTTGCACTTCCGCTATGACGTGCTGCGGCTGCAATTGCTGAGTTTCTGTATTCATGTCCTGTTGCAACGTGTCATGCCACCGTTCACGCTTTTGCTGGTACGTTAAAAGAAAGGCATCTTCTTTTTCCATTAGTCTGTCAGTCAACCAAGTAGCAGTTGGTGCCAGTTCGCCCACTAGCCCAAGCAACACCGGATAATACTTACCGATTACTTTCGGATCTGTATCAATTTGAATAGCAGCTACATCTGCAGGCAAATAATCTCGGTATGGAAAAGCAGTACCTGCTAGGATCAGTAAGTCTGTTTCTTGCATAGCCTGTTCAGCTGGATCAGTCCCCAACTTTCCCAGTTGACCGAGATTATGTGGATGGTCGTCCGGAATAATGCCTTTCGCTGGAAAGAAGCTATCAATGGCGCTTTCAGCTTTTCTGCCAATGCCAATATTTCTGCCGTTGCCCCTTTTGCCCCTTTACCGGCCAATATCACGGGTTTTTTTGCGGCATTTAGCAATTTTAATGCGTCTTGCAAGTCTTCTTCAGAAGCTCGTATATTCGGTCTAGAAAAAATAGCGGACGTAAGTGGTTTTTCATGTTTGATTTTCGTGCTAAACAAATTACCAGAAACAATCAATACTGTAGGTCCTTTTTCAGCATAGGCAGTACGAATCGCTTGATTCAGCATATCTGGGAGTTGTTCTGCATGCTGAACTGACCGATTATAAACAGCGACTTCCTCAAACAGAGATTCCATTTTAAGCTCTTGAAACGTATCTGTTCCGACCAACTGACTATCGACTTGTCCAATAATGGCTAGCACGGGTGTTTTGTCTTTTTGCGCATCGTATAGCCCGTTTAACAGATGAACCGCTCCGGGACCTGCAATAGACAAGCAAACGCCGATGTGTCCAGTCAATTTGGAATAAGCGGCGGCTGCTAAGGCACCGGTTTCTTCGTGCCGAACTTGGATATAACGAATGCTTTCTTCTTTTCGCAATTCTTCCATCAATTCATTGATCGAGTCTCCGGGCATCCCGTAAATGTGATTTACTTTCCACTCTTTCAGCAATTCGGTGACATAACTCCCTGCTGTTTTGTCGAACATGAATATCCCTCGCTCTCTAATATTGAGACAAGCTTTTTGCTTTTTTGTTCCTTATACCTCGTGTTAGGAAACATTAAACAAAAAAGACGCTTAAATTGCGGATAGCAACATAAGCGTCTTTCCATTTACGGATGTTTTCGATTTTTATCACAGTCTCGGTAATGCGTACAACCACTTCTTCGACACCTACTATAGCTAACCTTCTCATAGCCTATGCACCAAAATGCCAAAGACAAACCGATTAAAAGACCTCCTAACAATGAGTCGAAAAACTTCGGCATCTCTACATATTAGTTTTCATTTGTTAAAATCATACTCTCAGTTTGTCCATTCCAACTAAGTTCGACTAGAATCTTATCGTCTTTTTGAATAACCGCACATCCTTCACAACTGACCGTTCCAATGCTTCCCTGTCCATTTTCTAACGTAACTCCAGTTCCATCGGATCCAGCAGAAGTTGTTGTTATTTTGTAATCCACTGTTTCAGGTGCTTCTCCTTTGCCAGTATAAGTAACCGTTCCACTCTTTTCTTGGCTGTCAACACCTGTAACATCCACAATATAATTCATATCCCAGTTGTCACTGCTCCCTGTAAAACTGTATCGATCGGTCTTGTTTCCGCATGCTGTTAATAGAAGTAACATGATCAACACCATAATCTTTTTCATATAGAACCCTCCTAGGATAGCTTACTCTTCACTAATACACCTAATATACCAAATAAAACCAGTTGATGCGATTATTGATTGAATGTTCCCTTAATTTATGAACACAAAAAAACAAGAACAAGAAGAATTTCCCCTGCTCTTGTTTTTGATTTACATCATTGTTCGACTTGCTGTCGGTGTCCAGTTAAAGTGAAAAAGACAATCATTCCCAGTACAGACGTTCCAAATAATAGAGCGCCCATTGGAATTGCGGAAGTTTCATTGATTCCGACGAGCGGAGACACAAGCGAGCCAATAACTAAAGGCAACATTCCAATTACAGCACTGGCACTCCCTGCTCTATGTCCCTGCCCTTTCATCGCCAATGTAAACGAACTCGTAAAAATCATACCAATCGAAATCATGTAAATAAAAATCGAAATGACAAGTGATGCGAGAGGTCCTTGAATGATCGTCATAATCAACAAGACAAACGTAGCACTCACTGCGACAACCACCGCGCCTTGTAACAAACGATGCTCAGAAACAATGCCACCAAACTTCCCAATGATAAAACTACCAAGAATCATGGCGATGCCGTTAATGCCAAACAATACACTAAAAGTTTGAGGTGAAACGCCGTATATCTCTTGGTAAACAAAAGGCGTCCCAGCAACATACGCAAAACTACCTCCGTGGATCAAGCCCACGACTAAAGCGTACCCAATATAAGGGCGTTCTTTAAACAAACTGCCCATCGTCCGAATTGAATGGCTAATCGAACTCGGCACACGTTGTTCAGGAGGCAAAGTTTCAGGTAAGCGCAATATCACCACGATCACCATCATCACGCCTAGCAATCCAAGAAAATAAAAAATCGTTTCCCATCCTGCAAACGGCAAAGCCAGTATCGCGCCACCCGCAATCGGTGCAGCCATAGGAGCTACTGCGTTAATCACCATTAACAACGCAAAAAACTTTGTCATTTCGCGTCCAGTAAACACATCACTAACGACCGCTCTTGATAACACCACACCACCCGATGCCGTAAATCCTTGGACAAAGCGAGCCGCAACTAGTGTTTCAATGTTCGGCGCAACTGCACACAGCACAGACGACAGCGCAAACAAAATAACGGAAATTATGAGAGGCTTCCGTCTCCCCACCGCGTCACTAAATGGTCCAACGACGATTTGCCCAGCAGCGAGTCCGATTAAACACGCAGTCAAACTAAGCTGCACTAGTGAGACGTGTGCATCGAGTTCATCAGCGATTGCAGGAAAAGCCGGTAAATACATATCAATATTCAACGGCGCTAAAATTCCGAGCATGCTGAGGATCAATGCGAGACCTAGCCGTTTTCTTCCTTTCGGGTTTTGCATCATATCTTACTAACACCTTTCACTTCTCTATATATCCTCCATTACTATACAGCATTTTTACAATTGATGGCAGTAGCTTTTAAGGAGACCCTATCTCTTTCGCATGACTTCGCTACGGGTACGTGATTTTATTTCTTGTTTTGGTTTGTTTATTGTTGATTTAGTTGCTTTGTTTTGAATTTAGAAGTAAATCCTTAAGTAGATAACTACATTTATATTAAAAAAACCATATCCACTCTTTTATGTTAGTTAATATCCCCTAAATACACAGCGATTTTCTTTGCATGAGCAAACTGCTGGATCGGTAACCGGATTTCTTTCGGATATATACGGTACTCTTGTAATTTAGAAATTGCTACCCACTCACTACCTATTTGATGAGAATCAGGATTAGACGGAATGGGCACTTCTACCGCTTGAGCATCAATTGTACAAACAAAATAAAACTCAATTTGGTGAAAGTCTCGATCATGCGCATGTTCATGATTTTTACCTATGTATTCGCGTATATGTAACAGTTCTCCCACTATAACTTGGTACCCTATTTCTTCTAAGCACTCTCGTTTAATGGTTTGGACTAATACTTCCCCGTGTTCTTGTCCCCCACCAGGAAACAAATAAAAGATGCCTTCTGAGTCTATATTTTTTGTCAGTAGCACATGACCCTCTTTTTCGATTACCGCTTTTGCAGAATTCCGTATATGCATTTGATCAGCTCCTCCGTTTTGAAATACTACTAAATTAAAAACAGTTTCCCGCTCCAACACTAAAACGGAAGTTCTTTGAGCCGGTAATCCAATCCCAATGACTCCACCCAATCATTTAACCCTGTCCATAAATTTTCACAAAGCTGATAAACCATTTCCGTATCCATCAGCTGCCCATTTTTCACGTGCTGCACCATTTCTTTGTAACCAGAAGGCACGGACTCTATCTGTATGGATTCTTCGTAAGTTTTCGCTCTTGTACTGTAGTATGTATGGTTTGCAAGACCGATTAACTTGGCCGTTTGCCATACCAAATCGTTTGCGCCAAGTGGGATGTAGTTGTGGTTGCCGCTATGGTAACTATTACGAATTTTTGCTATGGTCTCGTATGGCTCCCACACCATGAATTCTTTCATTACACGGTGAGCAGATGAACTCAACCCTTCAAAAGGCAAGCTTTTCACTTGTTCAAACAGGTTTGTAGGATCGTATACAGGTAAAACATGGATAAACGCTCCGGCTTTGATCGCCCAAGCATCATCAATCTTTTTGGCTTTCTCAAAAAACGCCTGCTTGTCATGAAAACCAATCTCGATTTTGAACTTGTCGTAAATAAATTCAAGATCTTCTATCGAATGATACTCTTTTGTCACCACATGCATTTCAATATCTGAATACGGTCCTTCTGTCTCTAACGCTATAGAGCCGTATACGCCGATGGCTAGTAGCTGCTCACCGTAAGCTGCCAATAACCGTTCTTTTAATACAGCAATCATGTCTACTTTTTCACTTCGAGTAGTAGATACAGGATACGTTAACAATACAACTACCTCCTTACATAACATCTATTTCTGCTTACAAACAGTCGAAAGTTTTTCCCCGCCATTTACAAGTTAAAATGATCTTTAATCTTCACCGCAACGCTTTTGGGACATAGATGTGTATTATCAATCCGCATATAATTGGTTGCTTGAATTTCGTTTGGCAACGAGTTTAACCGATAGGTATTCATCGACTCAATCAATTCAAGTTCAGATGCTCTGGTGTTTCGCTTTGTGGGTTTGTGTTCAAGGCGATGCGCCGAGCGATTCCGCTCCATACGTTCGGTGACTTCCGCTTCTAGTTCAACAAAATAAACTTCTCCTCCGGCCGCTTCAAAAATCGCCCGTGTATGTTCGACAAAATCCCAATCCTCTTGGCAATCAAAGGCCCATACATAGGTAAAAATCATGCCTTCTTCCTTACTATTGGCGAACGATTTGAAGATCTCTTGACGAAACAGGGTTGAAAGCCGCCACGTTTCATCACCAAACTCAAACAAAGGATGCAACAGTTCAATGGTCATGTGATTGTGAAACAGTTTTAACGAAGTGTTTTTTTCAAGTTCGTGTCCAATCGTCATCTTGCCGACAGCTTGTGGACCAAATAGCATGATAAATTTCATTAGATCCTCCTTTTGAGTAGTAAAGAGATTGTTTAACTAAATCACGCCCCCGCTTGGTCAAATTGCTGCGGGCGATTGATTGGCTTTTTGTTTATTGGATTCCTGTACAATAATGACCGAGCTGATCACCATGATCATGCCGAGGTATTGCCATGTTGATAAGGTTTCATTAAAGATAAAGAACCCTACGACCGAAGCAACGACAGGTTCAATCGTTGCGATAATAGAGGCGCGGCTTGACTCGACATATTGAAGGCCTTTTGTATAGAAAATAAATGGCAACATGGTCGAAAGAAAGCCAAGTCCAATTACCAGTCCAAGTACTTTTAAATCCGTCAAAGTAGAAAGTTTCGAACCTAATCCACTAAAAGGAACGATAGCCACGGTCGCGAAAAGAAACGTGTATACCGTAACGGTTAACGAGTCATATTTTGATAAGGCTGCTTTTCCAAATATGCTGTAAAGGGCATAGAAAAATCCTGATCCGAGTCCAAGGATTAATCCATAAATTGAAATGGATGCGGTAGAACTAGAAAAGATTCCAATAACAAGCGAGCACCCTATTAACGTAACGAGGAGGGCTGTGAGTTTACGAGCGGTTAATGCTTCTTTAAAGAAGATTCGCGATAAAATCGTCACAAACGCCGGTGCTGTATACAGCAAAATAAAAGCAATCGAAATAGAAGACTCTCTCATCGAACTAAACAAACACCAGTTAAAGAGAACGATACTAATAATACCGGTACCTATGAAATACTTAGAATCCTTCACCTTTATTTTGAACAACTGCCGATTTTTCATCAAAACATAAGGAACCATAAAGATAGAAGCTGTTAACACACGTACAGCAACCACTTCAAGTGGCGTAAATCCTACTTCATAAAGGTAAGTGACAAAAACCCCGATAACGCCCCATAGTGAAGCCCCGATTGCAATAAGTAGCCACGCTGATTTATTTTCCATCCTATCCCTCCTGACTATAATTTATTTATACTACCATAGGATGCATTAACCCATCTAAAAAAACTGAAGTTTTCTTGTTTTTTCTTGATTTTGCTTAGATAGATTTACTGGACTAAATAGAGGCGACTTATAATTATTTGAAATTTTATTCTACTGGTATCGATAATTCCTCTGTTTCTTATACTTAAATGGTATATTTATGGAAAGTAATTATATTAAATAATCGGTATATACGAGGGGCGATAATAATGAATAAGCGAAGTGAAGCTACACCTAATTTTATAATAGTGATGTCTATTATTTTCGGCCTATTTATAGTTTTTCAAAGTGTTCAAGTTATTAGCACGCCTCATACGTTTGTAAAAGTTGTAAACTTAATCTCTATAATTTTTTTATCTGGAGTAATAGGATCCTTCATTAGAGAAATATTTATTTTAAAGAAAAAATAAATATTAATTTATTTCTACAACTCTCGAGTGCAATTGTTGAGTGAACGTTTTTTGCTTTCTCTTTTGTTCTAGTTTTGAGGTGAAAGTAGTTTTAATAGTGTATAAAATCCTCTGTTGCTACAACCAACTGTATACTTATAGAAAGTGTCTACATACATTGCCAACAATTTTAAGTTTCTTTGAAGTCTTTTTTTAGCAAGATCTGTATTTAATAAATTGGCGCTTTTTAACAAGGAGGTTATGAAGATGAGTTTAGCAGGCTATATTGGATGCAATATAGAAATACCGCTTAGTGACCCTGATTCTAATGATTTAATAATCATTGATAACTGTTTTTCAAGCAAGTTCGACCGTCAAAATGTACAGAAGTATCAGTTCACCACGCCCTATGTCTATGAGGTATCGAGTGATTGGGGAATTGAAATTTCGAAATCTACGAACACTAGTACATCAATTGAATCAAAAAAGAAGCTAATTAGGCTTTGTGAAATCATGGACAGTTATCTTGAAAAAGGTGATTTTTTTGAGCATTACACTTGTTGGATCGGCGAGGAAAGTGAGAAGCGCTCAAGCAACTTAATCTTGAAGCTTAATGAGTTTGATATTGATCAAATTGAAATGCCAGAAAAAACATTCGTACGATTTGAAAAATGAGCTCTTCGTTAACTACTAAATCTTATTGCAAAAGAAATAACCGCAAGAAGAGTGGACTGGAGCCACTCTTTTTTTATGCTTATCTCTATATATCAAAAATAAAGTGAAGAGTTAACAAATGTACTTTAATAATGACAATCTTCTGTTTTCATAACCGAATGGTATATTTATAAGAAGAATTCGCCATAGGGGTTGAAAAGATGATAAAAGCTGTCCTATTTGATTTTGATGGAACTTTGTTAAATCGAGACGCTTCAGTAAAAGCATGTATTGACAATCAATACGATCGATTGAAGAAATGGGTTGGTCACGTCCCGAAAGAACAATACATGACTCGATTTATCGAACTCGATAAGCGTGGATACGTTTGGAAAGACACGGTTTATCGACAATTGACTCAAGAATTCTCTATTTCCACGATAACTTGGGAGGAATTGCTTCAAGATTACATCCGTGAGTTTCAATTCCATTGTGTCCCCTTCGATCAGTTATTTCAGATGTTAGAAGATTTAAAGAGTAAAAACCTTCTACTCGGTATGATCACCAACGGTTATGGGCAATTCCAAATGGCTAACATCAAGGCGTTAGGAATTGAAAACTATTTTGATGTAATCTTAGTTTCTGAGTGGGAAGGCATCAAAAAGCCAGATCCTGAGATTTTTAATCGAGCTTTGCGAAAACTTGATGTATCACCAAAGCACAGTGTATTTGTTGGAGATCATCCTGAAAACGATGTAAAGGCTGCACAATACATTGGAATGAAAGGGATTTGGAAAAACGATAGTCAATGGACGAATGTTGATGCTGATTTCACAGTGGATGATTTGAAAGAATTGCCATTACTCGTTGAACATTTAATGAGAGAAATAGAAATCATTTAGAATACACTTTTATAGTTATTGAGCATTAAGTTAAAGACGTTGCTCTTTTGTGTGAATTTACAACGAGGGCTATTGATGTGTTGGCTCATTGGCATGTTGGATTAAATAGTATTGTGATTAAGAGAGATTAATCTTCAACAAATGAGCCATATTACTGAGCCTTGAAAAATAACTGGAAGGAATTTAGATGAATGAAAATGGATATAAGGAAATTGAGAAAAGGCGAAAAACTCCCGATGGAATTATTATTACTGGCTGATCCTTCGAGTGAAATTGTTGAAAAATACATCACTAAAGGCGAATGTTTTATAGCTGAATTTGGACACCAAACCTTGGGTGTTTATGTCTTACTTCCAACAAGACCTCAGATAGTAGAGCTTGTGAATGTTGCTGTCATTGAAGACCAGTACGGTAAGGGAATAGGCAAACAACTAGTTTTGGATGCAGTAAGAGTAGCTAAAACTAAAGGTTATAAAACAATTGAAATCGGAACGGGAAATTCAAGTGTAGGTCAACTGGCTCTTTACCAAAAATGTGGATTTAGAATAATTGGTATAGATACGGATTTTTTTATTCGGCATTATTCTGAGAATATCTTTGAAAACGGTATTCAATGCAGAGATATGATTCGTTTATCTCAAGATTTATAAGGTGAAAAGCTTTCCACAAACGGATGCGGTTGTTGAGTAATCGTTTTAGAAAAGAAGATGTAAGCTGGTCAATTACTAGAGCTTGTACTTTGATGCGGAGGTATCTATGAACACTCATTATTATTTAGGTTGGTTTACCGATTTTTTTCCTGAGCGACTGAGTCAAATGTTGCGAGATGATATAACGGATAGAAAATCACTCGTAATGATCAGCTCAACTCCACTAGACGCTAAAGTAGATGGTACTGTTGAACGTTCATGGCTTGACCATGCTGGCATCTTATTTGATGACTACTATTTAATCAATCATGGTATAAAAAAAGAAGCTGCTCATACCTTGATTCAGAACGCTTCCGTCATTTTCTTACTAGGTGGCGATACGCTTAAACAAAATGAGTTTTTAATCGACTATGAATTATCAGATTGGATCAGAAAAAGCAGTGCCGTTGTAATCGGAGCAAGCGCTGGCGCAATTAATATGTCAGCTAGATGGTTATGCTCCAAAAACTTTGGCTATAAAGTTGAGACAGCCTCTATTCAGTACGGACTTGGACTTGGCAATTTTTCCGTTCTGTCTCATTTTGACCTTGAAAATAACATGACCTTGTTTCAAAGCGAACTGTCTTCCCTATCTGAAGAAATGAAAATTTATGCATCAAATAAGGATTGTGCGTTACGTATAAAAGGAGAAAAAATCGATATATTTGGTAATGTATATGCATTTTCTCACTCAAAAATTCAGAAATTAAAGGAAACGTTCTAGTTATTTTCTATAGCTATAGTTACTCCACATAGATAAAAGGCGCTTATTTAGCAATGATACTTAGTACGCTTTGGACCAGCTAATTTTTAATACATGTATTGACAATCCTCTATTATCCAAGTTTGAATTATTTACAAAACTAAAAAAGATGACTCCGACATTATACCGAAGTCATCCAATCGTAACCTAGCTGCAGGATACCTTTTCTATAAACTGACTATTAAACGGGGCGCGGATCAGTTTTCCCTATCCCTTTCTTCCTCCTTTTAGCTCCCTTTTCGTATTTTGATGCAGTCCCTTTTTTCTGTTGCGGGCTGAATACGGAAAGAGTCACGCCATTTTTTTTGTGGGTTTTACCTATGATTTGACGCAAGTTTTTCTCAATATAACGTAGCTGTTGATGATTTATTTTTTGTGTTGCAACGATATCGTATCTCCATTTAGGTGGCTTTAAAATATTTACATAGTGATTGCTTACTCTAACTCTTTTAAAGTGCCGGTGCTTATCATCCCATACGATATAGTGCTCATCATACATGCCCTCATGTTCGTTCTTTAAACTAGGCAATACAATATATACGTCACCCTTAATTCCTTGAGTTCGTTGATGATCTATGTCTGCTGTTGCAGTTTGCCAAGTAATGTATGCTATCCGATTTTTGTAATCGGAATCAGTCTCTCCTTCCATTTTCTTCGGATAAGTTGGTTTTTGTTTTCTTGAAAACAATTCTACAATGATAAAAGAAAAATCCCCATCGTAATGAGACGAAAATCGTTTCTCCATATGCCTTACATCAATCCATTTTCCCTTTGTGTCTATATCCTTCACCCTATCCCGAACAATCAATACAGCTGTAGATGTACTGCTTTTCACATATGTAATATACGCATCATCGTATTGTTGACTATTTTTCAAGTAAGGGGGTTGAGCTATATTTCGACCTTTTTCTTCTACTTTACACGTGGCGTAATCAATATATTTCTCAATGTAATGGGCTCGCGCTACTCCCGAAGGTCCCTGTTTTCTTTTAACTTTTACTAATTGTTTTTTACGCTTTTTCTGTTCCTCTATCTTTTGTAAAACTTCATAATTATTTACAAGACTGGCATTCGTGTACGATTCACTACAGTCATAACATATTTTCCATTGTTTAATCCAAAGATGCTTTACATCTAATTCGTTGGTTATTCTTAAATAATCTTTTACTTTTTTTTGCAACCGGTCATTTTCATTTACTACTTCTTCACCACAAATGATGCAATCCATCGTACACCGCCTATCGTTGTGTTAGTCGAAGAAGGAGATAGCCTTCTCTTTCTTCAACTACAGTACAAATTTAAAAAACACATTATAAATAATATATGCATCTACCACTAAAAAATTAAGAAGAATATACATTTTAGTAAGTGCCCCCTAAGAGGCTTTTTTTTATAATATCATTAGTTAGTAAATTATTACATATTTAGCAGGGATTCATCTTTACTTGCCTATTTTATACTATTAGTTTTGCATAAAGTTAGTTTGAATATTGGTAACTCATAAAATCTTCGTAATCAGTATTTCGAATTTTCATTTGTGCTTTTCCCTTTGCTTTAACAAGACTAGTTTCATTATCTAAATTCATATGGAGGAAGTAATAAAGGGCGAAAGATCACACGTAAAAAAGACAATAGTAAAGACATTCCTCTAATATCATTGGCTACCTAACAATTGAAGTAACATAATATCGCTTCTTTACAGTAAACACCCCTAATCACAAAAATTATTGATAGTTAAAATTAAGATCAAATAAGTTGTTAATAGATTTTTTTGCGTTTTCTGTAGAAACACCTATATCTTCTAAAATCATAGCGTAGTATAGCCACTCCAATACTGGCAGGTCAAAGATAATTAACCTGTTAAACTCAAGATCTAAATTTCCATGTGCAAAAGCGTTTCGATATTTTGCAATTCGTTGAGCGATTGCAGCATGTTTGAAAATTTCTTCAGGAATTTCATTCATTTTGTACATACTTCTAATAAAATCTTTAAGCACATCATCAGATTTTTTTAATGCCCAAATTATATTAGCAGCTAGTTGAGAAGGATTTTCTTCAAAAAGTCTTTTTGAGTTTTTAAAGAATTTCTTTTCCTTACCAGTTGTTTCTTTATATTTACCTTCTAAGAACTCCAAAACTTCATTTCTTTCCTTTTCGTACTTCATCTTGTTCTCTTCACTTTTGATTTTATGAGAAATCTCAAATTGCCATTCAAATCCGGCAGTTGCCATAATAAATCTAGCGGGGGTAATAGTATTATTCGATTTAAAATCCTCTGGAATATGTCTTAGATAGACTTCTTTCATGGATACTTTCTCCAATAATTTTGTAAACGAAGAACTTAAAAGTGGGTAGGCAATTATACGTTCCCTTATAACACTTTCCTTTTCTTTTTCCTCTGTTTGAATGTTTCTGATATGTAATTCTCCAATAGAATAATACTCGTGATCAAAGTGGTTCTTCAATATCAATTTGTTGATGTGTGAGTTTTTTCTATAGCTAATGAATTTTAATAAATCTCGAGTTAATGATACTAAATCACTGGCTAGAGAAATATCAGTAGTCTCTTCAAAACGATAGTCTAGGTTTGAATTTAGTATCAAAGGATTTTGTGATTGTCTTGTTACCTCTCTACTTATACTCAAATTCCCTTTTATTAGTTTGTCGCTTATAGTAAACTCAAATTCCTCTGTTGTTTTATCAAAATCTGAAAGTAAAAGTTCTCCTTCTCCATCTTCATAATTTTTATATTGATGAAGAGCTATTCCTATATCATGGAACCAATCTAACTCGTTTGCTCGTATTTGTAGGCTATCAAAAGAAGTCTCAGAACCATCAAATATAATATAAGATTTTAGAGAAGCTAGATGCGTCTTATGTCCAACTGCTCTCAGTGAATTAATGTGGAAATGAATTATTTTACTCTTTTCAAAATCCTTTGCAATTAGAGTTTCATAATCTTTTATTGCCTCTGTACGTTCTACTATAGGCATGAATGCTTCTATTAATGATGGAAGCTTCTCTCTTTCTTCAATATCTTCAATTGTAAGAGTGAAAGATTCTTTGTCCAATTTAAACACACAGGTCTTCCCATTAAAATCGACCAATCCAGTTAGCATAAAAAACTCCTATCTAAAAATATAATTTCCCACCTATGATTTAAGATGTTATTTGCTATTTTATAATCTAGTATAACAATAATTGTGTTTTTAACTAAAAATTCAACTTTTTTTATTAAATTGGTTAATGTCTCTTTGAGTTTGGTATCGACATTCCTCTGTTTTCTGTACTTAAGTGGTATATTTATAGAAGTAACTACAAGCGTGACTGTTGATGTAACGGCTTATTTGCATGCTGGGTTAAATAATTATGTAATTAAAAAAGGTTAATCTTTAGCAAACGGGCCATTTAGCGGAGGAAATCTCATTTTCTTTTTGTAAGAATTTACGAATTCATTAGAGCATGCGGGGTGAACGTGATGAAAAAAATATTTAGTTTGTGTTTGCTATTATTCTTAGCTGCCTGTCAACCTGATCAAGTAAATGATAGCTCTCATATTACAGAAGAAGAAGTTGTAACAGTATTGCAAGACAATGGTGTTACTTTGGTAGAAGCTGAATTCAAGAAAAATGTCTTTGGTTCAAAACTTAGAGGTGTAGAGCCAGGAACTTATGAAGTGAGTGGAAAACCATTTTTTATCTTCGAATTCAAAACGGAAAATGATTTAGTTAAAGGTAAAAAAGAATTTGATGAAAAAACTGCAACAATGGATCTGATATCCGCAAGTATGTTCGAAAAGAGAAATATACTTATTTTTTATGTGCATGAGCAAGATGTAAATTCAAATAGTGTTCCTTTTGAAAAAGAAATACAGGAGGCATTAGACAACATTATTGAAGGATGAAATTTTTTTTATTGAAAGTGCATTTTCCGTTAACAAGTACGACTGTTGAGTAAATTTTTCGGGAAAATTAGCTGTGGCTATGCTCTTTCATTTGTGCTGTTCCCTTTGCTATGTCAAGACTAGTTTCATTGTGTAAATTTTTATGGAGGAAATAATAAAGGACGAAAGATCATTCGTAAAAAGACGATAGTATCGACATTCCTCTATTTTTATAACCAAGTGATATATTTGTAGAAAGAAACCAAAAATTCAGCTGTAGACGTCATGGCTTACTGCCATGTTGCTTTAAATATTTATGTGATTAAGAATGGGGAATTTTATGACAAAAGAAAAATGGATACTCGTCATTTTGGGAATTATGAACTTCATCCTTATCGTCATGCATTATACAGATTATGTTCTACTCTTCTTAAAACCAACAGGATATGTCATTCCTTTGGTTTTAAACATTGTTATTATTAGTGTAATCGTCTTTAAATCAAAACTTTCTAAAGTATGGACAATTGCCATCCTATTCATTGGTATACCTATACTACTGTTCCATGGTTTTATCGTTTTGTGGATGGATAATAATTACACGGAAATCGTTAATCTCGAT
Source organism: Planococcus donghaensis MPA1U2 (assembly GCF_000189395.1). Lineage (GTDB taxonomy): Bacteria > Bacillota > Bacilli > Bacillales_A > Planococcaceae > Planococcus > Planococcus donghaensis_B. Next base: position 8,567 of record NZ_AEPB01000018.1, on the reverse strand, counting down.
AGCCAGCAATCACTAGTAATCGAATACCGGCATGCAACATTAGGCGAGACCACTTATTTTTATGATTTTTACAAGACCGAATTTGGTTTTGTTGGCAAGCAGCTTGAGAATCAATCCATTTCCATAATGGTTCGGGATTATTCGTCTGATATCGATCCTGAAGGTGTCTTAGGTTTGGGGAAAGAAGAATGGATAACTGCAACTACCGTCCGTTTTTTTACTTTGCAAGGAATGAAGGATGTGAATTTAAGTTCATCCCAACCACCAGTTGAAATGGAAGAAAAAAAGTGACTATACTGCAGTCGGAGAGATTTCCTAGTAGAAAGAGTAGCGAAAGTTATTCTTTTTTTTTTCTGCTTTTTCCTTCGGTTTAAAGTGAAGGTTGGTTTCATTATGTAAATACAGAACTGGTACGTGTAAAAGAGCGAAAGATCATGCGCGATAATGACAATAGTATCGACAATCCTCTAATGTTAATATTAATTAGAGTTCAAAATTGGTTCCATAAATTTCCCATATAAACTAAAACTCAGCCACCTTGGTATAAAGATTGCTGAGTTTCATTTTACTATATGCAAAATATGATTCGAAATTGTAATATGCGCTTAACGACTAAGCTTACAATTTTAGTTATATCTCATTTTTCTCTTACCTACTAAAATATAAACTAAATAACCGACTACATTAAAAATAGCAAAAGCAATAATCCAGGCAATATTTAATCGTCTGTGATGATAGGCATTAATTATTGCCCATATTGTGAATAGCGTTGCATAGACCGCTAATCCTGAAAATAAAATAATTCCCATCCAGCTGCCGATAAGTCGTGTTTCCATTTGAACATACCACTTATCCCCCCCACCACTTCCATAAGGGTAAAAGTTTGCTAGTAGCCAATCTGGAGACCAAACAGACTTACTGTATTGATACTCAGGTTTTGCGCTCTCTACGTAGTCAAATACGGAATTTACACCCACACCACTGACGTTATAGATTTCAACTTTTGAAATTTGATCTGTTCCGTCGATTAAAGCAGCAATTTCAGTTTTCATTGAATCGGTTAGCGAACCTTGACTAGTTAAAATTTCGTGTACAGCTGAAGCAACTTCGGAATTCTCAGAGGCATTTTCATTTTCGTATGCAGAAAGTAATCCGACTGCCACAATACTTAACAGTAGAACGGTTATGGCTAAATAGAGAATCCAATTAGCAAATATTCGTTGTGCCTTAAATAACTGACCAACTACCGAACGCATTTCTTGTTCTCCACCAAAACGTTCAATAGCAAGTTGAATTGCTTCTTTTTCTGATTTTCCTTCTTGTTTCAACTCATGAACAGCTTCTAATAAGTGGCTTTTCATTTCTTTTTTTGACTCATTAATCTCTTTTTTGTTTCCACCGACACCTTGATACAATTCCTCAACATACGCTTCTATTTGTTTCATCCTATTCTCCCCTTTCTAAAAATAAGTCCATCAGTTTTTTTACAAATTCCCATTCTGAACGTTTCTCTTCAAATCCTTTTTCACCTACAGGCGTGAGTTTGTAATATTTCCTTCTTCCTCCTGGTCCTTGTTCATCGCCCCAGTAAGAGGTGATCCATTCACTTTTTTCTAATCGCTTTAATGATAAATAAAGTGTTCCTTCTTTTAACTCGAATTGGTCTTCACTTTTTTCACGAACAATTTTAGCTATTTCATACCCATACATATCTCTGCCATGTAAAAGAGAAAGAATTAATGTATCAATATGGCCTTTTAGTACCTCTTTACTAATTTCCATTTTCACACCCCTTTATATTACTTTATTTCATATTACTCTATAATACAAGGTATTATTTAAAAAATAAAAAATATTAAAAAAGAGGTTATTCAGCATGTACTAAAGCACTTAAGTTTGTAGATAAAAGTAAAGACAATCCTCTCTTCTAGTAACTACTTAGTAGATAAAATCATTTACATAGTTCATTGATAATGTCATGATTTACTTAAATGTTAATTTTACTAATAATGACATTTGCGAAAGGTAATCTTCATATAAAGAAGCCTGTAACATAAGGAGACTTTTAATTGGATTCGATAATCTTGCCCCTCGTTTTTGCGTGTGGAACACTTTATGGTCTTGTTACACTTTTTATAGGAACGCGAAAGAATTCAAAAATGAGTAAAAATCAGATTGGACTAGCAATTTCTCTAATCATCACATGCACTGCATCATTTTTAATAACGATTAATTAAATATGAACATGTAATACTGACTAATAGATGACATCGTTTAGAGGAGAGAAGTTAAATGGTACTCAATTATTTGAAAGGTTCTTCCGCATCTATTATTTCTTCGGTGTCCGCATACATGATTTTGACTTACTTATTTGATCCGCACTACCAATCTGACTACTTTTACTTTTTTATAATGTATGCAACTTTCATTGGGTATGTTATAGGATTGATTGCTATTTTTATAATAATTCGCGATTCAAATAAAGCGGTCTTTACCAGGAAAAAGGTTGCTATATTTTCAAGTATCGGAATAATCCTTGGAATCGGTCTCGAATTTTTAACAGATTTTTCAAATAGTCCTTTTTTCTTTTTAGCCGCATTAACAGGTTCATTAATGTTTTTAGTTGTTCAAAAAATAGAGAACCACTTTGTAGCTTGGAGTATCGTCGGAGTTCATCTTCTAGTTGTCTTTTTATACCCGTACCTCCCTATTCATTTCTTCAATTAAAAAGGTCCATAAAGAATCTTTGTCTTAAACGCATCGAATTTTTGCCATTATAGACAAAAAAATCTCCTGGAGGGCAAGAATTGAATGTCAATTCTTGCCCTCCAGGAGTATTAATATAAACCATGTTAGTCTCCGCTCAAATGAGCAGCGATAAACAATAAAACATAACGATCACTCAAAAATACCCTAAACTTTTGAGCTCTTCGTAAACAATCCACGAATATTTTTTTCTTCCCTTACTGTTTAAATGGTCGGAATCGATAAAATACTCTTTGTTGTCTGTGAAACGTTCATCGTTCATATAATTTAAAAAAGGCACATCTGTTTCAAGAGTGTTTAAGTGCTGAAAAACAAGTCGATTCATGACTTCTTCATCAAAATGTTCTTGGTACGTCTTGTGTACGGGCTCCATAGTTAAAATGACTTCGTAGCCCTGCTCTTGACAATATTCCAATATTTCTTTTAACCGCTCTAGGTTTTGTTCCATGTAATTATGCTCAATTGCTTTTCTATATTGCTCTTCTACGTATTCGGTTTTTCTTTCTGCATAATTTTCGCCATTATTTGCCCAAGATTGATGAGAAGTCCATTTAAGGCCTTTCCATTTACTTGAGAGCGCAGAAGTAAAATTGTCACTATTTGTGCCTGGAAAATACATATACTTATAATAATCCAACAATCGAAACGATTCAATTTGCGTACGATCTAAAATTTCATAATAACGTCCTTCGTCTACATCCTCGTTCTCCCTATTTATGAACGTCATTTGAGAAATGGATAATATGACAACTCCATCCGATTTCAAATACTCACCATACTCTTTCAATAATTTAAAGTCGTATTCGAGCGCCTGACCCGGAAGAGCTAAATCCAAGTGAGCCAAACCCGTTGGCTTAAAATAATAACCATACATGGAATGAGAGGCACCTAAATTGATGATGTCAACGGGATAAGGATCTTTCTTAAACGTTAGGATGTCCTCGTTGATGTTGTAACTCCGAGACTGCTTTACAAAGTTATTGACTGGTATAAACAACAGTAAAGCTACAGTGATGATTATAGTTAACTTAATGAATAAACGGCCCATGGCAAATCCTTTCGATCTTGTACTCTTTTTACTAAACTGATGGACTGGCACGCAGTTTGTTTACGATTAAAATCCACCGTAAACAAACCCTTGACCTGTAGCACCAAACACCAGAACTGATACAACGATTAATACATACACGGCAAAACGAGCAACTGCCGGGCGTTGCGATAGCCAGTTCCACGTTGACGTATTTTTTCTTTCGATATAATGATACAACTGCATTACGATAAAGAAAAAGCTAAAAATCACTAAGTCGAGGAGTGAAAACATCTCAAACGCTACGATGATTCCGGATGGGCTCCACGAGCTAGGCGATAAGAAATGTTGCGCATTTTCAAATGCGACTGTAACGGAATCCGATCGGAAGAACACGCGTGAAAAACACACAAGAAGAAAAGTAATAGTGATTTTCATCCATTTATGCAGCGATGGACTTTGATCCAAACGAATAAATGTCGCCACCTTCCCACGAAAATGTTTTGTGTGATCTCCAAAAGCACGGTAAAAACCGTGAATTAGCCCCCACAACACAAATGTCCAAGCCGCTCCATGCCAAATGCCACTTATTAAAAACGTAATGATGATAGCTACATAAATTTCGCTTCTTTTCTTTTTTCCTTTACATAAAGGCATAAAGATATAGTCTCTAAGCCATGTCGAAAGCGTAATGTGCCATCTATTCCAGAAATCTCCGATTGATGTGGCAAAATGCGGTTGCTTAAAGTTTTCGGTAAGTCTAATCCCAAGCATTCGTGCGCAACCAATGGCTATGTCACTGAGTGCTGAAAAATCAGCATACAATTGAATCGAAAATAAAACAGTAGCTAGGACAATTTGTGAACCGGTTGGGTCAGGACTATCGTATACACTCGCTACAATTGGAGCGAGTCGATCCGCAATCAATGTTTTCTTGAAAAATCCCCATGCGATTCGCTTCATCCCATAGCTTATATTGTCATAGTTTAACGTTTGTTCAACTTTGAATTGAGGAAGCAATTTCTTCGCACGTTCAATCGGTCCGGCAACCAATTGCGGGAAAAACGCAAAATAGATGGAGAAATAACCGTAATGTCTTTCTGCTTTTTGCTTGCCTCTAGAGATGTCGACAAGATAACTGACTGCCTGAAAGGTATAAAAAGAAATGGCTAAAGGCAGGATAATCTCTTGATAGGGTATGGCATAATTCCAATTCATGTATGTTGAAATGGCTCGAATCGAGTCATTTACAAAATTAAAATATTTAAACCAGCCGAGAAAAAACAGCAATACGCAAATTCCAACTAGCATGGCTCTTTTCTTCTGTTGTTTGGTTTCCTGTTTTTCAATGACTATTCCCGTAAAATAAGTAAACACTGTGCTGATAAGTAGCAACAGGACGAAGTAGCCGCTCAACGTAGCGTAAAAACTGTAACTGGCGGCTAGTAAAAGAATCCATCTCCACTTGTGTGGAACTAAATAATACGTAAAAACGATACCTGCGAAAAATAACAGAAACTCAATTGATATAAAAGTCATCCAATCACCTGATCAAAAATAAACTTAAGATTTTATATAAAATAAGATAAACAACTACCTTACCTACACTCAATTTCAACTTTCAGTAGATAAAGTTTTATCACATCTATTACATCTCCTGTAACGAGTTCAGGTGATTGTATATTATCTATCTGTAGGTAACTCGGAATAGAGGATCTTCCCAAAAGGATTACGTGGGAATTCCTCAATTCTGAAAATCTTAACGCCCCTTAAGTTTAATTTTTCCTTCATTATTTTTTTAATTTGAAGCTGATCTTCTTTTAATGTGTAAACGATCATTTGGTCATCTGTCCCCGCGCAAACACACTCATGACCATGCTCAGTTAAAAGTTCTTCCACTTCATCTAAGCTGATGCGGCTTCCAGCGACTTTAATGATTCTTTTGATTCGTCCAGTTATAAAGAAATAGCCATCCTCATCAAAGTAAGCTAGATCACCTGTGTGCAGCAACCCATTGTTCTCATCTTTTTTCGATAAATCGGCTAACGACTCCGCATACCCTAAAGAAACATTGGGTCCTTTGTATATCAATTCGCCGATTTCATGAGGTGTTGTAATGTTGGTACCATTAGCATCTTGCAGCATCAGTTCTCCGCCGGGTATGGCGATTCCAATACTTCCGGCTTTATCAAGGTTTTTTTCGGCAGGTAAATAGCTCATCCGCGCCGTTGCTTCTGTTTGACCATACATAGTGAAAAATTGAATCCCTTTTTGACTACACACTTCAGCAAATTTGGACGATAGTTCTGAACTTAATTTGCCGCCTGCTTGTGTGAGTTTTTTCAAACTTGGAAGATTCATCTCTTCAAATTTCAGCCGACGGAGCATCTCATAGACGAAAGGAACGCCTCCAAAAGTTGTGGCTCCCTGCTCTTTGCATAAGTCCCAAAACTCTTTTTTCATGATCGATGCATCCGTGACAATCATGGTCGCTCCGCAAATGAAGTGACTATTAATAATTGACAGACCATAAGAGTAATTCATAGGAAGTGTTGTGATCGGTTTATCGTCTGCTTTAATACCAAGATACTTCACGATAGATTCAGCATTATTGAAAATGTTTTGGTAACTTAAGCGTACAAACTTGGGGCTGCCAGTACTTCCTGAGGTGGTTAAAAGGAGCGCAAGATCTTCAGCAAGCTCATGTTGAATAGCTGTTGGACATTTAAATAATGAGTAATCTCCAAACACGAATGTACTATCCATTGCGTTTAAAAGGTCTTGGTTTTCACTACTCGCCCAAATATACGCAGGCTTATAAAGCTCGATTAGTTTTTGCAACCGCTCCACGGGGATAGATGCATCTAACAAGACCGGTACAACGTGCCCTCTTATAAAGCCCACGTAACCAAATAGAGACTCTTTATTATTTGAAGACAAACAAAAAACCAGCGTTCTTTCACCTACATGACTGCAGATTTCGTCAGCAACCTCTACCATTTCAGCGTAAGAGTATTCTCTTTCCGCATATACAGCGGTTCGAGTGCCAAACTCTTCAAGCTTTTTAAACCTATTCATTTACAAAGTCTACTCCTAAACGATTCAAAAGCTCTTTTCCGGCTTTGTACGAATCGAATTCTGTCATCCATTCAGCATCTATTGACACATCAAAAACATCTTCCATCGTAGAAATCAGTATCATATGTCCAAGTGAGTCCCATTCTCTTGTTTCGCCTAATGCTAACTCTTCACTTACCTGGTCTTCTTCCAATTCCAAAGCATCCATAAACGCATTTCTATATTTTTCGATATTTTTCATCATTTACATCCTTTCAAAATTACATCTATTAGCATTAGCGTAACGCTATTTTATATACTTTGATTCCATTAATTTCTTTCCATATAACCTCTTTTAATAATCTTATTGAAAATGATTCTCATAATCAAGTATAAGTATATGAAAAGAAAAGTCAATATCGGAACAACAGGCAATTTTTTTATTTACAACTGAAATCTGCGTCTTTCACGTATCGAAATTTGTCTCTAATAAATATAGATTGCGTACTATAGATCACCCGATTTAGGAATGCATCAAAAAATCAGGAACATTTCATACTAGCGTTAGGGAAAATCCGACAGGCTAGTTATTCTAAGTAGAGTAGTTAACGTCACATACGTTTACATTTTTCAATGATTAAATTTAATGTATATATAATGTGTAATAAAAAACAGGAGCGAATTTTATGAAAACGAACATAAAGCAAACGAAATGGCTGCCTTTCATTACGCAAAAGATTTTATCGTAACTAACTATTACGAAAGCAATAACTTGTCTCACGGCGGAACTAGATATGATGTTGGCAGAGGCAATTACTTTGTGATTGTGCAAAATCAGCAACACAAGAACTACTATTTAGAAGTGAAGTTAGACAGTGATGGGTTTTAGCTTCTATAGAAGACAATACAAATGTTGCAATAGATTCTGAACACTAAAACACCTCAATTGGGCATTTATAAAAATGAAGGAGTGTGTAGGTATGGAACTCGGAAAAGAATATTTGAAGGTGATTCAAGAGAGGTTTTAAAGCGTTAAGGATCTTGGAGATCGAACCATCAATCAATTATCTGAGGCTGATATACACTGGAGATTAAACGAGGCTTTTAATAGCGTAGAAATTATCGTCAAGCATGTAAGTGGAAACATGGTATCTAGATGGTCTGATTTTTTAACGACGGATGGAGAAAAACTCACTAGAAATCGTGATCAGGAATTTGATGATGGTATTTTAACGAAACACGAACTGATCATTGTTTGGGAAAAAGGCTGGACCACATTGTTTACTACATTGAGAAGTTTAGAAAGCCAAGACTTATTCAAAAGGATCACCATTCGTGGAGAAAAACACACAGTATTAGAAGCCATTGAAAGACAAATGGCTCATTACGCTTACCACGTCGGTCAAATTGTTTATATTGGAAAACAAATAAAAAATGACAATTGGGAACACTGAGTATTCCAAAAGGAAAATCAGAATCGTATTTACAGTCGGAGTTAAAGAAGCATCAATCTTAATGATCGGAGGAGCACTCTATGTTATATATACCACTTACCCTTGCTCTTGTGTTTATCGCTATGCTACTCATCAATTTTATCGTTGGATTTCTTTTACTCAACATTCGCGACAAAAACTACTGGGTGATATCAACCGTTACTAGTTTAGTGTTCACGTTAATCTTTGTAGTCGTTTTATAACCGTGATGAATTACAAAAACC